>JAEZKY010000285.1 GCA_023435985.1 Bacillota bacterium | reverse complement strand
TCCTGGCACTGCATATTTTGATTTTGGCTTTTCTGGCTTTTCTTCCAAAGAAATGACCTTGCCACTATCATCAAATTCAACAACTCCAAACGCTTTAGGATTTTGAACATAATATCCAAATATATATGCCCCTTTTTCTAAACTTGCAGCTCTTTTCAAATGCTCTGAAAAACTTTGTCCATAAAAAATATTATCTCCAAGCACCATTGCCACGTTGTCATTGCCAATAAACTCTTCGCCTATAATAAATGCTTCAGCAAGACCACTCGGATTTTCTTGAACCGCATATTCTATATTTAATCCAAATTCTTTTCCATCTTTAAATAGCTCCTTAAAGCTATTAATATCCCTAGGAGTTGAGATAATTAAAATATCTTTAATATCAGAAAGCATTAATACCGACATTGGATAATAAATCATGGGCTTATCATAAACCGGTATCATTTGCTTAGATATTGCTTTTGTTGCCGGATAAAGGCGGGTTCCAGAACCACCTGCTAAAATAATTCCTCTCATTTTTTAATCCCCCATTATATCTTAATCAGCTGCGCCAATTAAAATAATTTTGTTTATTAATTATGCTATGAAAAAGTGCACTATATAGTTACTTACTAGACTCATAAAAAATTAAATAAACATTAATAATTTAATTCCAAATGGTAATACTAATTTAAGGTTATATAATGGCCAATATAAAATCTTAAAAATATAATAATGGTTTATGGAGGAATTTTAGATGAAGAGATTTATTTGTACTGTGTGTGGATATATCCATGAAGGTGATACACCACCAGATGTTTGCCCAATATGCAAAGCTGGTGCTGACAAATTTAAAGAAATGACTGATGAATTAAATTTTGCTGATGAGCATAGAATTGGAATTGCAGCTGGCCTTAATGATGAACTATTAGAAGGTTTAAGGGCTAATTTCATGGGGGAATGTACTGAAGTTGGTATGTATTTAGCAATGTCTCGTCAAGCTGATCGTGAAGGTTATCCTGAAGTAGCCGAAGCTTACAAAAGAATTGCTTACGAAGAAGCTGATCATGCTTCCAAATTTGCAGAAATCCTAGGCGAAGTTGTAGTCCCTGATACTAAGTCTAATTTGAGTGCCAGAGTTGAAGCTGAATATGGTGCCTGCGAAGGTAAAAAAAAGCTTGCTACTTTAGCTAAAGAAAATAATTTAGATGCAATACATGATACAGTTCATGAAATGTGTAAAGATGAAGCAAGACATGGTAAAGCGTTTAAGGGCTTACTTGATAGATATTTTAGTAAATAATATTATAACTAGATTAAACTTATATTAAGGAGTGTGTTTTTTATGCAAAAAATCAATTGTGATGTAACTAATTGTTCACATAATAATTCCGGCATTTGCTATTCAAATAGAGTGGATATTGGCGGTGTATCCGCTAGCACTGAACGTGGAACCTGTTGCGGTGCATTTTTACATGAATATTTATATAGCGATTTAACTAATAATACAAATTCAAGTGGCCAATGTGACGCTTTAACCTGTAATGTCCAAAGTTGTTCCCATAATTATAACAAGCTTTGCGAGTTAGACTCTATAAGTGTATCTGGTTATGGAGCTCAATTATATTCTGAAACAAGATGTTCCAGCTTTGATTCAAAAAAATAATTTTACTTATAATATATGTAATTTTTTAAGCTGAAAGCTATATATTCTAGCTTTCAGCATTAGAAATTCTTCAATTTCGTGTATAATAAATCAAAATACGAAGGATTATTCAATTCTTGCTCTATTAATTCTGTGACTTACCCATCCACATCTCGAGCATCCTTCCTTTAACAATTTATCTCTATTGGATTTTTTGCCACATCTAGGACAAGTCTCGATACTTTGTGGAGATTCATATTCCTTCACTTGTTCATCAAGAATTCTCTTCCACTTTCTTATAATTTCATCATTACCAGAAAAACAAGCCACCTTATTTTCATTTTTATTTCTATATAATATAAAAATAGACTTTTCGCCTACTAATGTATTTCCTAAAGTACCACTTTCAATGGTAACATTAACAATTTTATCTGTCTGGACATCAAAAAGCATTTTCTTATCAAATTCATACCACCAGCAAAGCCTTTTATCTGTAAGATACAAGTGACCTGCTTTCCACTGATTTTCAATTTTCCCATTAACTTTTTCAGACATCAGATACCATAATTTATCATCATCAATTAAATTCTCTTCTTGCTGCAAATACTCCCCAATTGGTTCTTTTTTATCTGGAACAGCAATACTATTTTCTAAAATAATTCCCTTTGTTTTTAATGTATTTTCTATTGCTTCTTTTAGTTTTTCAACATCATTTGAATGCAAAGGCATTACCTCGTCTTCCTTTAATAAAAGATAAATTTCCTTCCTATCTATACCGGTATAATGTGGTTTTTCTTTTATGTCAATTGCCTTTATGTCTTCATAATATGTTTGAAATAAAATTTCAGCTGGCAATTTTCTAAACATAAACAATCGTTTGTTTGTAATATATATGGTTCCAGGTCTCCAACATTCATATATTCCCTTACTATACCAATGTGTTCCGAAAGTAGAAAAAATGACATATTCATCAGTTGTTAATGGTGGTGCTGATTCTCGTTCTTCTTTTGAAGCTATGGCACGTTGAGCTTCATCCCAATCTTTCATAATTCCATATTGAAGCATTGTTTCTATACCAGCTAAGGCAAGCTTTAGATTCACACCAAGTAACGGTATTCCTGATACAGATATGATTATATCTGTATCCAATAAAATACCTTTATCAAGAATTCTATCTAATAAGTCAGTAAGTGTTGTTTGCGGACTCCGAGTCGGTTCCATTCCAAATTCCCCTCTCTGCTATCGATAGTGTCATACTATCCTTAATTGCATTGCTCCATGTTTTAGGCTTTCCTAAAGCTATAAATGCCCGCTTATTTCCTTGTTCATCTTCGAAGTCTACGCATAGTTGTTTTATCCTAACTCCTAAAATCCATACTCTCTTTTCTATTTTGAGCTTTATTATGTCATTTAGGTTAATTTCAAGTGTTTTTTTCGATACATTATTGAAAACTATACGCTTGCTAGTAAGGAAAAAATAACCTTGCCGCCAAGAATCCCTTACCCACAATGAGCCTTGTGACCATAAGATAATTTTTTCATTTTTCTCTAAGTCAATTTTCTTCATTCTTCTCCCCTTTTTTCTGGTGTAACAAAACTAAAAGGTGCCCATGGACCACTAAATCTTACTGATACACCATCTTTATGTTCCATTTCTTCAAGCTCTTCTCCTAATCTTACAACTTTATCCTTATTAACCAGACAAGATAAATTCATGATCATCTGTTTATTTCCTTCAACTTTTTTAGTCTTTCCTATTACAATATCTTCTGTGCATTCCTTTACCATACTGTAAAACTCTTTAAAATATAAATCAGCTGTTTCCTCAATCTTTTCTTTAATTAAATCTTTGAGCTGTTCTCTCTCCATATAAGCTATTCCCTGAGGCATAGCATCTATTTCTTTCTTTTTTCTTATAAGTTCCTCATTAGTTTCTAGAAGTTTTGTACTTAAGTTTTCTGTGTCAATCATGACTTGAACTCCATATTCCCTTTTATTTTTAAGTTTAATTATCTTTTGATGAAAATCATCATAATTTTCATCTATCCACACCTTTAATTCTTCTCTAGAACTCCTTCCACTTCTTCCTTCAATAATCATATCAAAGCCCATAGGAAGCACAACTTCAAATCGTTCCCATATAGCATCTAAAACTTCCTGCTGAGTGAAAAGCCAATTTTTCACCACCTCATTATCATCGGATTGATATGGTTCTGGCAAACACTTGTGTACTGCTATGCACATATCTCTATAAGGTATTGTGTACACTTCAGCCTTATCAAGTCCTATTTCTCCAAAGCTCTCCTGTTCTCCACTATCTCCTATTCCATAAACATATAAGGCTGATTTTTCATCAGTAGCCTCATCTTCTAAAATGCTTTCATGTGTAGTAATCTTGTCCTCAACTGCTTCCATATGTTCAACTTCTGCCGAATTTTTAACTTCTTCATGGATTTTACTTTCAGAATCCAGTGCCTGCTCTTTATTAAACTTATCAATTTTCTTATCTGCTTTTTTTATAGAACTTTGCACAACCTCAAATTTATTTTCCAAATTTGCCAACTTTCCTAAGACATCCGTTTTATCACTTTTTCTCTTTTTTTTTGTGTTTCCACCCGAAAACATATCTAATGTTAAAATCATAAGCTGAATTTTATTGTCATCCACCTCAACCTCCAGTGCTTTAAGTACCTTTTGTATATTTATCTCATTTATTTCCTTTCCAAGTTCCTGTAAAATTAAAGCTATATAAATATACTCCATAATTTCTCCTGCCTTTTTCTAATATTTTAATCAACTTCATCTTCCCATCTCTCTGGGTTAAGAAGCCTATCTACAACACTATCTACAATCTCATCTAACCCATCTCTTACGCCTTTAACAGATTCAGTAATACCTTGTTCTTCTTTTATTTCTTCAATTGCTATATCTAGCTCCATAAGTGCACTTCCTAATCTTTCTATTTCTTCATCCGTTAAAATACCACTTTTAATTCTTGCACGTGCCTGATGCTTTAAAGCATCTCTAATTATTTCAAGTAATGCCATTATTAATCCTAATAGTCCATGTTTTAAATTATCCTCATTTATATCAAGCGCCATATATTTCCTCTTTTCACTTCCTAAATTTTGTAAATATGCAATAATCCCTAAGCTATCTACATATGAATATGCTTAGTTATTTCTTTGAAGATGCTTTATCCAATCTAATACTTAATATACCATTACGTTGTTCTATCCTTACCTTTTCCTCAAGTACCTGTATAGATGGTGATATATCAAAAACGACAACTATTTGATCACCTTCATCGAAAACATCCGCTAATGGTTCATTTTTTCCCATCTCTAATAACTCTTCATCTTCCGGATAATCTAATAACCACCAGCTGAAAAGTATTTTTTCACCAGTAAAGTGATCTATTTTTGATTCATTAAATTCAAGTATTGGCCTTCCTAATAGTTCCTGCGCTGTAGCATTTATTATTTCTTTCAAAATATATAAAACCTCCATATCAGTAGAAGCATCTATAAGCTTAACTAATTTGGAGAGTCTACAATGTTTATGCCACCTAAAATACCATAATATTTTTCTACTTTTTTCATCTAAAGAATCCATAAAAAATTTTATATTTTTTTTTGATTGTTCCTCCATATTACTCTCCTTTTCATTTCATATGGTATTAACATTCATAAGAAATATTATTTTTCTACTATTAATTAGAAGCTGGAATCACTGCTTTTTGTTTTTCTTCTAAACCTCTCCTTGCTTTTGCACTTACCCATCCACACCATGGACAACATTCATTAAGCAGCTCTTCTTTGCTTACTTCTTTACCGCATTGAGGACATGTTTCTATACCAGCTTGTGTCTCCTTCCATGCAGCTGTTTCTGTATTAGTACCTGATGGAAATTCAAGCCCATATTTTGCTGCAGTAGCAAATGAAGCCAAAGCAGCTCTTACCTTAACACCTAACAATTCTACTCCTGCTACAGATACAGTTATATCTGCATTAATTACTAATCCTTTATCTAAAAGTCTATCAATTACATCTACCAAACTTCCTTTTTCATTTTTGTCTCTGCTCGCCTCTACCATATTATCGCTTCCTTTTTTAAATCTCACAGTATCTATATTCAAATGCTTAACCAAATATTACACTTTCTAATCTACTATTTGATTCTCCCTTTTATATTCCCTAATTTCCTTTAATACATTTAGTAGTTCTCCTTCTATTTTCTCATATGTTTCTTCGTCTATTTCACCATTATCCAGCTTTGCATATAGTTCATTAAGCATTTCCTTGTATTTTCCCTCATCTAACATTTCTTTTTCGCCCTCTCTATATATAACCTCAAACACATCTATTATCCTATTAAAAAACCACATACTATTTCCTCCACAATTAATTAATATTTAAGACATTAAAACTACATTAAGCCCTAATTCTTAAAATTTTAAAACAAAAAACAAGCTATGCTCATAGCAAACTATTAGCATAACTTGTTAACGCAATATGGTGTAAAATAGACAAATAAATTTATCCGTTTCTTATCACCTCAGAAAACAATACCAAAGACTCTCGCTTTTATACTTCAATATGTTAAAGTTATCCTAACTCATATTAATACTTATATCAACAAAATTATATGGTGGCCATGGTCCTGTATAATTGAAAAGTAATTTATCCTTATATTGATCTGCCAAGGCTTCAACCTTTTTATCAAAATCATCTTCCATAGATTTATTGATTAAAAAATAAGAAATAAGCACAGTCTTAATAGGAAGTTTATCTTTAATATTACTGTTTACACTAAATTTTTTTAAAGGCTCATAAATGCTATTATTATACTCTTTACGTTTTGAAAATATTGACTCCTGAACTAATCTTCCTAATTGTATCTTTTCGTTTAATACTTTATTTTCATCTTTTCCTTCAACAATCTTCTTTAATTTTTTTATTTCCTCAGTTTCTATATCATCATTAAAATAATCATCATTCCATTTTATAGTAAGACCAACTTCCATTTTATCTTTAAAAAACTCTAGATGTTCGTGAAATCCATTATAATTATTACTTATAATATTTTCTACATCTTTCTTACTATTTGCAACTGTTCCAAAGGCAACTGGAAGGATAGTATATTCCTTCATAACTTTAACTATAATTTCTTCATAAGCCAGTATATTCTTTCTAGTTGGATCATACTCAATTATTGGAACGTCACTCACAACTGCAGATATTTCTTTGTATGGAATTGTACAAACGGGTGCATTTAAATTCCCTAACTTGGAATTTCCAAAACTCACCTTTTCTTTTTCTTTAATAAAGCAATAGATATACTTTCCAAATGATGCCATTTAATCACCTACTTCTGATTATATTTTTAAAATGTATATATTTAATAACTGCTGGTTCTTTAATCGAATCATCATTTTCAGCATGATATATATATTCAGATAAAGCTTCCAAAGCTGCCTTTTGACATACTTCCATTATATCTGCACCTGTAAAACCATCAGTGGACTCTGCAAGTTCAAACAAATCCACATCATCAGCAATTGGTTTTCCCTTTAAATGAATTTTAAATATTTCTATTCTTTCCTCAAGGGCTGGCTCTTTAAACTCTAAGGTCATGCCAAATCTTCCAGGTCTTAATAATGCTGGATCAATTATATCTAATCTGTTTGTAGCTCCTAGTATTAAAACTCCATTCAAGTCTTCTACACCATCTATTTCTGTTAGCATTTGACAAAGCATTCTTTCAGTAGCACTTCCATCTGAAACTCTTCCTCTTGCTGGCACAATAGAATCTATCTCATCAAAGAAAATTACGCAAGGCGCTGCTTGTTTTGCCTTTTTAAATATTTCTCTTAAGCCTTTTTCCGATTCACCTACCCACTTAGATAAAAGCTCAGGGCCTTTTACTGAAATAAAATTAGCATTATTTAAGGACGCAATAGCTTTTGCCATAAGCGTCTTTCCAGTGCCTGGCAAACCGTGAAAAATAATTCCTTTAGGAGCTTTGCATCCAAATTCTTTATATAATTCTTCATATTGAGTTGGCCATACAATTGATTTGATTATTTCATCTTTTATACTTTGTAAGCCCCCTATATCATTAAAATCTACACTTGGTATATCTACAAACACTTCTCTTATAGCTGATGGTTCAATATCTTGAAGGGATTTATAGAAATCATCCATAGTTACTTTTAAAGTTGAAATCTTACCATAAGGTATGTTAGATGTTGAAAAGTCAATTTGCGGGAAGAACTTCCTAAGTGCTGTCATCGCTGCCTCTCTGCATAAAGCTTGTAAATCAGCTCCAACAAATCCATGAGTCAGCTCTGCTAATTTTTCTAATTCAACATTTTCACTAAGAGGCATATCTCTAGTATGAACATTTAAAATCTTCAATCTGCTATTTTTATCTGGTATGCCAACTTCGATTTCTCTGTCAAATCGTCCTGGCCTTCTAAGTGCTGGATCAATTGAATTAGGCAGATTAGTAGCTCCAATTACTATTACTTGTCCTCTGTCTTTAAGCCCATCCATTAGCGCTAAAAGTTGTGCTACTATTCTTTTCTCTACATCACCATTTGAATTTTCTCTCTTAGGTGAAATGGCATCTATTTCATCTAAGAAAATAATACTTGGTGCATTATTACTTGCATTTTCAAAAATTTCCCTAAGCTTTGCTTCGCTTTCACCGTAGTATTTATTCACAATTTCTGGTCCATTTACATGAATAAAAAATACATTAGTCTCATTGGCCACTGCCCTTGCAATTAATGTCTTTCCTGTACCTGGAGATCCATACAAAAGTACTCCTCTAGGCGCCTCTATGCCAAGCCTATCAAAAACTTCTGGATATTTTAGTGGAAGTTCTATCATTTCTCTAATTTTCTCTATTTGAGTTTCAAGTCCGCCTATATCCTCATAAGAAACACCATTTTCTTTCTTAACTAACCCTTCTTTTTTAATTTTAAGGATAGTAGATTCATTTATTGTTACTGCCCCTTCTGGGTCTGTAGATATAACTGTATAATCCTGATATGAATAACCTAACAGCTTGACGCGTAAAGTATTTCCTTTAAATGCAGGTATTCCTTCCATTGCAGTTTTTATATGTTTTAAATCCTCATTATTTAATGTATTTTGCTTCTTACTAATAGAACTAAGCTCAATTATATTTGCATTTTTAGAGCTAACCAGCTCTATATCAATATTTTCATCAACTCCAACGCCTGCATTTTTCCTTAGTATTCCGTCCATTTGTACTAAGCCTTGTCCTTTATATTGTTGATGAATTGGTAATACTCTTGCAACCGCTATATTTTTTCCTGTTAATTTTACTATATCTCCTATGGCAGCCCCAATTTTAATAATATCCTTAGGATCAATTCTGACTATTGCCTTTCCAACATCTTTTATTAATGCTTCAGTAACTTTCAATGTATATTTACTTTGATTATCAGACATCCATACATACACCTCTTTATATTGTCCATATTAAAAAAATTCTCAAACCCCAATCACTACATTATTTAGTTTCAGATATCTTATTTATAATTATTGAATATATTGAATTATTTAGCTGTGATGTGATATTTTCTGTTGTAGGCGTGAAAGATAACTTTACATTTTTAATATAAATATTATTATTAACTTCTGCTTCAATTTTTAATATGTTATTTTCAACTTCAATCTTTATATCTTCTTCAGAAACTCCTGGCAATTCCATTACTATTAATACTCTTTCTTCTTCATCAAACACATCTGTCGCAGGCTCTATGACTTTTTCTCTATTAGCATTGTCTTTCATTTTATTAGCTGTGTTAATATCTCTTAGTCCTTTAAAATTTTCTCCTCCTATTTTAATATTAAATCCATAATTTGCAGTAATTTTTTTACTTTGCTCTGGATCATTTAATGCACCTTTTATATCAACTTCGTCTTCTTCATTCTCTATCATATCGCCTACTATATTTATCAACTTATCTAGTCCTCTAAATATAGATCCCAAACCTATATTGTCATCATCCTGCTTCTTCATATCAATATCCCACCCTCTAAACAATTTTTAATTAATGCCCATAGTTATATAATGTAGTTATCATTTCTATTTCAAAATTATAACAATATCTTTACATAAATCCACTATTCTCCATAGCTCTCTTCTGAGTAGAAATAATCTCATACCCTACTATCTCTTGTTTGTCATCTAAATAAACATTATATATTTCTACCATATCCCCAATACCTTTTCTAGTAGTATATTCCGGATCAATTTGTACCTCACAAGTGCTCTTCCAATTTTCTCCATCTTTTACCACACCAAGAATTCTACACTCTTCATCCAATACTTCCTTAAAGAATTTATTTACAGAATTAATAATTGACACCATTAACATATATTTGTCTCCTTTATAAATTAATTTTAAGGTTAGGCTGAACAAATTCAGCTTAACCCCATTCAAAAATATCTTTATAATTCAATTAAATTTCAGCAGATACTAAATCACCTTTAAGTAGTCCAACAGCATCAGCATAAACTAACCAAGTATGAACGCTTGCTATTACTATTCTAGCTTCTATCGCTAGTAATTCTATACCTACTAACGATACTCTTGCCCAAATATCAATAACTATCCCTTTATCTAATATTCTATCAATTACCTCTGCAAGACTTGAACTATCTATTGCCTTTTTCATTATATAATTCCTCCTTGTATAATTATATTTTAAGATATAAAATGAATTTCATGCTCTATTGATATATTATTTATATACATTGAATTTAATTACACTTTTTTTAAATATTAAAAGCGTTGTTTATGGCCTTATCAATCAATAAATTATATTTTTCTTTTTCCAAAGTATTTATACCTAACATACTGCTTGATGAATTATATACATCCCTACAAACTTTTCTGAATTTCTCATTATTAGGATTTAATTCCAAATCCATTCCTTTTACAATTTTTGCGAGCATTATACTGCCTCTTATTGATAACCAATTCCTCTCTTTAAAACTATTTCTTATATATCTTGTTATATTAGTTATTATTCTAGCATTATGATCACTAATTCCAGATTTATAAGCTATAATTAATCGTTCAGTATTAATATCCATATCATTAATATCTATGGTAATCATTCTATCTATAAGTGCATTTGCTGACTTATATACGCCTGCATATTCTTCCGGATTACTTGTAAAAATCATTCTAAAATTGGGATTAATTTTTAAATAAGTATTTTCAGATGAGTATTTTGGTATATCTATCATTTGCTCTTCCAGTACTGATAGGAGTACATTGTTTACTTCTGGTTTTGCCCTTGTAAATTCATCATAAATAACTGTATATCCATCTTTGCATGCGGTAGCTAGCCGTCCATCTGTCCATACTTTCTTTGCTTCTTCTTTGCGCTTATAAACCGAACTAATGTAATTATCTACAATTAATGATCTTTTAGTTCCAAAATATCCTCCGATTAAATCAAGATTACTAAAATCCTCGCTTCCACACATAAATACTATAGGTCTTCCTATTTTTTGAGCAATATGAAAAGCAAGCGCGGTTTTACCTACACCTGCAGCACCTCTTAAGTGAACCGGAAATCCTGTTTCTAGATAGTTACCGACTCTATCGGTTAGCTCTTTTATATATTGTGTTTCAACATAATTTTCATTTAAATCAATGTCAAAATACTTAGGCTCTTCCATGTTAACCTCCCTGTTTTACTGATATTACTCCAATATCCGAAACAAAAAAATAATAAAGTATTACTTTTTTGTTTCAGATAAGTATATAGCTTTCACTCACAATCCTAATCATTAAATACTTTCATTTGCAGTATAAATTAAAATATACCAATTTATTTATTCATTATTTTTTAAAAATTCCTCATATTTATAATATGAGTCCCCTGCATCAGATGTAATTTAAAATTTCATCTGACGCAAAGAATTTGTCATTTACGCAAGCGCTTCTTCTTCATAATGATGTGGTTTTAATAAACCAACAGCATCAGCATAAACTAACCAAGTATGAACACTTGCTATTACTACTCTTGCTTCTATAGCTAATAATTCTATACCTACTAGTGATACTCTTGCCCAAACATCAATAACTATTCCTTTGTCCAATATTCTATCAATTACCTCTGCAAGACTTGAACTATCTATTGCCTTTTTCATTATTCATTTCCTCCCAATAATAATTCTTTAGATAAATATAACTTATCTATATAATAAATAATATTCAAAAAATTGTTATCTGTTCCTAAATGTTTTATCAAAAAATATATAGAAAAGCTTTTACTTACCCACATTGTATATAATATAGAAATTTCCAAAATTTGTTACTTGTTGAAAATAAAAAGTTCTTTGCATTAGGGCATGACTTTATATTCGCCTTAATGCAAAGAATCCATTACTCATGGCTTGTAGCTATTTTCAATTAGATAACTGCAAGTTCATCCTCTTCATGATGATGAGGTTTTAATAGGCCTACAGCATCAGCATAGCATAACCAAGTACGAACACTAGCTATTACTACTCTTGCTTCTACAGCTAGTAATTCTATTCCTACTAATGATACTCTTGCCCAGACGTCAATAACTATCCCTTTCTCTAATATTCTATCAATTACTTCTGCAAGACTTGAACTGTCTATTGCCTTTTTCATTAATAAAGCCCTCCTAAAAATAATTTTTTAGATAAATTTTACTCATCTATATAATAAATAATATTCAAGAATTTATAATTTGTTACTAAGATTTAGGTAATCCATCAAAGTTAATCCAATTTTTTACAACCATTTAATCTTGGTAAGTAAATTTATAAATAATAAAAATGAATCTCCTATACAACAGGAGATAGTATTTGCAGCTTACATATACTATCTCCATTTATAATTATTTTAATTTTCCTATACTAAATAATTTTTTATTGACTCTATTCTCATGATCATTTTATTATTTAGAAAATTAAAATTTTTCTATTTTTCTAAGCAACATAATACTTTTTCTTTAAATAATTTATATCCATCTTTTTTACCTTTTTCATAACCTATTTCGATTCCTTCTTTTTTACCTTTTTCAAAGCCTATTTGGAATCCTTCTTTTTTACCTTTCTCAAAACCTATTTCAATTCCCTCTTTTTTGCCTTTCTCAAAGCCTTTTTCATAACCTATCTCGAATCCTTCTTTTTTGCCTTTCTCAAAACCTTTTTCATAACCTATCTCAAAGCCCTCTTTTTTACCCTTTTCAAAACCTTTAAGGAATCCTGCTTTTTCTCCTTCTTCAAATCCTTCTAAACGTCCTTTTTTGAAACCTTCCTCATAAGCTTTTTTACAAGGATCTTCTGGTGGGCATTTTTTTTCATGATAAGATTCAAATTTCTCTTCATATCCAACAAATTTATCATTAAAATCTCCATAGTTACCCATAACTTTTTTCCTCCTAATTAATTGTTAGATTAGTGCTTCCTAATTAATATACTATGCAGTTTTACTTAATTTGTTACAACGTAAGGCAAAATCAAATGAACAACAAATTTATGTGCCTAAAAAAAATTCCAAGATATTTTCTCATGTTAAATTCATAAGAAAATATTTGGAATTAAAATAATCAAGCTCTAAATACTTTCATTTTTTATAAATATAGATTAATTAAAAATTCTGTTCCTGCTTTTGTTTTAAAATACTTTTCTTTAATACTTTCAATTTGAGGAATTTTGATTTCATCTTCATAAATATTAACTAAAAAATCTGCTTCAATTAATATTTGATAATCAATTCCATCAATTTCTCCATATGTGTGATGATGTCCAATTAAATAACAGACTCTATCTATAAAAGTCTCATCAAAATTATATTTTAAAAGTATTCCCTTTGCTACTGGCGGCCCTTCGATTTCCTGATAATTCCCAGCAGAAGAATTATATTTTTCTTCACTAAGTTTTATACCTATATCATGCATTACAGCCGCAATTTCTAATATATCTTGAGTCTTTTCATCTAATTTTTCTAATTCCCCAATGGATTTAGCAAAAGAAAATACCTTCAAAAAATGATTTACTCTTCGTGGATCTTTTGCATAATATTTTATCATTTCATTTATAATTAAACTAATGTTTTCTTTCATAAATTTTTAGTGAGGCTTTATAAAAAAATTTCCTCAACTAAATTCACCTTCTTTCTTTATTCAATACTCGTTTATATAATTATACATCATTAATATAAAAAAGTATTTTCTAATTACATACAAGTTTTAATCAATAAAATTTTATTCTTATAAAAATACATTTAACAGCAATATAATGCTAAAAACTTATATTATAGATTAAATCGGATATTACTTTTCTTGTATTTGTTATTCTTTATACTTCATCTTCATTATTAAGATTATTACAATTTTCACAGGACGGGATAAATAATATTTCATCTACGATAGCTCTTGTTGAAATCAAAACACTTATATTAAATTGTAAATTCTTATTTATTAAAACTGGTGTACTTGTTAACTTTGTGAAAGACTCCATTACAAATTGCACACCTCGCTGCTCCGCATAAGCTGGTATATATAACGTAGCTTCCTGCGTCCCCTGTACTCTTCCTCCAGTAACATACTTCTGTCCTTGTTCATCTTCATACCATACATCGTAAGGGATATAAAAATCATATTCTAATATTGAATGTTCTTTATCTATAATTTTTACATTCGTTTTTTCATTTGCGATTACACACTTTTTAAATGTAATTTCTTCTATTTTTATAAGACCTTCTCCTTCAGGGTATAATTTAATTGATACATCTGAAAAAGTCACTCTTTCTCTATATGTTGATAAAACCTTCTTTGCAAGTATAGTAATTCTATTCTCCTGCTCCAATTTATTTTCTGGATTCATTAATGTAAAAGATTCTTTTTTCACTGGAAACTTATTCTGATTGATTACTCCAATATTATATGGAATGCCATCATTTTTTCCTAAAGTAAAAGTATTCAAAATATTATTACTGGCTGTATCAATTTTATCAATTACTCCTTTTCCATCATCATCCCTACTGGTTGCAAGCAATACTTTTTTATCAGGAGATAAGCAAAACTTTTGCAATTTAGGTAACGTAGTTTTTATCCTTGTTATACATTCTTTTTTCACTACATCTATGACTTCTATTCTATGTAATCCAGTGTTTGCTGCATATAACTTTTCTCCATTTTGTTCTAAAAGTGTTATGACTGATCCCTTTTCTAAATATATATATGAAATATCTCCACTTACAATATCTAGTATTAAAATATTTCTATTTTCTCTTCCTTTGTTAGCAATATAGATATGCTTCTCACTTTCCTCTATTAAAATGCATTTAGGTGAATTTCCTATGTTTCTATATATCCTCACTAAATGAAAATCTGATGTATCATAAACTTTTATTTCATTCTGTAAAACATCCAGTACAAATAATTTTTTTTTACTTTTATTAAGTACTAAATCATCTGCTGCAGTAAATCCTTTTAAAGCTTTTATCTTTTCACCATTTTTCAAACTATAAATACATACCTCTTCTGTATTACATACATAAATCTTTTGAGTGATGCAATCAACTTGAATGTTCCCATTATTAGGCATCTGCCATATTTTATTAGAATCGTATGAACTATCTATGAGTGTAACTTTGTTATTTCGATCACTAGCTATATACACATTATTTTGTTCATCTACAATGATATTTTGTGGTCTTGGACCAACTTCAATTTCTTTTATGATACGATAATCTTCATCATCAACAATAGATATCGTACCTTTTTCTAAGCTTGACACATAATAAATCATTTTTTCTCTTTTATCAACCACAGACTTGCCATCACCCTACTCATTGCTTAAATATATTCAAAAATTATTCCTTAGGCATATCCACTATGAAATATATATCATATTAAAAGATATGCTTTACCTATAATTATTATTCAATAAAACGTGAAAAAATCATTAACTGGAATAAAACAATTAAAATATACAATATCTTAAAATTATATAGCAAAAAAGTGCATGAAATTCTACATTTTTAATGTAAAATTTTTCATACACTTTCATTTTTAACAAATCTTATATATATACTATAGCTTTCTTTAATATATCACAAAATTTAAATCTAATTAATCTTCATATTCATAATAAGAATCAGCTATTGGCAAGCGTATTCTCTCTGTTCCTGAAGATATTTGAATAAGTGGTATATACAATAGCTTGATATTAGTTTCATTCTCTTCATACATATATTCCCCATATGGTCCTTGTGGCCTATGGTGATGGTGCCTATGCTTTCCGTGTTCTTTTACTGACGAAGTTCTATCATGTTTTTCACTTACTTCATAGTCATCCTCATACTTAGCAATCATTTCAAGGGCAAGCTCTCTTGAAGTTCCAAATTTCTCAACAACTGCATTAACATCCCTATATTCATCTGAACGTGAAATACGTCTGATAAGATCATTTTCCATCTTGATTTTATCTTCATCATCGGCATCAATTTGGGACATTACATCATCAACATACTTCAATATTCTTTGATTTATCATATGATTCCCTCCATTTCAATATATACACTATATTTTATAAGTTGTCCCAATACATATTATGTTATTATCATTTAAATAGTTCTTAATTAATGCAGTTTCATTTTTTCTATTTAATTATGGAAGAATTTTAGTTAATCACATCTCATTCAACTAATTCATAACTTTCGTTTTTCCCATCCTTTACAATTTTAAAGGTTGCAGTTTGAATAATATTATTCCTTTCTAATTCCTTCTGAACACCCTCCAGATCTTCTCCATTAAATTTTATTGCTTGAGTACAACTAATATTAATTTTATTTGGAGCATTAACAAGTTTCACCTTGATTTTTCTGGCAATTAAACGTTCATATATATACATTGCTCTATGATGAGAAGTGAACGTCATTATATACTCATATTCTTCTGTTTTCATATCTATATCCATTCCTTTCACTCCGCTCAAAACACAGAATACAATAAAATGTCCTGGCTCCTATGCTTTGAGCAAATTATTTTATATGATTTATTATAAAAACAATAGCTAATTGCAAATTATATGTAGGTAACTTTATTTGAAATAACTACATATTTATATAAGTTCTTATCAAATTCAATTTAACTTCTTTTTTAATAATCTTTCCATTATAGTTTGATTTCTTTCAAATTCAAGTTCTTTAAATAATCGTTTATTTTCATTACTTACCTTTTCAACTTCTCTCTTAATTGATAGATTTTCATCAGTACATTTTTTCAGTTCATTTTCAATATCAGCTTTTCTCTTTCTTTCTTCCGATAATTGATTATTAGCACTTTCCAATTCTTTTTGAATATTCTGTTGCAATTCTAAAAACACCTTATAATTTTCATCTGCCTTTCGTTTTTGTTCTAACACTCTAGTAAATCTCTCTTCGTATTCTTCCATAAATCTTTGCTTTTTTCTTAATTGTATATTTAAAGATTCAATTTTATTTTCTAAACTTTTCTTCTCTAGTCTTATTCGAGATAATTCAAGTTTTAATTTCTGAAATGCTTCATTATTATCTGCATCTTCATTTTTTCTATTTCTCTCATATTTTAATGGTTCATTCATATTTGCTATAAATTGGCTTGGAATATATACATAAAGGTCTAGTTCGTCAGTCGCATATACTTTTAGTGCTTTAATTGATTTATACTCAATAGAATAAATAAAACAATTGTATTGCTTAAGTGGAAGTTCATTTTCTCTATTAACCAAAAATGGATTACTCCATCTTTCATCCTTAAAACTTGCACAAAATACTTTATCTCTTTCGAGCCAACAACAATACAATTTACTGCTTTCAATAAATAATATCGGCTCATGCAATTCCTTACTGCTTTCATAAACTCTAAATTGTTGAATATCCCCATTTATATCTATGCGTACATGATCGAAAAAATATATTGCATCTTCTCTAAATTTATTCAGTACATGAATATTCTGTTTATCTACCAGTATTTCAAAGCCAATATCTTCTCCTTGAATACCATAGAGCCTTTTTTGAGGAGACCATTTATTATTTTCACAGATGCTGTAATTTAATGATGATTCGTCACCCTCATCTGTAACGAAGAATATTTCTATATTCATATCTTCATTAATATTTATTGTATAATGGTCTCTCATGCTATGAGTCAAGATAATATCATACAATGTTTCATTTTTTATTTCTTTCCCGTTCCATATGCAATGCATTAATACGGCATGATCACTGCCATCATTGTTTACTAATAAATAAAAAATATGCATCTCAGCTCCAATAATATTAACTTTTAAATTCTGTATTTCAGTTTCATATCGTTCTATTTCATATAGTTTCTTTCCTACCCACTGCTTATCCTTCATTGTACAATATTTTAACTCTCCCCTTATGTTCGTATATACTATATGAATTGTCTCATCTTCTTCAACATGAACAGCAAACTCTAATACATCCTTATCAATCAAAGTTTCTTTTGTCCATTTTCCTTCTCCGTACATAATGTTATAATGTAATTCTTTATTATCATTTTGAAAAAAGCTCCATATATTATCTCTATAATCAACATATATCCAAGGATATACACTACTCATCCTCATTACCTCCCTCATAAAATTATATTATTAGAAAAAATTTATTATTACATCTACTAAAATAAAAAATTGTCATAAACTTTCTTTTTATTTTCACCACTTTAATATTCCTACATATAATGCATTGTAAGTATTAAATAAACTTACATCCCTATAATTTTTAGAGAGGAGGAGAATTTATATGCCCGTTAACCTAAAAAAATTTTCTCCACGTCCGGGTCTTGTAAATAAACAGGGACGTTTACCTGATCCATCTGAATTAGTCTGCATTGAAGTACCTAAGATTTTTGATCAATGCTTAATAAAAAGATGCCTTGTATACGGCGAAGGTCCTGATACAAATACGACAGATTCAGAATTAAGAAGTAACCCATTGACAGATCCAAAAAGATATATTGGTAGTAGAGATTTTAATTTAACATTACTCTCTGTGGATAAAATTCCACTTCAGGGAAAACCTGGTTTCAAAAAGATAGTTATTTCTTATAGGATTTCTTTCTATGCCGACTATATTGACGCTAATGGTGTAAACAAAAGTGAATTATATGAAATTAATAGAATAGACGTAATTGGCAAATTCTATTGTCCTGATTCTATAGCTCAGATTTCTGCTAGTTCTACACCTGTTCAAGAAGCACAAGATTTGGACTCCAATATAATAAAACTTGAAATGGTTGCTGACGCCTTAGATGGCGAATTACTAGAAGATGAAAGCGGAAACGATGTTTTAGATATAACTTTGGGATACTATATTATCGTAAAATGTGAGCTTATTGTACAACTCCTTATCCCTGCTTATGACTATTGTCCAGTTCCAAAAGAACCATGCGAAGAAGAACCTGAGGAAGATCCATGTGAGAGATTTGAAAGAGCTCCAATTCCTAAGTTCTATCCAGATCAAAACTTAGAACCACTATTCTCAGACAATGATGATAATGATTAGAACTTTTACAATTAATAAAATAATATAATTCTACTGAAATTTAGTAGTTGAAAAATATATCAAAACTTCATTTTCCAGGTTATGGTATTTTTAATAAAAACTACGTATTGGCATCACCGTTCTATCATAAAATTCATATATTATAATAGAACAACTAAAAACGCTAAACCTTTAAATTACAAATATAATAATTTGAAATTAAAATTTCTTTAATAAAGGAGGATTTTATTTATGAATTCAATGTCAAAATGTCGTGATCATCATGATGGATGTAAAAAAGAACCTTGTTGTCATGAGGAACCTTGTTGTCATGAGGAACCTTGTCCAACATTAATAAGATGTAGTCAACCTGGCTCAGTAACAATCCCAGCAGCTACAGTTTTAGGAACAGTTTTTCCTCTTACTTCACTTACTATAAATACTTCTTGCGTAAAGAATCCTTGTATAAAACTAGAATTTTCAAGTAATCTTATTGCTACAGTTGCTTTTACAGGAACTTTAAACTTCCAAGTATTTAAACAATGTAGAGGTCAATTCACTCCAGTTCCTATTGGACCTTCATCGCAATTTAACTTAGTAGCATTACTAACTTCGCAAACATTCTCTTTCTTTGTTTGTGATTGCGATTCTTGTTCTTGTGATGATTGCTGCACCTATACAGTAACTGCAACTGTTACTAGTGCAGTTACTGTTGGTACTTTAAGTATTAATAATGCATCTTTAGGCGCAATAGTAGCTTGTGGAACAAGTTCATGCTGCTAATAACAATACCAAAAACAGATTAACACTTTAGATTTTGCTATAATTTAATACTAAACTAATATTCTAAACTTTGCAAAATCTAATATAAATTATCTATCTCATCATAGAAAATTATTCTTTAATTACTTGCAAAATCTAGAATTAAAAATAATTTAAACTCGAGGTTACTAACCTTGAGTTTTTCTATTACATATAAAAATAAATATACTATTAACTAGTACTGGAGGTAAATATGAAAAAACATTTTACTTTATATTGGCCTGGACTACAGAATTTTCATCTTACGAAAGATGTTGGCTTAATTCCTTATGTTTTTCAAAAACATTTGAATTATGAAGTTTCTATTTTATGTGATAAAAACGAAGAGCATTATGACGAATCATTAACCAAAGACATTAATCTTAATTTTATGGACGATGAAAATTCAGTCACCGCATTATTGAAAAAAACTGATATACTCATGTTTATTGGTCTTTATGATTTCAACTTAAATATGATGGAAAGATTTCGCTCAATTAATCCCAATGGAAAAATCTACTTAAAGCTAGACTTAAATAGACATTGGTTAAGCAGAATAACTTTTAATGAGCGTATGATTAACTTATTAAATAATAATAGTATGGTTTCTGTAGAATCCAAAAATCTAAAAGAAATAATTGATAAAACATGGCCAATAAACGTAGAGCATATACCTAATGGTTTTTATGATTTCTTTAGTAGTCCTTTGGTTGAATATAATAACAAAGATAACATCATAT
>JAEZKY010000197.1 GCA_023435985.1 Bacillota bacterium | reverse complement strand
GACCCAGCCTGGGACAATTCCGGTTCATGTTTTAGCTTCCTATATCAGTAAGCGGAGTGGAATCAGGATGGAGACAGTTAGAAATAATCAATTAATTTACCGCTCCATGCGCAGCATAATTGAAGAAATTCAAAAGGGAGGAGAAAAAAGTGCAGGTATTAGGAAGGAAAGGCATCGAATACTTGTAGATTGATATTTAATCTTTCGGTTGATGAGAAATGGAAAATTGATTTTATAGAACAGGAGATGGAATGTATAATGAAATTAACAAAATAGAAAAGATGAGCACTGTAGTGGCTCTTATTATATTTCTGTTTCCAGCTGTTCTGTTTGTGATGACCTCTTGCACTTTAAGGGAAAAGAGCGATAATGAAGTCCTGATGATTGACGTAGATCGGGGTAAAGATTTTTACAAAAGGTTATTAATACGTTTAATCCAGGATGATATAGCAATAAAAGAGAACGGGACAAAACATCATTTTTCGGATGAGGTTTCAGTCTACTATAAGGAGATGCTGTCAGATAGTAAATTTTTTGTTGTTGATATTAATGGAGATAAAAAGTTAGATATAGGAATCATGTTCCCAACAAATGTATTATTGACATATTATTACGATGAAGATACAGATACTTTAAGTCCGGCATTAGATTCTCATATCTATACAGAGATTTTAGGAAACGGACAGGTTATGATGGCTTCAAGCTCAGCCTCGAGCTCAGCGATCTTTTATGAAGTTATTGATATATCAGGTGAACCTATCACTATTATCACTTTTTTTAAGGATTATATGGGAGATGTTATTATACCAGATGAAACGAAAAAGCCTTATTTTGAGTACTCAATTGCTGTCGAGATGCGTTTACCAGATGGGCCTGATAAACTGAATACCACCAGCAACAGAACAGACGTTACAAAAGAACAGTGGGAAATGATGAAGAAGCCATTTGATGATTTGCGTAAAAATGCGCCAAAACCCTTTGATTACGAAGAATTAATGGCGATTAAATCGTCTCCAGATAACATGATAATTTCTAAATATCAAAATGTTAATTATATTGACAGTGAAACATATTTAAAGATTAAGGCAGCCTATAATAAATTGAACTTTAATGTTTCTTTTAATACCGGCAATGTAGAAGAATATAATCTGTATAAAAAGCAATTTTGCAGGCTGTTAAAAAATGAAGCGATGTTTACTGAAAAGGAAACCGGCGAAGAATTTTATTTAAATGAATATGGATACTTTTCTATAGATGTTGACCTTGGCAGGTACGATCCCAATAATTATACCTATTACCTTTTTGATATAAATGGTGATGAAAGTCCGGAACTGTGCATATCGGACAATTCAAGCTTCACTTACGTTATTAGCTATGATAAAGAGTCAGATTTATTTACTTTATGGCAAAAGTATGAAACTCCATATATATTTTTAATGGGAACTAAAAAAATTAGTTATTCAGGAAATGCAAAAGATGCATTTTTTATGTTGGATGAAGAAGGCGAATATGATTGTTTTCTATGGTTTAAAACAGAGGGTTACAGGGATTTTGAGACCCAAAAGGACAGCTGTATTTTTATGGTGTCATTACCTCAATATGTAGATCAATATAACCAGGATGAATTAACCGAACATATGAGAAAGCAGGCTTTCTATGATGAGAATCAGGATTTATATTATTTTAGGGTAACAGAAAAACAATATAATAGTTTAACTAGAAGTTATTTTAAGGCGGTGAGATCAGTAAAAAAGGCTATAAAAGAGGTGGAATTTACATATAAGAAGTTGTCGGGGATTGATTTTTCGAATAATAAAATAAAAAAATCAAGAAATATGAAGGTGATTTCTTAAATGAAAGAGCAATAAACTTAATTGTAAAAACATCAAAGAATCTCAATTTACAGATTTCCACACAAGAACTTAAGGACGATGAATTTGAGTTTTACCGTATTTATCTTTGCTTTGATAATTGCCCTGTGTCAGGGAGTTTTTGGGGGAAAGTGGGAAAATCGGCCGATAAATTTATTGTTGTACCTCAAGGATCCGATGAGGCTTTTGTTCCTGTTGGAAAGACGGTTATAAAAAGTGATAGCAAAGTATTTTTAATTAATGACAGGAAACTAAAGAAAGAATTAAATAAATATATTAATCAATTGCATGGAAAGCCATAATTGGTCTTTTGTGGGCAGAACCCCAATCTATAGCAGATCTAAATTCTAATTATTAGTGGAGGTTACAATTGAAATATTTTAAAATATTATTTTTAGTATTAATATTATTTTTAGCTGGCTGTAATAAAAAAAATGAAACATCACCAGTAGATGATACTTATTATATAATGGATGAATATGGAATATTAATACTTTGCGAAGAAACAGAACAAGAATCTTATAAAAAGGTTATAACTCAATTAAAAGGAACTGCAGATAATATAGAATCTGCAGTTTTTGAGTTAAAACAAATGAAACAGAATGTAAATATTAAAAACGCCTTAGGTATTGCATATCTAAGACTTAGACAATTTAATGTATCTTTAGATTACTTTAACAATGCCTTAGAAATGGCTAATAATGAGGAAGAGAAAGCTAGTATACTAAATAATATTGCTGAATGTAAATATTATTTAGAAAAAAAAGCTGAAGCATCAAGTAATCTTAGGGAAGCGTCAGTAATGCAAGTAAATAATCCTATAATAAAATTAGTTATAAAATCAAATCTACTGGCTGATCAATTAAATGAAAAAGAAGAATTTGTAAAAATAATAGCTGATGCAAAGAAATTATTGAAAGAAGAAAAATTACTTTTAGGTTCTAATCAGTTTATTGGAATATTTAATTATGAAACATTAGCAACAGCTTGTTACGCAGCTGATAACATGAAAAAATGTGATTATTATATAAACCAGGCTTTGAAGATAAACAAAGATTTGTATAAATATAAATTTGTGGATTCAATTTTATATAGTACATATTCTTTTTATTTTAGGTACAGTGACGCAGAAAAATCTTTGGAAAAGCAAAATATGTGTATTAATATTCTAGAGGAGTATCAGGGTAAGGATTATTATGATTTAATGCGTGCTTACTCTCTGAGAGGTAATATATACTTTGAAAATGATGAAGTAGATAAGGCAATAGTGGATTATCAGTTAATCTTAAAAAGGTGTTCACATGATAGCATGTGGGTACCCATCGCTTATTACAACCTAGGAGATGCATATAATAATCCAACAGAATCAGATAAGGCTGTAGACTTTTATGCAAAAGCTTATTGGTTATGGAATCAAGAGGGGTGGGAAGATCTAAATATAAAAATAAAAGAAAATTTAGAGAATATATACAATAGGCATGTTAGCTCTGAAAAAGTATTTGATGTATGGT
>JAEZKY010000142.1 GCA_023435985.1 Bacillota bacterium | reverse complement strand
ATCTACAACCACACAAAATTTAACTTCAGCTTTAGCTGAAATGGGAAAGAAAATAATGATAGTAGGGTGTGATCCTAAAGCGGATTCCACAAGATTAGTTCTTGGAGGTTTAGCACAAAAAACAGTTCTAGATACTTTAAGAGAAGAAGGCGATGAAATTGAATTAGATGCAATCTTAAAATCAGGATATGGTGGAATTAAATGTGTTGAATCAGGCGGTCCAGAACCAGGAGTTGGATGTGCAGGTAGAGGAATAATTACTTCAATAGGAATGCTTGAACAATTAGGAGCTTATACACCAGATTTAGATTATGTATTTTATGATGTATTAGGAGACGTTGTATGTGGTGGTTTCGCAATGCCAATCAGAGAAGGTAAAGCACAAGAAATTTACATCGTTGCATCTGGAGAAATGATGGCATTATATGCAGCTAACAATATTTCAAAAGGTATTCAAAAATATGCTAAAACAGGTGGAGTTAGATTAGGTGGTATCATTTGTAACAGTAGAAAAGTTGATAAGGAATTAGATTTATTAGAAGCTTTTGCAAAAGAACTTGGAAGCCAATTAATTCACTTTGTCCCAAGAGATAACATGGTTCAAAGAGCTGAAATACACAAGCAAACAGTTATAGAATTTGATCCAAAAGCTGATCAAGCTGATGAATACAGAACATTAGCTAAAAACATAGAAAATAATAAATTATTTGTTATACCAAAGCCAATGAAACAAGAAAGATTAGAAGAAATCTTAATGGAATATGGCCTAATGGATATCTAGGATAAAAAATTTGAAATGTATATGTTCAAAATAAATAACATCTAAAAGCAAAATATATAATAAAAGGAGATAGAGAGATATGTATATGATTCGTGCAATAATAAGACCAGAAAAGGTTAGCACTGTACTTTCAGAATTATTGGATGCGGGGTTTCCAGAGGTAACAAAGATGAACGTATATGGAAGAGGTAAACAAAAAGGAATTAAAGTAGGTGAAATTCATTATGATGAATTACCTAAAGAAATGCTTTTAATTGTAGTTAAAGATGAAGATAAAGATGATGTTATAAAAGTTATAATGAGAAATTCTAGAACAGGAGAAAAAGGTGCTTTTGGTGATGGTAAAATCTTTGTTTCACCAGTTGAAGAAGCATACACTGTAAGTAGCGGGAAAGCATTATTATAAAATTAGGAGGAGTAGCTTTATGAAAGAAGTTATGTGTATTATTCGTTTGAATAAAGTTAATAAAACTAAAGAAGCACTTGCTGAAGCTGGTTTCCCATCAATTACTTGCAGAAAAGTACTTGGAAGAGGTAAAAAATCTATAGATAAGGCTTTAGTTGAAGCTTATATGGAAGCTGGGGAAATACCACCAACACCATATGGAGAAAACTTATCAGAAAGAGGAAGATTAATTCCTAAGAGATTTATTACATTAGTAGTAAAAGATGAAGAAGTAAAAACAGTAATAGATACAATAATTGATGTGAATTCGACTGGAACTCCAGGAGATGGAAAGATATTTGTAATACCAGTTGAAGAAGTATACAGAGTAAGAGATGGACAAGCAGGCGATGAAGCCATCTAATATATGGAGGTGAAAAAATGAGTAAAGTAGATAGCGTTTTAGACAAATATAGTGCAAAAGTCTACAAAAATAGAAAAAAACATATGCTTGAACTTGAACAAGAAACACAGGAGATAGATGCAAATAGAAGAACTATACCAGGAGTTATGACACATAGAGGATGTTGTTATGCTGGATGTAAAGGAGTTGTTCTTGGACCATTAAAGGATATTGTAGTTTTAACTCATGGACCAATAGGATGTGGATATTATTCATGGGGAACAAGACGAAATAAGGCTTTACCACAAAAAGGTGATGGGAGTTTTATTCAATATTGTTTTAGTACAAATTTAGGTGAAAGTGATATAGTATTCGGCGGAGAAAAGAAATTAAAACAAGCAATTAAGGAAATTGTAGATATATTTAATCCAAAAGCAATATTTATATGTGCAACATGTCCAGTTGGATTAATTGGAGATGACCTTCCAGCTGTTGCAGAAGAAACAAAAAAATTATATGGAATTGACTGTATATCATTTCCTTGTGAAGGATACAAAGGTGTGTCACAATCAGCTGGTCACCATATTGCAAATAACAAACTTATTAAATCAGTAATAGGTACGCAAGAATACAAAACAAACAAGCACACTGTTAATATTCTTGGAGAATATAACATAGGTGGTGACGCTTGGGAAATAGAAAGAATTCTTGATAAAATAGGCTATGAAGTAATATCTGTCATGACTGGTGATTGTAGTATTGACGATTTACGCAAAGCTCATTGTGCAGAATTAAATCTAGTTCAGTGCCACCGTTCAATTAATTATATAGCAGAAATGATGAAAATTCAATATGGAACTGCATGGATAAAAGTTGATTTTATAGGTGTTGATTGTACAGTAAGAACTTTAAGAGATATGGCTAAATTCTTCAATGATCCAGAAATAACAGCTAAAACTGAAAAAGTAATAGCAGAGGAACTTGAAGAGCTTAAAGAACCTATGGAATATTATAGAGGTAAGCTTACTGGAAAGACTGCAGGTTTATATGTTGGGGGATCAAGGTCTCATCATTATCAAATGTTATTAAATGATTTAGGTGTAGAAACATTAATTGCAGGTTTTGAATTTGCTCATAGAGATGACTATGAAGGTAGAGAAGTTATACCAACTATAGTTGAAGATGCAGATTTAAAGAACATTGAAGTATTAGAAGTAGAAAAGATTGCTGATAAATACAGACCAGTAAAAACTGACGAAGAATTAGAAGAATTAAAGAAAGAAATCATTAATTTAGAATACTATCCAGGTATGATGAAAGATATGAAGAAAGGTACAATTGTAGTTGATGATTTAAATCACTTTGAAACTGAGGAATTTATTAAACAATTAAAAGTTGATATGTTCTTTTCAGGTATTAAGGATAAATATATAATTCAAAAAGGTGGCGTATTATCAAGACAATTACATTCCTATGATTATAGCGGACCTTATGCAGGATTTAGAGGTGCTGTAAACTTTGGTAGAGATTTAACTATGAGTTTATATACACCAGCATGGGGATACACTGTAGCTCCATGGAAAACAGAATCAATTTTAGAAGGAACATTTGGAGGTGAGGTATAATGTTAGATTTAACTCCTAAAGAAATTAAGAAAAGAGAAGCTATTACTATTAATCCTAGTAAAACATGTCAACCTGTTGGTGCTATGTATGCAGCTCTTGGAGTTCATGGATGTATGCCACACAGCCATGGATCACAAGGATGTTGTTCATATCACAGAACAGTTCTATCTAGACATTTTAAGGAGCCAGCTATAGCAACTAGTTCATCATTTAGTGAGGGTGCATGCGTATTTGGTGGCGGTAGTAATATTAAAACTGCCGTAAAAAATATTTTTGATATGTATGATCCAGAAATAATTGCTGTTCACACTACATGTCTATCAGAAACTATAGGTGATGACTTAAAAGGCTTTATTGAGGATATAGATATTCCAGAAGGAAAATACGTGTTACATGCAAATACCCCAAGTTATGTTGGATCACATATTACTGGATTTTCTAATATGGTTTCAGGTTTCATTAAAGGTTTATCTAAAACAACTGGAGTGAAAAATGGGAAAATGTGCGTAATACCTGGATTCGTCAATCCTGGTGATATGCGTGAAGTAAAGAGATTGTTAAAACTTATGGGGGTAGATTTTACAATGTTACCAGATACAAGTGGAGTTTTAGATGCTCCAATGACTGGAAAATATGATATGTATCCAAAGGGCGGTACAAAGATTCAAGATATTATTGAATTAGGTGATTGCGAAAAAACATTAGCGCTTGGAAGCTTTGCTTCTGAAGCAGGTGCATCTACACTTGAAAAACTATATAAAGTTCCTTATACAACTTTAAAAATGCCAATAGGTGTTGGTGCTACAGATGACTTAATTATGGAATTAAGCAAGTTTAGCAAACAAGAAGTTCCATATGAAATCGAAGAAGAAAGAGGACAATTAGTTGATATAATGATTGACTCTCATGCATATTATGATAAGAAAAAAGTGGCTTTATATGGAGATCCAGATGTACTAATTGCTTTATCTAAATTCTTGCTAGAACTTGGAATGATTCCTAAGTATGTAATTACAGGAACTCCATCCAATATATTTGAAAAGCAAATGAAAGAATTATTTGATGAATTTGGCGTTGAAGGCTGTATTGCAAAACAAGATACTGATCTTTTTGAATTACATCAACTAATAAAGAATGAATCAGTAGATTTATTAATGGGTGGAACTCATGGTAAATATATAGCAAAAGCTGAAGACATTCCATTAGTTAGAATTGGTTTCCCTGTATTAGACAGATACGTTCATTCTTATATGCCAACATTTGGATACAGAGGTGCTATGAGATTACTAGAATTAATGCTTGGTGCATTAATGGATAGACAGGATAGAGATTCTAAGGATGAAGATTTTGAATTAGTAATGTAAATTAAAATCTAAAGGTGTGCAAAATAATATAAGTATTAACCAAAATAATACCCCTCAAATACAAGATATGTGTTGTTATAAATAAACTCAATGATGAGCAATTGTATATGTTAAAGCATAGCAATTGCTCATTTTTCTTATAAGAAATGTAATTTTCTTAAAGACAACAAAAAATCATTATTTAAAGAAATAAGATAAAGCAAGTTAATAGTTAAGAGTTAACAATTAACGAAAAATGCCTGAATATATAATATTTTTAATGTTAGCTGTTCGTTGTTAACTGTTAATTTTCAGGTTTTATTAAACTCTAAGCTTTTTAAATAGCATAAAAATTCAAGAGTTTAATTTTACATTTATGAAAGGTGGTGCAAACTTTATGGAAAAGAGAATAAGTAATTCGCTTCTTGAAGAAAGAGAAGATTTCGTTTGCTTTAAGGAAGGCAATAATAAAAATTCTATGAAGTGTGATGGAAATAGTGTCTCAGGTTCAGTCAGCCAAAGAGCTTGTGTTTATTGTGGTGCAAGAGTAGTTTTGAATCCAATAACTGATGCATATCACATAGTTCATGGACCAATAGGGTGTGCAAGCTATACTTGGGATATAAGAGGAAGTCTTTCAAGTGGTGAAGATTTATATAGAAATAGTTTTTCAACAGATTTAAGTGAGCAGGATGTTATTTTTGGTGGAGAAAAGAAACTAACAGCTGCAATTGAAGGGATAATGGAAAAGCATAATCCTAAATTAATCTTTGTTTATGCTACCTGCATCGTTGGAGTAATAGGTGATGATATTAAAGCTGTTTGCAAAATGGCTGAGCAAAAGTATAAAGTACCTGTTATACCTGTAATGGCACCAGGCTTTTCAGGAAACAAATCTAAAGGTTATAAAATGGCATGCAATGCACTAATGAATTTATTTTCAAGAAATATATTACCTAAAGAAAAAGGAATAAATATGCTTGGGGATTTTAATTTGGCAGGAGAAATTTGGATTGTCAAAGAGTATCTACGTAAGATGGGTGTTAAAGTAATATCAACTATTACTGGAGATGCAAGCTATGATAAATTAATTAAATCCAGCAGTGCAAGCTTTAATGTAGTCCAATGTGCAGGCTCCATGACATATTTAGCAAAAAGAATGGAGATGGAAATGGAAATTCCATTCGTTAAGATTAGTTTTGTTGGTTTAGAAGATACTAAAAATTCTCTGATCAGAATAGCAAGTCTTTTTATTGATGAAGAAATGATGGCAAGGACTAAAGCTTTAGTTAAAGAGGAAGAAGAAAAGATAATGCCTATTTTAAATAAATACAAAGAAAATTTAAAAGGCAAAAAAGCTGCTATATATGTAGGTGGCGGTTTTAAAGCTATATCTTTGATAAAACAATTTAATGAACTTGGAATAGACACAGTAATGGTTGGAACACAAACTGGAAAGGAAGAAGATTATGAGATTATAAATTCCTTGGTTAATGAAGGAACTGTAATTTTAGATGACGCAAATCCTTATGAATTGGAAAAATTTATGATTGAACAGGATGTTGATATTTTAGTAGGAGGAGTAAAGGAAAGGCCTCTTGCTTATAAATTAGGAGTAGCATTTTGCGATCATAATCATGAAAGAAAGCACCCTCTTGGTGGCTTTATCGGAGCAGTAAATTTTGCTAAAGAGATAAATCTTTCAATAAACAGTCCTGTATGGAAATATGTAAAGGAGAGTGAAGATAATGAAGACAGCTAAAGAAAGTTTTGTAAATCTAACTGTTAACCCATGTAAGATGTGTATGCCTATGGGAGTTGCTACAGCACTTTATGGAATTAAAAATTGTATGACGATTTTACATGGTTCACAAGGCTGCAGCACATATATTAGAAGACATATGGCAACTCATTATAATGAACCTGTAGATATTGCCTCATCTTCACTGACAGAAGAAGGTACTGTGTATGGAGGGGAAAATAACTTAATTAAGGGTGTAGAAAACTTAATTAAATTATATAATCCAGAGGTGATAGGAATAGGGACAACTTGTCTTGCTGAAACCATTGGAGAAGATGTAAAAAGATTATCTAAGATATTTTATGAAAAGCATCCTGAAAGTAAGATTAAATTAATACCAATACAATCTCCAGGGTATGGAGGAACTCAATATGGTGGATATTTTACAGCATTAAGAGCGGTAGTTGAAAATACAGAAATGGATAGTACCAAAAATCAAAAAGTGAACGTGGTTACTGGACCAATAAGTAGTGCAGATACTAGATATTTAAAGACAATGCTAGAGGATTTTAATATAGATTATATATTATTTCCAGATATATCTGAAAACTTAGATGGCGTTCATAGTAAAAAGTATAATAGACTGCCAAGTAATGGAACCAGTATAGACGAAATCAAACATATGGGAGGCGCCAAAGCTACAATAGAACTGTCTACATTTATAAAGGAAGAATATTCTGTTGGCAGCTATTTAGAAAAAGCTTTTGGAGTAACAAATCATAGAATCAACGTGCCTAGAGGTCTTAGAGATACTGATAATTTCTTAAAAATATTAGCTGAAATTTCTGGAAAAGAGATTCCAGAAAAGTATATAAAAAAACGAGGGCGATATTTAGATGCTATGATTGATTCTCATAAATATAATGCAGAAGCGAGAATAGCTATATTTGGAGAACCAGATTTTGTTTATTCT
>JAEZKY010000012.1 GCA_023435985.1 Bacillota bacterium | reverse complement strand
TAGTTAGAACTAATAAAAGGCAATTAGATGATTTAGAGAAAAATCTTAAAGAAAATACAGAACAATTAAATGATATAGAAAGCAAAATAAATACATTAAGAGCTGAGACTTCAGTCATTGATTTTATTGAAAAGAGTAAAGAAATAAGGGAGATTGAAAAAGAAAGAGAAAATATAGCTAAGATAATCAAAGGTAATAGAGAATTATTAGAAGCACTAGAAAAGAGGAAAGAGAAGTTAAATAATGAACTAACAATAACAAAAGAAAAATTGACTAAGGATAACGCGGAGCTTAAGAGCCATGAAGAAAATAAAGAAGAAAAAATTCAAGGAATAAAAAATAAGGTCAATGATGAAAAGGACTTATTATTGTTACTTGGTACAGTCCAAAATAATATACAAAATATTAATAAGGAATTTGAAAATGCTGAAAGAAGCAAAAATGAGATTGAAAAAGAATTCTTAGATAACAATGAAAAATTTATAGCTGCAGTTAGTAAGAACAAAGAACTCAGTAAGAGAAAAAATGAAGAAGAAGCTCGATTGGAAGTTGCAATTGATAGCGAAGGCTTTAATTCTTTAGACGATGTTAAGAAGAATTTAATTAAAAAAGAAGAGATTAATGAGTATAAGCTAAAAGTGGATAATTATAAGAATAGCACATTGAAAGTAAAAGGCGCAATTGAAAGTTTACTTAATAAAATTTCTGGTAAAGAGTTAAGCGAAGAAGAATATTCAAAAGTAAAATTGTTAAAAAATCAAAAAGAAGTAGAAGTTAATGATACAAATGAGCATAAGATTAAGCTTGAAGAAGAAGTGAAAAATATAAAAACTAAATTAGATGAACAAAAGGAACTTTTGGAAAAGAAGAGCAAATTGGAACATAAATTAGCTTTGCTTAATGATTTAGATAAATTATTTAAAGGAAAAAAATTTGTAGAGTTTGTAGCAATAAATAGATTAAAATATATTTCTATTGAAGCATCTAGAAGATTAAAGGAAATAACTCATGGAAACTATGGATTGGAAGTTGATGAAAACAGCAGATTTATAATTAGAGATTATAAAAATGGTGGAGCGAGGAGAGATGCAACAACTTTATCAGGAGGGGAAACCTTTTTGGCATCTTTATCGTTAGCCTTGGCGTTATCAGCTCAGATTCAGCTAAAGGGAACAGCACCATTAGAATTATTTTTCCTTGATGAAGGCTTTGGAACTCTGGATGATGAGCTTCTTGAAGTTGTAATGAGTTCTTTAGAAAGAATTCATAACGAAAAGCTAAAGGTTGGAATTATAAGTCATGTTGAGTCTATAAAAAATAGAGTTCCTGTAAAACTTATGATTACACCAGCAGAATGTGGAATGGGTGGAAGCAAGGTAAGAATCGAGAGAAGTTAGACTTATAAGAATTATATATCAAGCTTTTAATTAAAAGTAAAAGGTACTCGTTTTATTGAGTACCTTTTATTTGAGTCTTATCTATAAGCTAAAAAGTTTCTTTATTTCTTCATACTTTTCATGAGTAAGCAGGGCATCTTTTTCTGTATTTTTAAGTTTAACCACATAGGTCCATCTTCCATAAGGATAAATTTTTGTTATTAAGGATAGATTTATAATATAGGATTTATGGCTTCTAAAGAATTGAGAATTATCTAATTTTTCCTCTATATCTGACAAAGAAATAGATGTAGTAAAGCTGTCTGTCTTAGTATAAATAACAGTGGAGTTTTCTTCTCGCTGCACTAGTACAATCTCCTTTGTGTCAACAAAGCTTATGCCTTCTTTGTTCTTTATCATAAGTTTGTCCAAGCCTTTTTCATGTTTGATTATTTTATCTATACCATCTCCATAAACAGGTTTATTTAATTTTTTTATTCTGTCTAAGGTCTGTAGTACCCTTTCTATTTTGAAAGGTTTGATTAAATAATCAAAGGCATATAATTGAAATGCATCAGGCATATATTCCTGGTAGGCAGTTGCAAAGATAACTATTACTTTTGGGTCTATATCGGTTAAAATTTTAGCACAATCTATGCCGCTGAAACCGGGCATTTCTATATCAAGAAACACAACCTCTGGGCGTTGTTCTTTAAATAAGTTTATAGCCTCTTCTCCATTATCTGTATCACAGACAACGTCAAAACCACCAGATTTATCTAATATTTTTTTTATTATAGTTCTCATTCCTTTTTCATCATCAACTATAAGGACTTTTATATTCATAAAAAATTCTCCTAATTTTAAAATCTTCTTTTCCTTCGAGTTTTACTTCTTGGTTTTCCAACTATTTCTGAAAGTATAATAGCCTGTTGAAGCCTTGCGGATGTAAGCTCTTGTGCAATAGAGTCTATTGCTCCTTGTGGATTTGAAGAAGTAACTTGCTGCTTGTTAGCTAAGACATCATTGTTATAAGTTGTATTAGAATAATTATCTCCTAGAGATACATCTTTATTATATTCATTCCTTTCGCTGGCATTTACATTAGTATTATCTTTATTTTGTATTGTATCATTTGCACCGAGGTTATCAAAATACCCTAAAATTTCATTAAATTTATCTGAGATAACTGTAGGATCTTTTAGAATATTCATAGTAGATTTTAATATGGAAACAGTATCATTATACTTCATATACTTCATTCTCCTAAGAGTTTATTTTTTATCTTTATTTTCCGCGTCGTTTGAGGTCAAAGTTTGATTTTTATTTCCTGCCTTAGAAATAGAACTTCTCATACTTGTATCAGCAATTACGTTTTGCATATCATAATAATCCATTATTCCAAGTTTACCTTCTCTAAGTGCATAAGCCATTGCTTTTGGTACTTCTGCTTCAGACTCTACAACAGCAGCTCTCATTTCTTGTTCTTTAGCTACTGCCATTGCTCTTCTTTCTTCAGCCTTAGCCTGTGCGATGTTTTTATCAGCTTCTGCCTGCAGTGTTTGAAGATGAGCACCTATATTTCTTCCTACATCCACGTCAGCTATATCTATAGATAGAATTTCAAAAGCTGAACCTGCATCTAATCCTTTATCTAATACGGTTTTTGAAATAGCATCTGGATTTTCGAGTACTGTCTTATGAGTAGTAGAAGAACCAACTGTAGTTACTATACCTTCACCAACTCTGGCTAAGATAGTTGCTTCGCCAGCACCTCCAACAAGTCTTTCAAGATTAGCTCTTACTGTAACCCTAGCTTTAACTAGAAGTTCTATACCATCCTTTGCAACTGCTGAAACATTTGGAGTTTCAATCACTTTTGGATTAACACTCATTTTAACTGCTTCTAAAACATCTCTTCCAGCTAAATCGATAGCAGCAGCTTTTTCAAAATGCAGGTCTATGTCAGCTCTATGAGCTGCAATTAGTGCATTTACTACATTATCTACATTACCACCAGCTAAATAATGGGCTTCTAATTGATTAACTGTGAGTCCCATACCGGCTTTTGTTGACTTAATAAGAGGAATTACTATCTTAGAAGGCACAACTCTCCTAAGTCTCATACCGATTAAATTAAATATACTTACCTGAACATTAGCGGCTAAAGATGATATCCATAATCCTATTGGAACAAAAGTAATAAACACAGCAATTAAACATACTACTGCTATAGCAGTTATAACTAAATTAATAACCATTAATAATCTCTCCTTTAAAAACTAATCATTTATTTTTTTTACTAATAATTTTACTCCACTCACTTTAAATATTTTAACTTTAGAGCCAGCAGAAATATATTCTCCATCAGAAATCACATCGAATTTAACACCGTCTATATCTACAGAACCTGATGGTCTTAGGTCAGTAACTGCAATTCCTCTTTTATCGAGCAGATAATCTAAATCTGATGAACTAATATATCCATGTTCTCTTTTTTGTTCTTCTGACAGAACTAATGGTTTAAAGAGTTTCCCCTTTGCGAAGAATGTTAAGACTACGCCTAGCATAACCCCGAGAATTGCTAAGATAGCTAATGACATAATTAGTGCTTGAGCAAAATTTTGAGCTGTTAGTACTACGGCTAGTATTAGAAATATAGCTCCAGCAATTCCAGGGACTCCAATGCCTGGAATATGCATCTCTAAAAATACTAGACCAAAGCCTATAATTAGAAGAACTACTGTAAGGACTGTTATATCTGGTAAAAATATACCCATGTTATTATACCTCCCCCCGCAATTTAGTTAGCAGAACTTTCTCTTTGAACTTCATCTTTAACTTGTCAGTTACCTTTTGTAACTATTATAGATCTCTATTAATTTTCGTAAATTGAGACTTACAAGTAGCCCAATCAAGTTCTTGATTGCTTTATCTATATATGTATATTAATCTATATAATAGAGATTAGTAACATGAAACTCATGAATTATACATTTTTTAAGTTCAGATGTCATTTAAGTTACATGAAAAAAATAATATAATTCAGAAGTTTATAGGTGCATTAGAGTTTTTTGGGTAAAGTTATTTCAAAGGAAGTTCGCTGTTTATTTGATGTAACAGATATTGAGCCAGAAAAATTTTCGACAATTTCTTTTACAATTGTAAGACCCATACCATCACCCTTATTGCCTTTAGTAGTAAAACCTTCTTTAAATATGTTATTTATATTTTCTGTAGGTATATTGTCTCCATTATTTGATATATTAAGCTTTATATTCTGTAGGTCCTCTGATAGTTCAACAAGAATATATCTATTATCATTTTTTAGCTTTAATGCAAAGATAGCATTATCTATTATATTGCCCATAATCCTACAAAATTCCCAGGGTTCCATATTAAGATGTTTTAGATCACTTTTTATTTCTAGTTCCATATCTATTTCATTTTTCTCTGCTACTTGTAATTTAGCTTGAATCAGCGCATTTACAGCAGGTTTTGAAGTTTTTAAAGCTTTGCTGATCTTTACTATATCTTTATAAACAGGCTCTATGTATTTTCTCGCCTCATCAAAATCCTCAAGTTCCATTAATGAGTAAATGACTTGAATGTGATTTAAATAATCATGTCTTTGGGTTCTCAAGGTCTTATTGAAGGCTTCAAGATAATTTATGGTATCGATTAAATTGTTGCTTCCCTTCTTAAAAAGAAGATTATAGAAAATAATACCTGTAATAATGCTATTGATACCTATACTTATAGCTATAACATTAATAATAAAGTTTCCTTCTATCATATAAGGATTTTTATATTTATAATAGATAAATAATGTTATAAATATTACTTGGATAAGGTTCAAAAATATAGAGATTAATACTATTTTAGATATATTGTATGCTTGTTTTTTTACTGTCATACATTTCACTCCTAGTATAATAATAAGTATATTTTACCATATTTTTCTTAAGTTAATCTCGAATTATCTTTTTTATTAAGCTGAAATTTTGGTTTTAAAATATTTTATAAAAATGAGGAACATATAACGTTTACAACAGAATATGGTATAATAAATATATAATCAATTATATATTTAAAGGGGGAATAAATAATGCTTTGGGTTAGTATTTTTATTTGTGCTATATTAATTGGTTGTAATGCTTTTTACAATACCGACGAAACTGAGAAAAGTTGTAAAGAAGGCGAGAAAAAGACAGAAAGAAAATAAATATGGAATATTTTATAGAATGTATAGAAATAACTTATAATAAATAAGATTAATTTTAGGCTATCTAATTATGTAGGTAGCCATTTTTTGTGTAAAACAGCTACAAGTATCTATATTTGATTTGTAATTATGTGCATTAGGTGGAAATTAAGTGATATAATATAATAGAAATTGTATAAAAGGAAAAATTCAATATATTAGAGGCGATACAAATTGTTTAATTGTAAATCTAGCTTGATTTTATCTTTGCATAATTTTTTAGATAAAATCAATATTAGAAAAACTGTTAGACCTAATAAATGTAATAGGCCTATTTACTTTATTCCAACGTGAATATCATTCTAAAATGCATACAAAATAGTTATTAAAAGTAAAAAACTAATTTTTTAGGAGGATGTTCATAATGGGAGAATTAAACTTAAGTAAAAGAATAAAGAAAACTAATGGAGCTAAAAAGGAAAGAAGAGAAGGTAAAATTCCAGGTGTAATTTATGGAAAAGAAATAGGAAATGAAATTTTTGAAGTGGATGAATCAGCATTATTAAAGGAAATTTCCGCTAATGGAGAGCATGGAGTAATAAAATTTAATCTTGACGGAAATAAGGGAACAGCTGTAATCAAAGAAGTTCAAAAGAACTCACTTGGAAATAAAGCAATTCATGTAGATTTTGAAGAAATAGCAGCTAATGCTAAAATGCATACTGAAGTATTAATAAGAATTGTTGGTAAAGGTCTTTTAGAAAGCAAAGGATTAATATTACAAACTCAAAGAGATTTAGTAAAAGTATCTTGCAAGGCGAAAGATTTACCAAAGGATGTTGAATTAGATGTTTCGAATGGACAAGCAGGAACAGTTTATACATTTAAGAATTTAAAATTTGCGAAGAGCATTGAAATTGTAGATGATTTATCAACTGTCATAGGTTCAATAAGTGAAGAAGAAAAAGAAGTAACAGAAACAGAAGAGTAGCATAATATGATATTATAAAAAACATTCCTTTAATATTTGGAAAATATTAAAGGAATGTTTTTTTGATTTATAGGGATAAATTATTCTATAATGATAAATAATTTATTTAGTAAGAGTAATACTTATAATATATATGGTTTGATCATTGATTTTCGATTTTTAACTTATAAGCACATGAAATAAAGTATGCTGTTATTTTCTTGATTGTGCTAACTAAATTTAAAGTTTTTTAATCATAAATGGAAAAATAAATTTGCATATGATAAATTAAAGTTTTATTGTATTTAGTATTTAATTATAGTTGCATATTGAGAAATTAAGAGATAATTGCTAAAATATATAAAATTATTTTTATATTATAGATAAATAATGTATAATGTATAAGAGAAAAATCATGGAGAGGGGATTATAAAATGAATTACAAAGAAAAATATAACGCATGGATTAATTCTGACTTTATTAATGAAGAAACAAAAAATGAATTAAGAAGCATATCCGATGAAAAAGATATTGAAGATAGATTTTACCAAGATTTAGATTTTGGAACTGGTGGACTCCGAGGAGTAATAGGTGCTGGAAGTAATAGAATGAACATATACACTGTTGCTAAAGCTACACAAGGCTTTGCCAATTATTTAAATGATAGTTTTAAGAATCCTTCAGTTGCAATTGCATATGATTCAAGAAATATGTCAAAGGAATTTGCAAAAGCTGCTGCACTTACATTATGTGCTAATGATATTAAAGTATATTTATATGAGAATTTAAGACCAACACCAGTATTATCTTTTTCAGTTAGAGAATTGAAATGCAAGGGTGGTATTGTAATAACTGCATCTCATAATCCTAAAATATATAATGGTTACAAAGTGTACGATGAATTCGGTGGACAAGTAACAGATGAAAAAGCAAAGAAAATAATCAACTGTGTTAATGAAGTTGATTATTTTTCAAAGACAAAAAATATGGATGAAAGTATTGCTTTAGAAAAAGGGTTACTAAATTATATTGGAGAAGAAGTAGATAAAGTATATTATGAAAAAGTTAAGGGTCTAACAATAAGAACGGATTTAGTTAAAGACAAAGCAAGTAATTTAAAAGTTATATATACTCCAATTCATGGTTCTGGAAATGTACCGGTAAGAAGTGTATTAAGCCAGTTAGGATATAGCAGTGTTAAGGTTGTTAAAGAACAAGAAGCTCCAGATGGAAACTTCCCAACAGCATCATATCCTAATCCGGAAAATCCAGATGTATTCGAATTAGCTTTAAAAATGGCTAAGACAGAAAATCCAGATATAATATTTGGAACTGATCCAGATTGTGATAGAATTGGTCTTGTTGTTAAGAACAGTGCTGGAGAATACAAAGTGTTAACAGGCAATCAAACAGGGTTACTTTTAACTCATTATATATTAAGTTCATTGAAGGAAACTAATAAATTACCACAAAATGGTGTTGTAATAAAAACAATTGTAACAACAGAAGCTGCTAGAAAGATATCAGAAGATTTTGATGTTGAACTTATGGATGTGTTAACAGGATTTAAATACATTGGAGAAAAAATAAGAGAATTTGAAGACGCAGGAAATAAAACTTATTTGTTTGGATTTGAAGAAAGCTATGGATATCTTGCAGGAGATTTCGTGCGTGATAAGGATGCTGTAATAGCAGCGATGTTAGTATGTGAAATGTGCCTTTATTATAAAGAACAAGGGAAGAGCCTTTATGATGCATTAATAGATTTATATGAAAAATATGGGTATTTCAAAGAAACTCTTGTATCTTTAGAATTAAAGGGAAAAGAGGGGCAGGAAAAAATAGCTAGCTGTATAGAAGCCTTAAGAAATGAACCAATAAGTAATGTTGATAATGTTAAAATTGTTAAGAGGCTAGATTACAAATTGAGCATTGAGGAAGATATTATAAATAAAGCTAAAGCTGCTATTGACTTACCTAAGTCTAATGTATTAAAGTACATTTTAGAGGATGGTTCATATTTTGTAGTAAGACCATCTGGAACAGAGCCAAAGATGAAAATTTATTTAGCAGTAAAGAGCAGCAGTTTAGAAAATGCTGAAAAAGATATTGCAAACTTCAAAGAAAAAGTAATGGAAATAATTAATGGAAAGTTAAACTAGATTTACAAGGAAAGCATATGAGAGAAAACAGATATTAGGATGCTGGTTAATTATTTTTTGAATATGCCTAAATTGCTATCATCCTTATCGATGATAGCAATTTCTTTACAAAAGAAAATTTAAGAAAGAAGATGTTAACTATTACTTTTGTAACTGTTAGCTAACCTAGAGAGGTGTAAAATGAGTAATTATAAGACAATGTATAAAGATAAATTAAGTGAATTATTATTCTTAGAAATTAATAAGGAGGGATTTAAGAAAAGTCTGAGTATTCCAGATTATGTAGAGTTTAAAAATAATGATTTATATCTGCCTATAAGCTCAGAATATGTTGTAGCTAATGCTGAGGATCAAATGAAACTTAGTAATTTACCAATATATTATTTCGTTGAAGGGATTTTTATTGTCTTTGGTGCAGATAAGAATATTAGATATAACGAGGACTATGGGACAGTTCTGTCATATGTTACAGATTGCGAAGAATGTGTAAAGAGTCTTATAGCAGATAGGATAAAAAAAGATAGGCTGGAAGATGCTTATATTTTATTAAAGGGGCTTTATGTATATACCAGAGAAGAAGAAATATTGACGAAGTTATTAGCTGTAGGTGAAACTATAAGAGAAAAAGACTCAGGCTTCGGGGAAATATTACTTGAAGATATTGATGAATGTAAAGAAAAATTTGAAAAATCTCCAGAGCCATATCTTTATAATGCCTTAATACTTAAAGATAAAGGTGATTATAAGGGCTCAGAAGTGGAAATAAATGAGTATATAAACAAGGGGGGGAAGAAGACAGCGGAAATTGAACAAATTATAAGTGATATTAGTAATGTAAGTCACTTTGAAAAAGCTGTTGAGTATGTAAAAGATGAGCCTAAGAAAGCCATTGAACTATTATTGCCTTTAACCGAAGAATTTAAAGAAAATCCATTGACTTATTATTATTTAGGAGTTTCATATAGAAGAACTGAAAATTATCATAAGGCCATACATTATTTAAGTAAAAGCTTATCACTTGAATCTGGAAGTCTTGAAGTAGTTAATGAACTTGGTATGAGTTATGCATGCATAGGAGAATATGAAGAAGCAATAAAATACTTCAAGAAAGCCTTTGATGCATCAAAAGAAGTTGAAATATGTACGAATATAGTAATGTGCTATATAAATTTAGGCGATACAGAGCAAGCAAAACTTCATCTTGATATTGCTAAGAAATTAGCACCAGAAGATGAAATAGTTATAGAAATAGATCAAATGTTAAATAGAGTAGTAAAATAAGTTTTAGGAGAAAAGATGTTTATAGAAATACTTGGTTTTAAAATTTTTAAAGAAGATAAAAAAGCTTTAATGAAATATATAGAGAATTTTAATAAAGTAAATATAATATCTGGAAATCCAGAAGTATTGTTTAATGGATTAAATAATGATATTCTTAGAGAAAATTTTAAGGATAAGGATTCAGTTATAATTCCAGATGGAGTTGGAACGGTTGTTGCATCAAAGCTAATAAAAGATCCAGTTAAAGAAAAGATTGCAGGAATAGATATTGTAAAAGAAGTCTTGATTAAAGCAAATAAAGAAAAAAAATCAATTTATTTATTAGGCGCAAGGGAAGAAATTGTAAGTAAATGTGCAGAAAATATAATGCTTGAATTTCCAAATTTAAAAATTGCAGGTTTTCATAATGGTTTTTTTGATTTAAATAATTGTGACGATTTAATAAAGGAAATAAGCAGTTGTAATCCTTGGGCTATATTTGTGGCAATGGGATCACCAAGGCAGGAAATTTTCATAAAGAAAATTATGGATAAAACTAATACTCACATATTCATGGGAGTAGGCGGAGTTTTTGATATATTTGCAGGCGAACTTAAAAGAGCACCAAAATGGATGATAGCGTTAGGGCTGGAGTGGTTATATAGAGTTGCAAGAGAACCAGTTAGAATAAAAAGACTATCTGCTATACCAAAGTTCTTATTATTAGTTTTAAGATATTCTGGAAAAAGAAGTGGTCAAGCAGGCTGATTTTTAAAAATAAAGTGGATTTTAGAAATTCTTCGGTAGATAAGGCTAATTAAAATGCCGAGGTGTATAAATAAAAAGTTAAAATTATAGCAAAGGAAAAATGGTGATAAAATGAAACAAAGAAGTACCTTAATTAAATCTACATTTATAATAATGATAGTATCGTTAATAAGTAGATTTCTGGGTTTTATTCGTGATATGCTTATTGCAAATAATTTTGGTGCTGGAGTTTATACAGATGCTTATAATATCGCTGTATCTATACCGGAAACAATATTTACATTAGTTGGACTCGCAATATCAACAGCTTTTTTACCAATGCTCAGTAAAATAAGAGCTAAAAAAGGCCAAGAAGAAATGTATGACTTTGCAAATAACGTAATAAATATACTGTTTATTATTTCCTTTATTC
>JAEZKY010000096.1 GCA_023435985.1 Bacillota bacterium | reverse complement strand
AATGTATATCAAGCTTTTCCAAAACCTTATCAAGTACTTTACTATGAACAGGGACTTTTATTGCTGAATTGTAAGCATATTTATCAGCAGCTTCTTTACCTAAATCTGTAGGGAGTATTGCTTTTGGTCCGCCAACACATCCACCTATGCAGCCCATACCTTCAAGGAAATTTGCATCCAGTTCTCCTTTTAAAGCTTTTTCAAGAAGCTCTTTGCAATCTTTAACTCCAGATGCCTTAGCAGCCTTAAAGTGTTCAAATTTTTCAGGACAGAGTTCCTTTATAACATCAGAAACTGCAATAGAAACGCCACCACTACGCGCATATAAGCGGCCGCCTTTAGAAGCATATTCTATAGAAGGAATTTCTTGCAGTTTATCAGGTTCAATTTTTAATGCTGAAAATATTTCATTAAGTTCCTCAAAGGTTAATACAAAATCTACGGCATCATTTAAATCCTTATCTTTTGCCTCAGCTTTTTTTGCAATACACGGACCTATAAATACAACTTTAGCATCGTTATCTAATTTTTTTATCATGCGTGCAGCTGCAACCATAGGAGAGACAGAAGGAGATAAATTAGGAACAAGTTCTTTGTATACTTTTCTTAACATTCCAATCCATATAGGACAACAGCAGGAGGTTATCATAAAGTCATTCGGATTATTTACAAGTCTATCGAATTCAACAGCTTCCTTTATTGATAATGCATCAGCTGCAAAAGCAACTTCAAACATATCAGTAAAACCTATTTTTATTAATGCTGCTCGTAATTTATCCATTGTCACACTATCACCAAATTGACCTGAAATAGCAGGAGCAACAGCTGCAAAAACATGTTTATTATTCTTAATAAGATCCAGAACAGGAAGAAAAAAGACCTTATCTAATATTAATCCGTTTTGGCATGAGTCTATACATGCTCCGCAGCTTAAACAACGATTAGAATCGATAAAAGTGCTCTTTTGTTTGTCATCATACATAATTGCATCAAATGGGCAGGCTACTTGGCAACTAAACTTGCCATTTTCATCTTTAGTGCATTCTATGTTGCAGCCTTTGATTTTTTCTATTAATCGTACATTAACAGTATATTCAGTTATAGCTTTCTTCAAGTTATATAAATAATTATTATCAAACTCCATATCAACTCCACATAAAGATGTAATTATCTGAAAGGTTTCTTGTGGAGATTTCTCATGGCATGTCATAATTCTCTCAAGAGTTTCATCGAAATTATCTTCATAATATGATTTAACCAGTTCATCAAATAAATCATTATATTTATTGTTCATTATGGCACCTCCAAAATATAAATATAATACTTCTATTAGTATGTATATATTTGCAAATAATAATTCCTATATTATAAATAAGTTAAATAAAATAATAATTTAATAAAAAGAAAATAAAGAAAAAAGAAAATTATAGAAATATGTAGAATAGGGTAGATTAAGTAGAAATTTAATGATATAATTAATGTAAACGTATAGCAAAAAATGATTTATAGTTTAAGGAGAAATTAAATGTTTATATATATTTTAAATATTTTGAATGATAGTTTAAGAAGGAATGAACACGATAACAACATTTTACCTTTAGAAGTTTTAAAAGATGCAAAATACATTGTTGAACTTGGAGGAATTGATAAAGGTCTAGATTTTAAGATAATTAGTAATCGTCTTAACAATATAGTTGAACTTTTATGGAAATATAATCTATCTTTTAGAGAGACCATGAATACTTTAAGTAAGCTTCTAAATAATAAGAAATACATGTGGATATTAGAGTATTTCAATACCTCTAGCGTATACAGTTCTAATATAATATTTAGTTCAGTAATAAATGAAATTCTGCAGAAGGCTAGGGATAGTGGAGGGGATAGAAAAATAAATTATCTTGCATTATAAAATTATAGTTACATACATTAAAAAAGGAGCAGTATCTACTGCTCCTAATATATTAATGAAATTATGCTCTGTTTACAGAACCGAATAATTCCATTTTTTCTTTAACTGTAGCTTTTATAGCTTCAAATCCTGGTGCCAATAATTTTCTTGGGTCAAAACCTTTTCCTTCTAAATCTTTTCCAGCTTCTATGTATTTTCTAGTAGCTTCTTGGAAAGATAATTGACATTCAGTGTTAACGTTGATTTTAGCAACACCAAGAGAGATTGCTTTTTTAATCATATCTTCTGGAATTCCAGTACCACCATGTAATACTAATGGCATGTCAGCTCCAACAGCTTTTTCAATTTTAGCTAACGCATCAAAATCTAATCCAGTCCAGTTTGCAGGATATTTTCCATGAATATTTCCGATTCCAGCAGCAAGCATTGTAACTCCAAGATCAGCAATTTGCTTACATTCATTTGGATCAGCAACTTCGCCTTTACCGATAACTCCGTCTTCTTCTCCACCAATTGAACCAACTTCTGCTTCTAAAGAAAGCCCTTTTTCATTAGCTATAGCAACTAATTCTTTAGTCTTTTCTATGTTTTCAGCTATTGGATAGTGAGAACCATCAAACATGATTGATGAGAATCCAGCTTCAATACATTTTTTAGCTCCTTCATAGCTACCGTGATCTAAGTGTAAAGCCACTGGTACAGTGATATTTAATTCTTCGATCATTGCTTTAACCATAGCAGTAACAGTCTTATATCCAGTCATATATTTTCCTGCACCTTCAGATACGCCTAAAATAACTGGTGAATTATTTTCTTGTGCAGTTAATAATATAGCTTTTGTCCATTCTAAGTTGTTTATGTTGAATTGACCAACTGCATATTTCCCTTGTTTTGCTTTGTTTAACATTTCTTTAGCTGATGTTAACATTATTACGACCTCCGTATACTTGTAAATTTATTGTGATACTATAATAGACTAAGAAATAAATTTAGTTAATAAAATAACAAACTTTCTTATCCATGTTTATTATACTCTAAAAATTGCTATATGAAAACAAAAAAATGAAAATTCTGTTTATATAGTATTAAAGTAGAATAATGTCTTATTATATATACAAATGCAATTAATTAGGTTTAGTCCATATAAATTCTATAATTCTAAATACATATATATTTTTATCTTAAGTAATATAATTATGCAAATAAACAGTGTTATCTTTAATTAAATATTAGTTAATTATTGAATTATTTCTTTAAGAGGTATATTATTCACATATAGGCTAAAACAATAAAATATCAGGAGGACTTTATTTATGATATGTGAAAATATTAAAAACACTAAAGATTACTCAACTATCAATAAGAATTTTGTAAAAGCTTTTGAATTTTTAAAAAGCAATAATTTAAATGACTTAAAAGTTGGTGAATACGAAATCTCAGGGAAGGATGTATTTGCATTTGTACAAGAATATACTACTGCAGATGAAAAAGAAAAAAATTGGGAAGCTCATGAAAAGTATATTGATATCCAATTAATTGTTGAAGGTCAAGAAATTATGGGATATGCTCCAATAACTAATTTAGAAGTTAGCGAAGATTTTAGACCAGAAAAAGATTTGATTTTTTATAAAGAAACAGATAAAGGGTCGAATATAAAATTTTCTGCTGGAGATTATGCAATCTTTTTCCCAGAAGATGGACATAAACCAGGTTGTGCTCTAGGTAAACCTTCTAATATAAAGAAAATAGTAGTAAAGGTTGCCTGCAAATAATTAATTTAGGCTTGTATAACATTTTGTGCACGTGTGCAAATATTATACAAGCCTAATTATAGAAATAGTGGATAATTATAATTCTGGATTCCATTTATCATTTCCGCTAAGTATGTTAAAAATAGTATATTTTTTAATTTCAGTTTCATTTAGGATATGAGACCAAGGCATTCTTGTTTCATTAGATGCACCAGGTCCATAACTGTTATATTCTGCATAAACTGCTTCCTTCTCAGCAAGTGTCTTGTTCCAATTATTGCATCCTTCTTTTTTTATGTGATTTTCCATATAGCAATTTATAAATACAGTTTTAGCAAAATCTCTCCAAGGCCTTCCTAGATAAACAGTATTAGAAGCTGCATTGCTTGTTAATTTACAATCAATAAACACATACCCAAATTCTTTGCCTTCTACTGTTGAGGCTGCGGTTATATATCCATTAACATCTCTATCTCTGTTTTTTGAGAATATTTCACATTTATTAAAGACAGCAATGGCAGAACCAAATATAAAATCTATATCACCTTCAATGTAGCAATTTTCATAATATTGTCTTCCTACAATTCGTTCTTTTTCATCCATAGGTCCACCAAAGTTATTGCCTTCTATTGGTTTAGGGGGAAGGGGACCAGTAAATAAAGTATCTTGATTTCCTAAGAATCTACAGTTTTTAAATTTTGCTTTATCACCTTCAACATATGCAGCTACGGCTTGCCCAACAATTTCACCAATTCCAGCAGCATTTTCAAAAGTTATATTTTTTGCAGTAAAATTTTTAGTGCCTATGAAAATAGTATAAGAATTAAATGTCCTATATGCTTCTCCATTTGGAAATAGTTTTTTTGCATAATCATCATAAGTTATAATAGTTTGATTTTTATCCTCTCCGATGAGGGTTATAAAAGGTTTTAAAATACATAATTTCTCTTTGTAGACACCTTTTTTTATATATATTTCAATTTCTTCAGCACTATCTTTTGTAACAGAATCAACTGCGGCTTGAATGTTATTAAATTGTCCTGTACCATCTTTAGCAACTATTATCATATTAAGCCTTCTTTCATTAAATATTAGAAAATCTGAGACATAGCATTTAACTTGAAAGTATTTTTAATTACTTTATTATAGTAATATTATACTACTAAAGAATTATATTACTTATGTTAAAAAGTCTTTGCAGAAAAATTATTAATACTTAATATTACTTACTTAATGTGAATAGAAATGAAGATATGATATTTAAAGCCTTCATTTCTATTTATAAAGTCTAGAGAAAATTTAAAAATCTAAACTTATATTATAATTTTTGAACATTTGTAGCCATAGGGCCTTTTTTACCATCTTCAATATCAAAGGTTACACTCTCATTTTCATGTAACTCTTTATCTGGACCTTTTTCTTTAACTTGTGAATGATGTACAAAAACATCATTTCCTTCGCTGCATGATATAAAACCAAATCCTCTTTCAGCATCAAACCATTTGACTATACCAGTAGTTTTAGGCATAAATCATTCCTCCTTGTACAGTAATTATTTAATAGTATTTGTTAATATAAGATTTTTAAACCTAAATACAAAGATTTTTATAGACTTATATTCTAATTTCAATATTTATTTAAAGTGTAAGCTTATAATTCTTTTTTGTAATTAGACTTAGTGATAAAGTCACAGACAATTATGCTGATAATTTTATAAACTCTAATTAAGTTAAATAAATAACAATCAGTAGTATGAAAATAACTGAAATATTATCATGATGTTCTATGAATATGCATTATAGAAAAGGAGAGATTTTATGACTAAGAAAATAATTATCGTTGGTGGCGTTGCTGGTGGTGCGTCTACTGCTGCAAGGCTTAGAAGATTAGATGAAAAGGCTGAAATAATTATGCTTGAAAAAGGTGAATATATATCCTTTGCTAATTGCGGTCTTCCTTATTATATTGGTGAGACAATTGACGATAGAAGCAAACTTATAGTACAGACAGTTGAAGAAATGAGTGAAAAATTTAATCTGGATATAAGAAACTTTAATGAAGCATTAAACATAGATAGAGAAAATAAAGTGGTTAAAATTAAAAATTATAAAACAAATGAGGAGTATGAAGAATCCTATGATATTTTAGTTTTATCGCCGGGAGCAGCACCAATAAAACCTCAAATTTCAGGAATAAGTGAATGCGATAATTTATTTACTCTTAGAAATATACCAGACACTGATAAAATTAAATCATATATTGATGAGAAAAAACCTAAACATGCAACTGTAATAGGCGGAGGATTTATTGGTCTTGAAATGGCAGAAAATCTTCATGCTTTAGGAATTAGTATAACATTAGTTGAGGCAGAAAGCCAAGTAATGGCTCCACTAGATTTTGAAATGGCAAGTATCATTCATGAACATTTAATAGATAAAGGTGTAGAACTACTATTAAATGATGGAGTAAATGGTTTTAAAGATAACGGTAGAAAGATAGTATTGAATAGTGGAAAAGAAGTATCAACTGATATTGTACTATTATCAATTGGAGTGAAACCTGAAACAACAATTGCAAGAGATGCAAATTTGAAATTAAATGAAAGAGGAGCTATTGTAGTTGATAAATTTATGAAAACTTCTGATCCTAATATTTATGCTTTAGGTGATGCGATAGAGATTATGGATTTTGTAAATGAAAAGCCTACAATGATTCCTCTAGCCTGGCCTGCCAATAGACAAGGTCGAATAGTAGCAGATAACATCTGTGGCAAAAAAGCTGAATATAGAGGAACTCTTGGTTCATCAGTTGCAAAGATATTTGACTATACCGCAGCAACAACTGGAAATAACGAAAAGACTTTGAAAAGATTAGGTATTGAATATAAAGCTATACACATTCATCCAGGTTCTCATGCTGGCTATTATCCAGGTTCTTTCCCTATAGCCTTTAAAATGCTATTTGATTCAAAATCAGGACGAATATTTGGTGCACAAGGAGTTGGACTTGATGGTGTTGAAAAAAGAATTGATGTAATAGCAACAGCAATTAAAGGAAAACTTACTGTATTTGATTTACAAGATATAGAACCTTGTTATGCGCCACCATATAATTCCGCTAAAGATCCAGTTAATATGCTTGGATACTATGCTTCAAATATTATAGAAGGATTTACAAAAACAATTCAATGGCATGAAATTGATAAATTAGACGCCGAAAAATCCTTAATTCTTGATATAAGAGAAGAATTTGAGTTAGTTACAGGCGGATTTGATAATTCTATTCATATTCCACTTGGAGAATTGAGAAAGAGAATAAATGAAATTCCAAGGGATAAATGTTTATATGTTACCTGTCAAGTTGGACTTAGAGGATATGTTGCCTGCAGGATTTTAGAACAGAATGGATTTGATTGCACAAATATAGACGGTGGAGTAAAAACTTATTTGTATGTAAAAAGAGCAGAGGAAAGTATAGAAAATCAGCATAAAAATAATAGAAAAATAGATGATGAGGTAGCTGTAATGAAATTAGAAAATTCAGATGTAACAGAAATAAATGCTAATATAAGTTTAAACGCATGTGGACTTCAATGCCCAGGTCCAATAAAAAGAGTATTTGAAGAAATCAAGAAAATGGAAGATGGAAATGTTTTAGAAGTTAAAGCAAGTGATCCTGGCTTTACGAAGGATATAAAATCGTGGTGTGATTCAACCGGGAATACTCTACTAAAATCAGAATTTAATAGCAGCGAGAAAGCCTTTATGGCTTATATTCAAAAAGGAAAAGCATCAGCATTGAATTTACAAACTGAGGCTCTTCCAGTAAAAGATATAGAAAAAAATGGAGCAACACTAGTTGTGTTTAGTGGAGATTTAGATAAAGCAATAGCCTCATTCATAATAGCTACAGGGGCTGCATCTATGGGAAAAGAAGTTACAATGTTCTTTACCTTCTGGGGGCTTAATATATTGAAAAATCCCAATAAGCCTAATGTAAAGAAGGATACTATGGAAAAAATGTTTGATATAATGCTTCCATCTCATCCAGGAAAATTACCATTATCTCAAATGAATATGATGGGAATGGGTCCTGCAATGATAAAGCAAATCATGAAAAAACATAATGTTGATAGCCTTGAAACATTAATAAAGAATGCAATTGGTATGGGTGTTAATGTTGTAGCATGCTCTATGAGCATGGAATTAATGGGAATAAAGAAAGAAGAATTTATTGACGGCGTTGAAATAGGAGGAGTTGCTTCATATCTAGGTGTTGCTAATGATTCAGGATTAAATTTATTTATCTAATATATAAATTTTAAATGAAACTAGCTATAGGAAGCTATTGCAATTAAGTAGTAAAACTTTATGCAATAGCTTCTATATTTATAAAAGTATCAATCTTGAAATGGTTACTGATATATAATAAAATATCCATAGAGGTTTATTTAACAAACAGATTTCAAAGATGATATTTAATAAATTTCTTCATGATATTTTTAAGATAGAGGGTAGTATATATGAGAACTATTTATAAGTGTTTTCCAAATGGAAAATTTAAAGTATTAACAATGAGCTATGATGATGGACGAGAGCCTGATAAAAAATTAATTTCTTTATTTAATGGGTTTGGAATTAAAGGGACTTTTCATTTAAATTCTGGGCTTCTTAAGGATGCGCATCCAACCAAAAATGATATTTATGGATTAAGAATACCTAAGGAAGAAATTAGCGCTTTATATAAAGGACATGAAATCTCATGCCATACAGCTAATCATCCAACCATTTCAAGATTGCCAATAGCTCATGTAGCAAAGCAAATTCTTGAAGACAGGGAAAAACTTGAATCGATAGTTGGATATACAGTAAGAGGCTTATCTTATCCTAATGGTTCATATAGTAATGAAATCAAGGCAATACTACCTGGTCTTGGAATAGAATATGGACGAGTTGTTGAAACTACTGGTACCTTTGATATTCCAGAAGATTTTCTTGAATGGAAAGGAACTTGTAGACATTGTGATCCTAATTTGCTTAAGTATGCAGATGATTTTTTAGTTTTAAACAAGAAACAATACTTATATATGTTTTATGTATGGGGACACAGTTATGAATTTCCTAGAGATAATAATTGGGGTATCATCGAGAAATTCTGTGAGAAATTAGGGAATAGAGAAGATATATGGTATGCAACAAATATCGAGATAGTTGATTATTTAAAGGCAAGTGATAATTTACAATTTTCTATGAGCGGAGAGTTTGTATTTAACCCTAATTTTAAATCTGTTTGGATAAGTGTGAATGGAATCGTGTATGAAGTTCCAGGTGGAAAACAAGTTCATTTTAAATAATTTAGTATTAAAAAATTTATAATTGAAATAAAAAAAGAGTACAATATAGAAGGAATTGAATATATTGATAATGAGGTCACTGCATTTATACAAAAGGTTTAATGTGGTGACTTCTATATTTTTTTAGAGCTAAGCTTTTTCTGGAATCTGAGCTCATATTTTTATAGAAGGAGAATAAGTTATATTATTATTTTATAGATAGGGGAATGATTAAATGATACAGCCTAAACCTTTAAAAGTTGGAGATAAAATAGGATTAATCGGGCCTGCAGGTCCAACTCCAAATGATAGAATAAATCCTTCAGTTAAAGCAATGGAAGACTTAGGTCTTAAAGTGGTTTTAGGTGAAAGCTGCAGAGGCTTACATGGTTTTTTATCTGGAAGTGATGATTTAAGAGCTAATGATATGAATATTATGTTTAAGGATAAAAATATTAAGGGAATTTTTGCAATAAGAGGTGGTTATGGTTCAGCAAGATTACTTGATATGCTGGATTATGAGATGATTAAAAAAAATCCTAAAGTGTTTGCAGGCTATAGTGATATAACAGTTCTTCATAATGTACTTAATCAAAAGTGCAAACTGATAACTTTCCATACCCCAATGGCTGGAACGGAATTATATAAAGGAATAGATTGTTATACTATGGATTATTTTAAAAGAAACATATTTAGTGATAAACCTTTAGGGAAACTTGAAAATCCTAATGGACAAAAAATTAATACTTTAGTTAATGGATGTGCAACAGGAAAACTAGCTGGTGGTAATCTTTCCTTAATAGTTTCATCTCTAGGAACTCGCTATGAAATTAATACTAAAGGTAAAATATTATTTTTAGAGGATGTGGATGAATTACCATATAAAATAGATAGGATGCTGCTTCAATTAAAACAATCAGGAAAATTTAAAGATGCAGCAGGTATTATTTTGGGAACATGGACTGATTGCAAGGCAAAAGAGGAAGATAAAAGCCTAACTTTGATGGAAGTTTTTGAAGAACTAATTAAACCAGAAAACAAGCCTACAATTTATAATTTGGCCTGCGGGCATAGTATGCCTACTATGAGCCTCCCTTTAGGCAAAAAAGTAGCAATAGATTGCAACAGAAAGGAAATAACTATCTTTTAATATATTACTACAAAATTAATGAGGTGATTAAATGAAATATGCTGTAGTAAATAAAGCTATTGGAATATTAAAAAGTGAGCCTAAAGAAACTTCAGAAAATGTTGATGAAGTTTTATTTGGAATGAATGTTGAAATACTTAACGCTGCACTAAATAATTGGTTTTATATAAGAACTCATTATAATTATGAGGGTTATATAAATGGAGAAAATCTGCTTATTGATGATATTAACTCAAAAATATGGAATAGAGAAAAAAATACTGTGGTATTAAATTCATTTGCAGATATACTAAATAAACCTGAGACTTCTGCATATCAAATAGCAAGTCTAACGAGGGGCGGTAACTTGATTTCAACTAATGAAATCAGTGAAAATAAAAGATTTGTAAAAGTTAAATTACCAGATTCAAGAATAGGATGGATTAGAAAAGGTTTTATATCAAAAATAATAAATACCTATGATATAAAAGATGAAGAAAACTTAAGAAAGAATTTAACTAAAGCTGCACTAAGCTATTTAGGAACTCAATACAGGTGGGGTGGAAAAACACCGCTTGGAATTGACTGTTCAGGCCTTTGTTCAATGGCGTACATGCTAAATGGAATACTGATTTATAGAGATGCCAAGATAAAAAAGGGTTTTCCAATCAAAGAAATAGCATTTGAAAAACTAAAGTCAGGAGACTTGATATTTTTTCCTGGTCATGTAGCTATGTATTTAGGAAATGAAAATTATGTTCATGCATCAACCAGTAATGATATTGTTAAAATAAATAGTTTTAATGATAGAGAAGAAAATTATAATGAATATTTATTCAAAAGTCCTAAAAAGTTTGGAAGTATATTTTAAAATCAAAAAATAAAATTTTTAAATTATTTTTGTAAGTTTTCCTGTTAAAATAGGTAGATAAGTTGGCTATGAACCTTGTAAAATACTTATATATAAGTTGACAGATTTAGCCGCAATGAGTAATTTTCTGAATAATAATAGTATTAAAATAGTTAAATTTTATATTGCAATTATTATATTTTTTCAATATAATGTAATTTGTTGGTAAAAAATGTTTTTAATGGAAGGAGGCTATACAATGGATGAATTAAGATATAAATTGATAGATCTTATAGACGAAAAAGGATTATTGAATGAAAAAACAATATCAGTTAGTCAAGAATTGGACAACCTTATTGTGCATTATTATAAAACTAATTATCAACTAATTACTAAGTAAAAATGTATGAATTTTAATGAGTATCTATAATAAGATACTTTTTTTATTCTTCAAAAATTTATAATAATGTAAAATGTATTTATGAGGCAAATGCGTAAAAAATCTATAGCTCTACAGAGAATAAAATATAGACATAGCTGTTTTAGATTAGATGATGCCTAAAAAGAACGGTATAGAGGTTTGTAAAGAAATTAAGGAGAAAAGTAGTTCAAAAGTAGTAATGTTAACGGCTAAAAATGAAGATGAGTTAAAAGCCTTAAACATTGGTGCAGATGAGTATATTAAGAAACCTTTTGATCCTAGAATGTTATTAGTTCGTGTAAAGAAACTTCTAAATATAGAGAATATTATTATTTCAGGAAATATAAAAGTGGATTTAAAAGGTAAAAGGATGTTTAAAATTGATTCAATGTTTGTATGAAAATAGAGGTATGATTCTAACGAGGAAGCAGCTATTAGATATAATATGGGGGTTAGATTACTTTGGAGAAGAAAGAACTGTAGATACGCATATAAGAAGATTAAGAGAAAAGATAGGAGAAGAACTAATAAAAACTCATCGCGGAATGGGTTATAGTTTAGATCTAAAAGATGAATAAATTAAAGCGAAGGTTATTTTTGCAAATATCCATGGTACTCATATTATTATTTCCTTTGTCATTTCTAATTAATAATTATTTCTTATCTAAATATTATTTGCACGAAAAGAAAATAGATTTGTTAAATGCAGCTGAACAAATAAAAACCTTAGATTCAGATACTATTGAAATCAGTATAAAAAAGATAGAAAATGAATATGGAATTACTGTAATAGCTGAAAATTATGACAATGATGTAAATAATTTTAATGATTCCATAAGAAAAGATTTAGCAGCAAAAGGAATTACTTTGAACAAATTTTGGATTACTGAAGACAATATAAGTAAAGTAATTGATGGAAATAGAATAAATCTTTTATATAATCAAGGAAAATTGAATTCTAGTTTTTTAATAACTCTTTTAAAAAAAGGAAATTATATAATTCTTGCTGGATCATCAGTAGCCCATGATAGTGAGACTATAGAGATTGTAAATAAATTTAATTTGTACCTAATTCTTATTTCATTAGCAGTTTCTTTTATTTTAATATGGCACTTTTGCAGGAAGATCCTCATGCCTATTGGAGAACTTAAAAATGCTGCAAAAGATATTGCTAATTTAAAGTTTGTAAAGACTGAAATTACTACAAAAGATGAAATCGCTGAACTTGGAGATAGTATAAATGAGATGAGTTATAAATTAGAAAAATCTCATATGGAATTGAATGAGAAAAATGAAAACTTAAAAACTTTCATTTCTAATATTTCTCATGAACTAAAAACTCCTTTAGCATTAATTAAAGCATATATTGCAGGAATTCAAGATGGATTAGACGACGGAAGTTATATGGAAATTATAGAAGAACAGACAGAGGATATTTCTAATTTGGTAGATACCTTAATCATATATGATGGAGATCAAAAAACAAACTATACTTCAAAAGCATCATAATATTATGCCATTGACAACATAATAATCCAAGTATAGTATTATATTTAATTATGATAAAATGTTTACACAACATGAAAGGTGTGGTAATGAATGAAGGCGTTATTAATAGGTGGCACAGGAAGAATTAGTCTAGCCATTTCAAAATTATTAATCAAAGAAGGATGGGATCTTTATTTACTTAATCGTGCTAATCGTTCAACTGAACTTGAAGGTGATAAAGTAAATTTTATAGTTTCTGATATTAATGATGAAGAAAAGGTACAAGACTTATTAGATGGAATGGAGTTTGACGTTGTCGCAGATTTTATAGCATTTACACCTGATCAACTAGAAAGAGATTACAGATTATTTAAGGGCAGAACAAAGCAATTTATTTTCATAAGTTCAGCTTCAGCTTATCAAAAACCACTATGCGATTATAGAATTAACGAAGGCACACCACTTTCAAATCCTTACTGGGATTATTCTAGAAATAAGATTGCCTGCGAGGAATATTTAGTTAAATTATATCGAGAAGAAGGATTCCCAATTACCATAGTTAGACCAAGTCATACATATGATGAACGTTCTATTCCATTTGCTGTTACTGGCAATAATGGAAGCTGGCAGGTTGTAAAAAGAATGTTGGAAGGAAAACCTGTTATTATTAATGGTGATGGAACATCATTATGGACTATGACTCATAATAGTGATTTTGCAAAAGGTTTTGTGGGATTAATGAGTAACATACATGCAATTGGTGAGGCAGTTCAAATAACTTCAGATGAGACCTTAACTTGGAATCAGATTTATCAAATAATAGCTGATGCTTTAGGTGTGAAACTGGATGCTTTTTACGTTTCATCAATGTTTTTAGATGCTTGTAGCGATCAAGATTTTAAGGGAGGACTCATTGGAGATAAAGCTAATTCAGTTGTATTCGATAATTCAAAATTAAAACGTCTTGTCCCAGAGTTTGTAGCTACAACACGATTTGATCAAGGAATAAGAAAGACAATTGAATATGTTTTAAAACATCCTGAACATCAAACTTTGGATAAAGAATTTGATGACTGGTGCGATAAGGTTATTTCAGCATTGAATAAAGCTGTTGAAGAAATAAAAAGTTAATGAAAAAGAAGGTGCTACAAGGCACTTTCTTTTTTATTATACATATGAATTCTATTACTAAAGAAAATAAGTATTACTAAATTTAAATAATCATCTATATAATGATAATGGGGTGATTATATTATGAGTTTTAAAGAACTATTTAAACAGATGAAAGCTGGAAAAGATAAAAAACTTCAGGAGAAGATTGAAAAATTAGATGACGAGGAATTAAAAGAGTTCAGCACGCTGAAATATAAAACACACTTACAATTAATTTTGGCAGGGGTTATATGCCTTATAATTGGAGTATTTATATCGCCTTTATTACTGGTATCTGCCATATTTTTTGTATTAGGTTTTATATGGATGGGTACTCATTGGGAACAAATAAAAGAGGAGTACGATAGTAAAAATCACAGTAATAGGAAATTTTAAGATAAAGCGCTTACTAATAAGTAGGTGCTATTTTTATATACGAAAAATCATATGACTATACAAAATTATATTTGTCATATACAATATAGTTTGAAATTATTTATAATTAGGAGTCTTATGATATGAAATACTTTTTTGCACCCTTAGAAGGTGTTACTGGATACATATATAGAAATGCATATGAAACTTTCTTTGGAGGAGTTGATAAATACTTTATGCCCTTTATCTCACCAACTAAGAATAAAGGGTTTACTTCTAGAGAATTGAATGATGTAATACCTGAACATAATCAAAAAATTCCTGTAATTCCTCAAATACTTACCAATAATGCTGAATATTTCATTTATACAGTAAATGAATTAATTAAATTTGGTTATGATGAGATTAATTTAAACTTAGGCTGTCCGTCTGGTACAGTTGTAGCCAAACATAAGGGCTCAGGATTTCTTTCACAAAGAAAGGAGCTTGATGAATTTTTAGAAGATATATTCTCAAAGGTGTCAGTGAAGATTTCTATAAAGACAAGAATCGGAAAAGATTCTCCAGAAGAATTTTATGATTTAATTGAGATCTTTAACAAATATCCTATAGAGGAACTTATTATTCATCCAAGAATACAAACAGACTTCTATAAAAATAAACCTAATATCAAGGTATTTGATGATGCATTAGCATTAAGTAAAAATCCTGTTTGTTACAATGGTGACATTTTTAATATGGGAGACTATGAGAAATTAACAGAAAACCATCAATGTTTAGATAAAGTAATGTTAGGTCGAGGACTTATTGCAAACCCAGCATTAATACGAGAAATAAAAAATGATCATAGGATAAATAAGTTAGAGCTGGAAGCTTTTCATGATACAATTCTTGGAGGGTATAAAGAAGTACTTTCCGGAGATAAGAATGTATTGTTTAAAATGAAAGAACTTTGGTTTTATATGATATATATGTTTGCGGAAAGCGATAAATATGCAAAGAAAATAAGAAAAACAGATCGATTAAGCGATTATGAAGTAATTATATCCAACCTATTTCAAGAACTTAATATAGATGAAACGCCTCTGCGCGGGTTTAAATCTCATCAATAATACAAAGTTCTTAATTATATCATAAAAATGATAGCAACTAATCATCAAATTAGATTTGCTATCATTTTATTTTCTCTTCTAAATATATTTTCTATTTTTATGTAAATGATAACAATGCTTTATTTATGATTGTTTTTGTTAATGATACGGTCATTATCATGTTTATCTTCTTTAGTTTTGTCAGTATTGCTTTTATCATTTTTATTCTTATTATATTGAGACGAACCCATAAATTTCACCACCTTACTTTAGTTTTATTATTCACGAAAAAAGTCTAGGATATTCACTGGCAATTATTAGGAGAACGTTGATTGATATTTTATCATAAAATGTAATTAATGATAGCATTTTATTGCCAAAAATAGGAATTGCATTGTGCTATTTTTTGTTCTCAACTTAAAATATAAAAATAATTAAGAGGGGATAATAAAGTGAGTGGTTATTATGGTATGTCGCAAAACCAAACATGTGACAGTGAAAAAACCTTAGAAAAAGTTTCAAGAGTAGCTTTTGCAAGTCAAACTGGAGAGGCCAAAGATAAAGAAATATATAATATGATAGATGATGTTATTTGTCAGATGTTTGGTTCAAACGGACTAGCAGAAATTATTAAACCTGGTGACAAGGTGATTATTAAAGTAAATTTTGTTTCACCCAATAGCGGGCTTAGAGGAGAAAAAGGGCGAGCTATAATTACAGATCCTAGAATTGTAAGATATGTAGCAGAAAAGGTTAGAAGTATCATCGGATTTGTAGGAACTGCTGATTTAAAAGTAGTTGATGGAACATTTTATACTGATCCTAATCCATCATTAAAAAGTGCTAAATCAAGTTTCTATTGGGGTAGACTCGAAAGAACCGGCGATAATGTTGTTAATAAGAAAGACTTTTGCTATGATTATAATGCAGATGGAATTTTAGATGGTACTTCAATGGCAAAACTAGTCAATCTAGATTCAATTGGAGAATCAGGAAGGCAATTATATAATATAAAATTGGCAGATGGAACTGAGGTTAATGTTGCTTTCCCTAAAATTTTTAGAAAGAAGGAACAAGCTAATGGTTCAGATGAATATTGCGATGTATTAATTGGACTTCCAATATTTAAAAATCATGGGCTCCTAGGTATAACTGGTGCTATTAAGTTACACTATGGTATTCGTAGTATGTTTGGTATGCTTGGAGACACAGGGCGTCTTGGGCACGATGGACTTTATTATGATGAAAACGGTGTTACTCATAATAAGAAAAAATTGATTGACTATCTCTGTGCTCAACAGCTTGTGAGGTCTTATGATTTTGTGATTATGGATTGCCTGACAGCTAATAGACAAGGGCCAATTTTACCTCAAGGCTCAGTTTCATCCGTACCTGATCCAGATATGGCAGCAGATTATATTTTAACAAATGCTATAATGGCTTCAAGAGATATAGTTGCTATAGATACTGTAGAAACAGCTTTTGCTGGTTATAAACAACAGTCAATTGGAATATTACAAGAAGCGGCAGATAATAAATTAGGAATAAATGATCCTGGTCATATTGTAGTTGAAGGGATTACGGCTTTTTCAACCCATAGGAAGAGAATATATGATCAATATGCTCCATTAAGTAAATATCCGCTTAGTACTAACGGAGGAGCTATGCTATTAGATAGTATAGATGCACCATTTTTTGTTAGCGTAGGTGAATTTACTCCTGATAAACCAGATAAAAATTTGCGCTATCTTTGGTATAATATAGAATCAACAAAGTCTAATATCAAATTAAATATATCGCGTGTGGAATTAACAGTTAATGGAACAATAGTAGAATATAAAACTGGAGACGAGTTGCTCTCAGGTCAATTTAAATTCGATCCTTCAAAAGTAAACTTCTTCAATGGAGCTTATCTTGTATGTATCGTAAATGCTTGGGATAATATTTTTAATTGTGTACGTTCCACAGAAGTGTTTATAAAACCTTAATTATTATAATCAAAAAAATCTAACTTTATAACAAAATCAAAAATATATGTAATAGATGTAGTAATAGAAATATCATTATTAATAAATGTTTAATATAAATTGTGTTTAGGAGATCAAAATATGATCTCCTTTATTAGTGTCTTTATAATTAATTAAATTAGATAAATTCATTATATTTTTTAATGAAGAAACTAACATGTATATACCTCTTTCTTTATCTTTTTATCGTTATAGAATTTTTAAAATATTAGTATAATGTAATAAATAATCTTGAATACAATTATTTTTATAAAAGGAAAACTTATGAATTAAGTAATGGCAATACTTTCTTTTCTTTGAATTTTAGAGAGGAAAAGTAGATTTTTATATTGAAAACTTCAACCAATAATGATATTCTTAATTATATGATAAGTAATTTCATTTAGGAGGTGGCATTATTAATATTTGTAGTTTAAATCCAGGAGAAAAAGGAATAATCTCATCAATTAAAGGAGATTCAAAATTAATTAAAAGGTTATTTGCGTTAGGATGTATTGAAGGAACTGAAGTTGAGCTAAAGAGAGCAGCACCACTTGGAGATCCTGTTATTATAAATTTTAGAGGATTTGATTTGGCTATAAGAAAAAAAGATGCTAAAAACATTTTATTGAAAAGAGCATAGTGTTACAATATATTATTATAGATGTAAAATCCAATTATTACCAGAGTGAGGGAGACGTAAAAAATGATCAATGTAGCATTACTTGGTAATCCCAATGTAGGAAAAACGACGTTATATAATGCGCTTACTGGTTCCAATCAATATGTTGGAAATTGGCCAGGCGTTACGGTAGATAAAAAAGAAGGTTTTCTTTTTGACGATATAAAAATAGTAGATTTGCCAGGAATATATGCCATGGATACATTCTCAAATGAAGAAAAAGTATCTAAGAGTTATTTAGAAGAAGGCAATGTAGATTTAATATTAAACATTGTAGATGCATCTAATCTCAATAGAAATTTATATCTTACTACCCAGCTTAAGCAATTTAATATTCCAATTGTAATGGCACTCAATATGATTGATATTTCTGAAAGTAAGGGAATAACAATTGATTATGATAAGCTTTCTGAAGAATTGAATGTAGAAGTGATTCCTATTGTTGCAGGAAAAAATATAGGAATTGATAAAATTAAAGAGAGGTTAAAGAGTGGCAATTTTAAAGAACCTTTAAATAATAAAAAATATAGGTTCTCTTCTGAAAAAGATGCATATATTTTTATAGAGGATGTATTAAAATCCTGCATCACAAAAAGAGCTGAGAATCAAGAAACTATTACTGAAAAATTAGATAAATTTATATTGCACCCATTTTTAGCATATCCAATTTTTTTGCTATTAATGGCTTTGATGTTTCAACTTACATTTGCGTGGATTGGACAGCCTATTTCTGACTTGCTGGACAATATTTTAAATGAATTGATTATACCAGGAGCTAGAGAACTGCTTTCAGGTTCATCTCCATGGTTCAGTTCTCTTATAGTCGATGGAATAATTTCAGGAGTTGGAGGAATTATAGTATTATTGCCAATAATACTGGTTCTATTTATCTGCATAACCATACTAGAAGATAGTGGATATATGGCAAGAGTAGCATTTATGATGGATAAATTAATGAGAAAAATGGGACTTTCGGGAAAAGCATTTATTCCAATGATAATAGGTTTTGGATGTACTGTACCAGCAATAATGACAGCAAGAACGTTAGAAAGTGAAAAAGATAGAAAGCTTACTGCACTTCTTGTTCCATTTATGTCATGTAATGCAAGGCTTCCGGTTTATACAGTTTTTGCAGCAGTATTCTTTAAATCACACAGAGGATTAGCTGTATCATCGCTATATTTACTTGGAGTAATGGTTGCATTTTTGCTTGGTATTTTATTCAAAAACACATATTTTAAGAAAGATGAAGAACCGTTTATAATTGAAATTCCAGAATATAAAATGCCAAAAGTTAATTCGGTTTATAAGCAAACATTGGATAAAGCCAGTGGCTTTTTAAAGAAAGCTTCAACTATTATCTTTGCAATGAGCGTATTAGTATGGTTTCTATCGAACTTTAATATTCATGGGATGGTTGATCAGGTTGATGATAGCATATTAGCATCGATTGGAAGTGTACTTGCGCCGATATTTAAACCATTGGGCTTCGGAAATTGGCAGTCGGCAGTATCACTTCTTTCAGGACTATTAGCAAAGGAATCTGTTTTAGCTTCAATGCAGGTAATTTTTTCAGGAGATTTATCAGCTGTTTTACCAATGCATTTTTCAAATATCTCGGCTTATGCTTTTTTAGTATTTGTATTACTTTATACCCCATGTATTTCTACAATTGGTACTATGCAAAAAGAATACGGGACAAAGTTCACCTTGTTTTCTGTACTTTTTCAATTAGTTGTTGCATGGGTAGCTGCATACTTTGTATATAATGTTGGTGGCTTAATTATTAATTTACTTCATATGTATTTAAAAATAAACAGTTTATTTTTCTAAGTGGAAATATTTTAGAAGAAATTTTATTGATTATATATTTTTTTAATTGATTTAAGAAGGTGAATCTAAATGTTAGAGGTAATAATTACTATAGCCATTGTGTTTCTTGCAGGATGTATAATAGTTAAATCACTTAAGAATTCTTCAAAGGGCAAATGCAATTGCGGCTGTAAGAGCTGCAAAGCCAAAGAATCCTGCTCTGAAAAAAGCAATATTTTAATAAAGAAGTGAACTTAATACAGCATATGTCTTACATGAAATATTAAATATAAAATACAGATAAAACTATATTCCACTGAAATTATTAATATTTTAGTGGAATATTTTATTTTTTTAGAAGATTTATAGTATAATAGCAAAATGAAAATATTTTAACAAAAGATTAAAAAGAATAGGAGCACATAAAAGATGACTTATAAAACACATTTAAATGGTGGTATACTAGCAGGGCTTTATATCGTAGGTGATAAAATTATAAATCTACCTCCAGTACCTGCAATAATATTTTTAGGTGGGGCAGTATTAGGAAGTATACTTCCTGATATTGATCATAAAAACAGCTATATTGGTAAAAAGACTAAAAGTGTATCAAAAACTATAAACAAGCTGGCAGGACATAGGAAATTATTTCATGCACCATTTCTATATTTACTGTTATACTCGTTAAGCGTTGGAGCATCCTTACAAGAATTAATATTAATTTGTGTAAAGGGGCTTTTTATCGGTATACTATCTCATTTGATTTTGGATAGTTTTACTACTGGTGGATTACCTTGGTTTTATCCTTTAAGTAAAAAGAGATTTTCATTAGGAAATATTAAAACTAGCAGTAAACTTGAAGAAATATTTTGTGGAATTTTATTTTTTACAAACGTAATTATAATTTTAGACATATTTAAAATAACCTCTATCTTTACTTTTACACAACATTTTAGATAATAAATAAGAGCTACAGAAGATAAATTCATTTTCTGTAGCTCTTATAATTAGTTTGGGGCTATACATGAAAGAATGTATATAGACTTTATAATATTATTTCATCAAATTTAAATTAGATTTATTAATATCCTTTAACTCATTTATAGCCAACCCACAATAAAGTAAAGTAACCATGTAAAAAATGATTGAAAAGTAATCAACATAAATTCCAGCTATAAGCAATAAAGATTGAAGTAATAATGGCAGCGTCATTGCATAAAAGCTTAATGTACAGGATCTAGAATAGTTTAATTTGACTTTCATAAAGGATCCCAGTAATAGAGTAACAGGTCCAAAAAATAAAAACACTATAATTAAATTATCAAAAAAATTGAATATTGGCTTAAATAACATGAAAATTATTGGTAAGATTATTTTTAGCCCTGATAATTCGCTTAGAAAGATTCCATTATTTACATATAAACCATTAAAATCTGAAAATGCAATATTTCCAATAGTTCTATAGTCCTTTTTAACAAAAAGTCCACTTGAATTAATGAATATTCCATCCTTATAATTAGCTAAAATTGATGAATCTGTGTTTCCGTTAGTATCAACGATAATCATATAATAATTAGGTTTATCATCCTCTTCATCTGTTCCAATAACTTCAGAAGTATCACCTATATCAGAAGACTCTGAATTTAATAAATTCATTTTATTAAAAACAAATGCATACTCTGATACAAAATCAAATAAAAGATCTCCTGTATGTTTATAATAAATAGTTTCTTTAGAATCAACTGATAATAAACCATTCTTAAGTTCAAAGTCAGGAGCAGTTTCTACAAGATTATTTTGCATATTAGATATCTCTGAACTAATTAAAGATATATCCTTAAAATTTGTTAGCGTTGAAAATATTAATGTAACCAGAAAAATATATAAGATTGATTTTCCCAATCCTTGTTTTAAAAAATCTTTATAGGCAGAAAAATCAAAAAAGCTATACGCAAATTTATGCCTAAATCCTAGTTTGGTTTCCAAAAAACGACCTCCTTAAATTTTGCAAAGATTAATTGTTTCTTGATAATTATAGCACATTACTTAAGTAATGTAACAGAAAGTTTGCATACTAAAACAAAATATGTTATTATTATCCTTGTAAATTTCATATGGACAGTTCGTTAGACCATCCTGTCCTTAAACAAAACTAGGCATTTTAATTTTAAATTCGAGAAAATTTAAGGTTAATTTTGTGTTGCTAGTTTCTAGTTATGCAAAGTTAACCTTTTTTATTTTATGAATAATATTCTATTTAGGTTTAATTACTATTTTATAAAGTAATTAATTATTACACAATTAAGCAAGGAGAAATATATGTTTAAAATAAAAAGTGAAGTACAATTTGATATGGCTCATTATTTAAGTGGCTATAATGGTAAGTGTTCAAATATTCATGGGCATAGATATAGGTTAATTGTTAAATTGAAATCTGAAACATTACATGCAGATGGACAGCTTAGAGGCATGGTTGATGATTTTTCTAATTTTAAGAATTCTTTAAAAGAAATTGCTGAAATATTTGATCATAAGCTTATTTTAGAAGACAATGAAGAAGGCAGAACATTGGCTGGTAAATTTAAAGAACTTACAAATGATTTTAATACGTATTTTGTCGCTTACAGGCCAACGGCAGAAGAAATGTCTAGGGATATTTTTAATAGATTAAAAGAAACAGGATTACCTGTATGCGAAGTTGAATTGTTTGAAACTCCCAATAATAGCTGCATATATACAGAAGATTAATTGGAGGTATATAAATGTTTAATATTATAGAAAAATTTTTATCAATAGATGGCGAAGGCCCAAGTGCAGGAGAACTTGCTACATTTATAAGATTTCAAGGCTGTAATCTAAGATGTTCCTGGTGTGATACTATTTATTCATGGGAAAAGGACAATATCTCAGAATCTTTAAACACTGAACAAATATATGATTACATAAAGGAAAATAGAGTTGTAAACGTCACTTTAACTGGTGGCGAGCCACTTATTCAAGAAAATATAAATGAGCTTTTAAGCATATTAAATTGTGATCATAACTTAAAGGTTCATATAGAAACTAATGGTGCTGTAGATATAGAACCTTTTAAGAAAAAACATCTAAATAATAATATCAGCTACATTATAGATTTCAAATTGCCAAGCAGCAATATGACAGATAAGATGAATTTTAATAACTTAAAAGTCGTAGACAAAAATGATGTTTACAAATTTGTAGTTGGAAGCCATGAAGATTTAAAAATAGCTTATGAAATAATTAACAAATATAATTTAACATCCAAGTGTTTGGTTTATTTAAGTCCTGTTTCGGGGAATATAGATATGCAGGAGATTGTTGAGTTTATGAAAGAAAATAAATTAAACAATGTCAGATTGCAAGTACAGCTTCATAAGATTATTTGGAATAAGGATACAAGAGGAGTTTAAAATATAGATATCTCCAGGTTATCTTCAATCATTATACATTATATTAATTGAAGATAAGTCAGTCTAGTAAATTAACAATCTAACAGTATAAAAAATATGCAATTAGATAGGTTTATAATGTGAGGAGGCTTTAAAATGCCAAAGAATATAGATACTAAAAAAATAGAGGAATGTATAAGAGAAATATTAATTGCATTAGGAGATGATCCAAACAGAGAGGGATTATTAGATACACCAAAAAGAGTTGCTAAAATGTATGAAGAAGTATTTGAAGGAATGACACATACTAATGAAGAAATAGCAAAAATGTTTGGAACTACTTTTGAAAATGAAGATACAATTTCAGAAATCAATAATAATATGGTTGTTGTAAAAGACATACCGATACATAGTTACTGTGAACATCATCTTGCATTAATGTATAATATGAAAGTTTCTGTAGTTTATATACCTAAAGAAAAAATAATTGGTCTTAGCAAGATTTCAAGAATAGCAGACATGGTTGGCAGAAGACTTCAGCTTCAAGAGCGCATAGGAAGTGATATAGCAGAAATTGTTTCATTGGTAACAGACAGTAATGATGTTGGTGTTCTTATTACTGGAGAACATGGCTGCATGACTTCAAGAGGCATAAAAAAGCCGGGAACACTAACAACAACAACGACCTTTACTGGAAACTTTAAAACTGATAATATGCTGAGACAGGAAGCGTTACTAATTATGAAATAGCTAAGTCAGTTCACAGTTTTAGATGAAGCTCAAATAGAAAGTTCTGCTAATAAAATACAAGATTTTAAGCATCACTTTCCTTTACAGAATTTCTAATCTATTATATATGAACAAATTAATAAATTCTACTTATATATAAAAACTTGGGAGGGATTTAATATGAATAAGAAGGCAGTAGTTGTATTTAGTGGAGGACAAGACTCTACCACATGTTTATTTTGGGCACTTAAGGAATTTGATGAGGTAATTGCTGTTACATTTAATTATAATCAGAAACATAAGAAAGAAATAGAATGTGCAACTGATATAGCTAAAGAGTTAGGTATAGAGCATCATATATTGGATATGGGCTTACTTAATCAATTAGCACCAAATGCGCTTACAAGAGATGACATAGAAATAAAAGCTGGTGAAAATGGTTCACTGCCATCAACATTTGTTGAAGGACGTAATATGTTATTTTTAACATTCGCAGGAGTGCTTGCAAAAGTTAAAGAAGCAAGGCATATTGTAACTGGAGTATGTGAAACAGATTTTAGCGGATATCCTGACTGCAGAGATGTATTTATAAAGTCTCTTAACGTCACTTTAAACTTAGCTATGGATTATGAATTTGTAGTTCATACACCTTTAATGTGGATTGATAAAGCTGCAACATGGAAAATGGCAGATGAATTCGGAAAATTAGATTATATAAGAGAAAAAACTCTTACGTGTTATAATGGAATAATTGGAGATGGATGTGGAGAATGTCCGGCTTGCAAACTTAGACAAAGAGGATTAGAACATTATTTAAAAAGCAAGGAAAATAATAAATAATTTTTGCATAAAATTTTATTTAAAGGAGAAGAACAATGAGTGAAAGCGGAAGAAAATCAAAGGAACTTGAAGGATTATCACTTCTTGGAAACCAAGGAACAAAATATGATTATGGCTATAATCCTGGCGTATTAGAAGTTTTTGATAATAAACATCCAGACAATGATTATTTTGTGAAATTTAACTGTCCAGAATTTACAAGCCTTTGCCCAATAACAGGTCAGCCTGATTTTGCTACAATTTATATTAGTTATATACCGAATATAAAAATGGTAGAAAGTAAATCTTTAAAACTATACTTATTTAGTTTTAGAAATCATGGAGACTTTCATGAAGATTGTATGAATATAATTATGAAGGATTTAATAAAGCTTATGGATCCGAGATACATAGAAGTTTGGGGAAAATTTACTCCAAGAGGTGGTATAAGTATAGATCCTTATTGTAATTACGGAATGAAGGGTACAAAATATGAAGAAATGGCAAGCTATAGAATAATGAATCATGATATGTACCCAGAAAAAATAGACAACAGATAATTAAACCAGTTATGAGTTAAAAGTTATGAGTTAAAAGTTAAGGAAGAAAAGTCTACGACTTTTCTTAAAAATAATATTTTTTATGATTCTCTTTGGAGATAAGTTAGAATACAAAAGTGATACTCCAAATCTTGTATTTGGTTTCTTGAGCTTTCTCTTTGAGATTCACTCTTAACTTTTAGCTCTTAATTCTTAATTCTCGACTGAATAAAGGTGGTTTTAAAAATTGAGTAAGGTTATTGTTATAGGCGCAGGTCCAGCAGGTATGATGGCTGCACTGCATGCTGCAAAAAAACACGAGGTAATATTACTAGATGGTAATGAAAAACTTGGAAGAAAACTTTTTATCACTGGTAAAGGAAGATGTAATGTAACTAATGCAAAGGATATATCAGAGTTTTTTGAGTATATTCCTGGTAATCCACATTTTTTATATAGTGCATTGTATAGTTTTACTAATAATGACACTATGAGTTTTTTTGAAAATGAAGGAATTAAATTAAAGATTGAGCGTGGTGATAGAGTTTTTCCTGAGTCTGATAA
>JAEZKY010000300.1 GCA_023435985.1 Bacillota bacterium | reverse complement strand
TCCTAAAACTATACTTGTTCCTTCTTTATACTCTTTTGCATTTTCTTCAATAGTAAGAATACATACGCTTTTGTCTTTTTCTATATTATAGTGTACCATTTCTTTTATTTTTTCAACAGTTTTTTTTCTTTCACCAGAAATTATTGTAACTTTAGCATTCGGCGCATAATGTTTATATTTCATTCCTGGAGCTTTAGGCTTTAAATTTTCTCTTGGTTTTTTCATAATAGCCTTGTCTATTTCTATGCTCGAATCCACTTCTCTAAGCATTTCTAGTGTTATTCCTCCAGGCCTTAATACTACTGGTGGAATTACTGTGCAATCAACTATTGTTGATTCAACACCTATATCACTTTCTTTTCCTCCTAAAATACAATCCACTTTTCCTTCTAAATCTTCAATACACCTTTGAAAATCTGTTGGACTTGGTCTTCCACTTATATTAGCTGAAGGAGCTGCAATAGTTGTATTAGACAGTTCTATCAATTTTCTAGCTATTTCATTATCCGGCATTCTAATTCCAATAGAATCTAAATTAGCACTAGTTACACTTGGTATAATATCCTTCTTTTTTAGTATTATTGTCAATGGTCCTGGCCAAAATTTATCTATAAGCTCTCCTGCTACTTCTGGAATTTCCTTTGCGTATAATTCTATATCCTTTGATGCAACATGAATTATTAGCGGATTATCTTGTGGCCTTCCTTTTGCTTTAAAAATTTTTTCTACAGCTTCTGCATTAAGTGCATCAGCCCCCAATCCATAAACTGTTTCTGTTGGAAAAACTACAGTTCCCCCATTTTTTATTAACTCAGCAGCTTCTTTTATTTTTGCTTCATCTTCCTTAGTATTCTCAATTATACTAATCTTAGTTTTCAACTATATTATCTCCTTTCTATCAGGTGTCAATTAACAATTTACAGTGTATACTTTACAATTTCGAATGAGAAACATAGGCTTTTTTGATATATTTCAAAAATCTGCAAAATAGATTTTATCCTTCATTTTCAATCGTACGTTGTTCATTGTCAATCAAATCATCTCACAATCCTTCCAACTTAAATTGAGGACTATGAACTGCAAATGTAAACTATACTATAAGCTGCCCTCGTGCTATCTTTATATTTTGAATGCTTTCATCAGTATAAATCGCTTTAACACAATTTTTATATATTGAATCTAATAATAAATATTTTCTTAATCCACCTCTTCTGATTACCTGGAAATAATAATCTTTAGTAGAATTAAGTTGTTTAATAGCATCATAGTGTTCAACTATCTGTGGGTATCTTTTCAAAAAATTTTTATCTACAGGTCTCAATCCTGGATTTTTAAAAACCACATTAGTTATTAAAACTATTTCTAAATCATAATCTGACTTATTTGTATGTACTAAAGCGACCTTATCGCATATAATTAAATATTCTTTAGCAAAAATACCTGTTTTAAATACTAACTTATTGGTCATATATCTATATTCAACCTTATATGAATTCATCTTTACTATAATAGATATAATTATTAAAAGATAAATAAAGATGATATAGCTTACGTAGAATATGTTAATCCTTCCAGTTATCATTAATATTGTTGGAAGAATCAACGCTATAATAACCATAGTGATCAGGAATATTTTCAAGTGTTTTTTTTCTCTCTTTATAGCCTTATATATATCCATAGTTAATCTCCCGATATACTTTTAAAGCCCAACAAAATACTGTAAGGCTTTTTTGAGTGTTATTAACATACTCAGAAAATAACAAGTCAGCATGCTAATTTCTTGCAACATTGACTTGTCATCTTGTTCATATGCCTATTCTTGTGTATTTCCCATTAACTTCATTTTTTCTGCTTGGTCTGCTGTAATAAGCGCATTTATCATTTCATTAAGATCCCCATCTAAGAACGTATCTAACTTATATAAAGTTAATCCTATTCTATGATCAGTAACTCTTCCTTGTGGATAGTTATAAGTTCTGATTCTTTCACTTCTATCCCCAGTTCCAACCTGACTCTTTCTATCTTCAGCTATTCCATCTGCTCTTTCTTTTTCTGCCTGCTCATAAAGTCTTGACTTTAAAACCTTCATAGCCTTTTCTTTATTTTTTAATTGTGATTTTTCATCTTGGCATGAAACCACAAGACCAGTAGGTAAATGAGTAATTCTAACAGCTGAGTCTGTAGTATTAACGCATTGACCTCCATTACCTGAAGCTCTAAATACGTCTATTCTGACATCTTTATCTAAAACTTCTATTTCAACATCATCAACTTCTGGCAATACTGCAACTGTTGCTGTTGATGTATGAATCCTTCCACTTGATTCAGTATCTGGTACTCTCTGTACTCTATGTACTCCACTTTCATACTTTAATTTTGAATAAGCTCCATTACCCTTAATCATGAAGACAACTTCCTTAAAACCGCCAAGATCTGTTTCGTTTAAACTCATTATTTCTACTGACCATCTTTGAGTTTCCGCATATCTTGTATACATTCTAAATAAATTGTATGCAAATAGTGCCGCTTCCTCACCACCTGCACCCCCTCTGATTTCTACGAATACATTTTTTTCATCATTAGGGTCTTTTGGTAATAATAAAATCTGTATTTTGTTTTCTAATTCTACTTCCTTATTTGTAAGATCAGAGATTTCTTCATTTAACATTTCTCTCATTTCTTTATCAC
>JAEZKY010000278.1 GCA_023435985.1 Bacillota bacterium | reverse complement strand
TATTGCTATTTTTATATGATGAGCTGAATATTGCCGAAATAATTTTTTTATGGTTTTACACGAGTTACAAAGGATAGTTCTTCAAAATTATACTAAAGTATAATATACATTGACAATAAATAGAATTACAATAAAAGTCATAAGTTAATTAATTAAAATTTATATAGTAGGTTAAGGAGAATTTAGGTTAGGACCTCGTAGAATTTTTATATCGTTAGAGTTAGCAATTGAAAAAGACTAATATTATAAAGCAAGCTGTGCAGAGATGGGGGAATATTTTGAGCTTTATAAAGAAAATTAAAGGACTTATTGGATTTGGAATAATAATTAGTATTATAAGTATTGCTATAACAGGCTGTTCAGAAAAGAATGAACATATAGAAATCAGCGATTATTTTCCAATAGACAAGCCTATTACCTATGAACTTGAAGGTACATTTAATGATAAACAGAATAATCAAATAAAAAAAGTAACAGTGCAATTTGAACGGAAAGAAAAATCAAAAGTCAATGACAAAGATGTATATGTAGAAAAACAAACATATTTTGATGAGTTAAGAAATAAAACTGGGGAATGTGAAGTATATTCAAACTATAGTAAAGATGGTAGCGTTATGGAATTTGGTAGAAAAGTTAATGATAAATTAATATGGAATAATAAACCAGCTACTTTTTTACAGAATGCTAATATAGGTAATGTATATGAGGCGACTGATAAGACAATACTAGGATCTAATGAAGGAGATAACAATAACAACAAAGCTAGCATAGAATTGAAAGGGTTAGTAGATTTGAATATAGATGATAAAGTTTATAAAAATTGCTTATTTGTAGAAAAGAATTTCTATGATGGAAAAAATATAGCTCGTAAAGAACAATTATATTTACAAAAGGATTTTGGGCTTATTAAATATGTAGAGGAATCTTTTAAGGAATCATATAAATTTGAAATAAATTATAAAACCAAATAAGATATATATTTCTTTAATAGTAGGTATTAAAAATATAAATGACAGATTGAAATATCGCATTGTTTAGAATGATATGCAATATTTTTTGTGCGACATACTAAGATATTACTTAATACGTAGAAATAATGTAGTAGATTTGTGTAAAACAGTCTACTACATTCTCTTATAATTTAATTGTAGCATTTCTATCTTCAATGTCCAATCCGTCTAAAATATGGTGAGATTACTTAAAACTTGTTCTAGTTATAAACGCCACATCCATTTTGAATCAATTGCTCCATTAGGCCCGCACCAGTGTTGTTTCATACCTATAATTGCCCAACCTTCTTTTAGCTTGTGCTCTAAATCGTATTTAACTTTGTAGAATTTATAGCTTAATTCCACTTCTTGGTATTCATTATTAAGAGGATAGTTTGTTCTTTTTACCTGTTCAATACTAATAATATTTCCTCCAAATAATTTGACTTCTTTTTCTATCATATTCATACGTTCATTATAAACGTTTCTTGAAGTTGTTACATACATCCATGAGCAGCAGATTAAAACTTCAACTATAAAGGTTGAAAATAATGCTAACTGTAATTCAATTTTAAACACCTCACTACCAAAATTATTTTATATTATATTTGTATTAAACCACGTTTTATAATTAGTTCAAGGCAATTTGTTTTAAATATATACTTTCATGACTTAAATGCAGGTTTAGAAATTTTTGTGTGATAATTTTCCAGAGGACAAAGATTTTATAAAAAAAGTAACGTTTATAAAGGCAGAGCAATCCAGCTGGTGCCTTAAATTTATCTATTGCTATTTTTATATGATGAGCTGAATATTGCCGAAATAATTTTTTTATGGTTTTACACGAGTTACAAAGGATAGTTCCTCAAAATTATACTAAAGTATAATATACATTGACAATAAATAGAATTACAATAAAAGTCATAAATGTATTATAGGGGGATGTTATGAGAAAAGTTTTATTAAGTCTATTCATTATTTTTGCAATGATTATGACTTCCTGCTCATTGTCATCTGCAGGTGTAGGGGCGGCAATAATAGATCATAATGATAGTATAGACAAGCAGGTTTTAGATTCTATAAAAGTTTTAGATGATAAGGTTATAGATGGTATGAAGAACAATAATTCAGATGAAATTTTGGGAATTGGCAGTGAAGAATTTAAGAGTAAAGCATCTAACATTAATGAGCTGTTAGCTAATAATAATGGTGTTTTTAAAGATCAGTCTTTTGAATATAAAGATAGATATTATTGTAAAGTGAAAAGTATTGGGAAATATGATGTTACGGTAAGTGATTCAAAAGATGGTCTATTTTATATTACAGTTGAGGCAGTAAGCAAGGATATTTTTGTATCTTTACTTAAATCTACGTCTAATAAGGATGATATTTTAATTACATCCATATACATAAAGGAAAATAATGAATGGAAACTTCAAACATTATATTTTGGAAATTACAGTTATGATGGAATGAATGCAATTGATTTATATGAAAAAGCAAAGTTACTTGAATCACAAGGTTCTACAGTATCTGCTGATATTTATATGGAATTATGTAACAAAGTATTGCGCCCAGCCCCATTTATACAGTACAAAAAAGAAAGTGAAATAACAGATTACGGCAAAAAATTGAATCAAAGCTTAAATGAGAATTATACCTTCCCAGAGAGGTTAAAAGATAGTAATGTTGAGATGTATGGATTTCGTGTGGAATACACTAAAGATGTTGGGATAGTCCCGGTTGTTAGATATGTAACCAGTATTGAACTAGATAAAAAAGACTCACTTGAAAAGGAAGCAAATGATATGAATAAAGAGGTGACTGATAAATACCAAGGATTAAAAGAAAATTTTAAGTATGTTTTATATGAAGCTTATTCCGAACCACCTACAGATCCAAAGAAAACTTATCATGATTATAGGACAGGAGTTGAACAGAAATAAGTCTACAATTCTAATAATTTAGTATCGAATTTATTATAATCTTCATAATATGTAGATTTGACGTAGTAATTAATAAAAAGATGTTCTTTGAAAATTGAATAATACGATTTTTACAAAATACGCTATAACTGATTCGTGATGGTAAATGATGACGTAGAATAAAAAGAAATTGAGGTAAGTAAAAATGAAAAAGTTAAAATTAATTAAGATAATAGCAAATTCATTATTAATAATTTCAGTATTAGCATTAAATCCAATAGGTGCAAGTGCAGAGTGGAAACAAGATTCAACTGGATGGTGGTATTCAGATGGAAGTTCATATTATTTAGGTTGGCATCAAATTGCTGGTAAGTGGTATTACTTTAACAATAATACTGGGTATATGGCACACGATACTATTGTTAGTGGTTATACAATTGGCTCAGATGGAGCAAGGATTGAAATTACGAGAAAATCTTATGAAGAACTTGATAAATTACCAAAGAAATATAATGCTGATATGGCTAAAAAAGATGGTGATGTTGTGCAAGTATATGGTGGTATACAGTACAATCTAGAAAAACTTGATGCGTTTATTAATAATTATAAAAACAAAAAAGTAAATCTGGACGATATGGTAAGAATAACAGCTTATGGAGAGGATGGAGGGCCAACAATACATGACTTAATTGTTGGTCGGACTGGCATTAAACTTATAGAAGATAATACAAGAGATGAATATAGCAGTGAAGAAAATAGGGTAATAACAGAATACAAAGTAGTAGATATATATACAAGAGATAATATCTTGGGATATAGAACATATTATATTAAAACTGATCAAGGAGAAGAAATGTTTTTAGGGAATTCAGATATACATTAAATATAAAATATTTGAAAAATTTTAAAGTCAATGAATAAAGTTAAGTAAAATTGATTTATTTTATAATATTATGATATTACTTACAAATTTATAATTAATCAAATAGTATAGTATGATTTTTGCAGAATATGATATAATTTACTGAAAAATAAGCAGTGATTTGAAGGGAAGAATTAATATGGAAGATGTTAAAGATGTAAAAGTGGTAACATCAAAATATGTAATGGAAACATTGCAACTATTGATTGAAAAATATAAATTTAATATAGATACACTTTCAAAATTATTAAGTGTAAAAAAAGATGTTATTTTAAGCAAAGATGAAAAAAAGCTATTTGAGAGCTCTAAAAATTTTAGTAAAATGTCTGATTTAATTATGATGCTTGAGATTATAGGGAGAGATACTGCCGATTTTAAAATTGGAGCATTTTTGCAAGTTCTATTAGAATATCATAATATTTCGGCAGAAACAATTGCGTTGATGTCTGGAGTTAGTGAAAAAGAAGTTAATAATTTAGTAGAAAATCCTAAATTAGTTTCTTTAGAAAGTAAATATAAGATATCTAAAACAGTAATGTCATTACGTTTTTTCTTGAAAGAATTAGAACCATAAATTCCAATTTGTAGAGCTAGTCACAAGGAGTAGGAAGGCAGATTATATAAGATAAATATTTAATTTAATATGATAGTGAATTTCTAAAGTAATATATTAGCTAAATTATTATTACGGCAGCTTATTCGTAATATAAAATAATAAATATATAATTCTAATTAAAAAGGGGTAAGAAAATGAAGTGGTATTTAGAAGCATTGAAAAAATATTCTGTGTTTGAGGGGAGAGCACGTAGAAGAGAGTATTGGATGTTTATTTTATTTAATTTTATTTTTCTAATTTTGGCAGCTCTCATAAATAGTGAATTAAGAAGTTTTTATATAATTTTCGGAATTTATTTATTTGCAATGATAATTCCAACTGTTTCAGTTACGGTGAGAAGACTGCATGACATTGGAAAAAGTGGAATTTGGATTTTCATACGTTTAGTTCCAATAATCGGATCAATATGGCTGCTCATATTATTATGCATGGAGGGGGAAGCAGGACTAAATGAATACGGAGAAGATCCTAAATTTATGATGTAGGTGTACATAAAAGTTTAACCTAGATAAATAATTGTTTGCAGTAAAATTACTTATAATATATATGATTAAATACTAGGTAGATAATATAAAAACAATGGTGTTTCAAAAAGAGAAGATTTAAGTAATTTAAAATGTATCAGCATACAATTATATGATGTTGATACATTTATTTTTTTACATGAAAATATTCAAATAGTTAATATATAAATTTAAATAAAATATTAACAATAAATTCAAAATTATACTAAAGTATAATATGCAGTAATTGTAAAAAGTTTTATGATTAATAGAGGGAAGAATATGGAGTGCTATAAGTGCTTGAGTTTAAATCTTTAAATAAGAGAATATTAAATTAGTAATTTTAGGAGATGAGAATAGTGGAGAAGAGAGTTGATGAAAAAATTTTAGATTACATAAATGCAGTGGAAGCGAAGGAAGCTAGAAAAGATATTAAAGATGGTCCTGTAAAAATTGGGAACAGGTATTATGAATTTGAGGAAACAGATTTTTTTGATGAAAAGTTAAGGATGTATATTCCAAATAACTTTGAGGATATGTCAGAAGGAGCAAGAAAACTTAAGTATCCATCAGAAAACAGACCTGAGATCATAAAGTGCAATAAAGATGGAAGTATAGCGATAACTTTAAAACTTATAGATAGTCCTTTGGATGATGAACATGTAGAGCAGCTTAGAGATACTATGAAACTCATTAATAAAAGACTTAATCCTGCAAACTTATATTTTGATGAGGGAATTTTAGAAGTAGATGAAAAGAAAATAGGATACTTTGACTTTAAAAGCTCTGCTATAGATGATTTTTTATATAACTTCATATTCCTTTTGGAG
>JAEZKY010000271.1 GCA_023435985.1 Bacillota bacterium | reverse complement strand
CATCATTGTTCTTCTTAACTTGTACATTATTTTCCGCCTCCCCAGTTGAAGTTAGTTTCTTCTGCTGCTCTTAGGGCTGCAGTCTCTACTCTTGCTTTAATAACACAATCCAATGCCCCTTTATCATCTGCCCTAATAATAGCACTGTGAACGTTTAGTTCCTTTAAAGTGTCTAAAATTACCTTTCTTATTTGATCACCAAATTGCTTTTCTACATCACTTTTTAATTTTATAAATACTTCTTTTTCTGGGTTTGGTTCTACTATAACTGTAATATCACTAGATTCTAATGTTCCAGCCATAGCCGCTTTTTTAATTTCCATAATGGACCTCCTATATATTATTTCTAATTAATCTATATATTAATTTTAGATTTTACTTATTATTTCTTTGGCTTCTTCAGACATCAGAAATTTATATGTTGTTTCTGGAACCATTTTTTTTACACCTGAAAACTTTTCTTCTTTAATTAGCTGCCTAACCTTTGATGCACTGGTTATCTCTCCACTATAGGCAACTCTCGGAACTTCAATAACTTCTACATTGTGAGACGGCATTATTTCTTTCATAGTTTCATTATATGTTCTAGTTATTCCGCATGTTGGCTCTTCCCCTACATATCTTCTATTAATTCCTAGAGCAGGTACTATATACTTTGTAAAAATTTCAATATCTAATAATGTATGACTTTTAACAGCCTCATCTGTTTTTTTTATAAAATAAGATGGAAAAGTTGCATTTGATATAATATAATCTCCACATTTATGTAGTACTACATTACTTAAATGGCTTGTTCCTTCCTCTACCAATCTATATCTCACCTCTGCTGGAAAGATTGATCTATCCTCAGAAACCACAAAGACATGAACTACATCGCTTTCCTTTGAAGCCTTTTCTATTAAAGCCTTATGTCCTAAAGTAAATGGATTACAATTTGCAACTACACTAGCTATTATATTTCCATCAACTTTCTTAGCTTTTATTCTATCTACAAAACCACTTATTCCAAAAGGATCATTTTCTAGAAGAACTACTTTATCAGGTACTTCTGCTATCTTATAAAAACCTAAATTATTAAAAATCTCTTGATTCTTTGGTTTAGTGTAAACAAATAAGTGCATGTTTCCTCTTCTATATTCTTCACTTACTAAAGTTGACACTATTCTATTTGAAATTCCCATTCCTTTATAGCTGCTATCCACAGCTATGCATTTTAGTATTTTTCCTTCAAATGAACCAGTTCCTATAATTTTACTATCATCATATAAGGCAACTGTACACTGTATGCTTTCATCAAATTTTAAATCCTGATGCTTAAGGAAATCTTTAACTTTATCTAGCTCTTTAGAATGTCCATCTTCAATAATCACTTCTTCTAAGTTAAGATATTCCATAAATATCACTTCCTTGTTTACAACATAATAATTTTTCTACTTTTATTTACGTTAAGTCTATTTTCTCAAAATTCTTTCTATTTCATCATTAAATATTCTCTAGTCATGCCTTGTTCATTAGCTATATCAACAACTGCCTTTGAAACAGCTTCACAAACTTCTTTATTGAATACACTAGGCATTATGTAATCTTCTGTCAGCTCATCTTCTGACACTAAATTTGCAATTCCTTTAGCCGCTGCAATTTTCATATCATCACATATCTCTTTTGCTCTAACCTTTAAGACTCCATTAAATATTCCTGGGAACACCAGCACATTATTTACTTGATTTGGAAAATCCGATCTTCCTGTAGCTACAACCTTAGCTCCACCTTCCTTTGCCTCAGCTGGCATTATCTCTGGGACAGGATTAGCTAACGCAAAGACAATACTATCTTTATTCATTGTTTTAACCATTTCCTTTGTTAATACATTTCCATCAGAAACTCCTATAAATACGTCTTTATCTCTAATCACATCTGATAAAGCTCCTTTTTCAAAGCCTCTATTAGTTACTTGTGCTATCTTTGCTTGTGCTGCATTCAAAGTATTATCTCCTTCAACTACAGCTCCATTTAAATCACATAAAATTATATTTTTCACTCCTGCTGATATTAAAAGTTTAGCTACAGCAATACCAGATGCTCCAGCACCATTAATAACAACTTTTATGTCTTGTATATTTTTTTCAACTAATTTAAGAGCATTATATACACCTGCTAGCACTGCAATTGCAGTTCCATGTTGATCATCATGATATACAGGTATATCTAATAACTCTTTTAATTTATCTTCAATGTAAAAACACTCAGGTGCTTTTATATCTTCTAAATGTATCCCTCCAAAGCCAGGCGAAATATTCTTTATAGTATTTACTATATCGTCAGGATCAGTTGAATCTACGCTTATTGGAATAGCATCAACACCGCCAAATTTTTTTAGCAGCAGAGCTTTACCTTCTACTACAGGAATTCCTGCTTCTGGTCCAATATTTCCAAGTCCAAGAACCGCAGTTCCATTTGTTATTACCGCAACAGTTTTTCCTTTAATAGTGTATTGATATGCATTATCTTTATTTTTAGCTATTTCTAAACAAGGTTCAGCTACACCAGGAGTATAAGCCAGCGCTAAATCTGCAGCATTATCTACTGACATTGTACCGATAATTTCTAATTTGCCTCTTTTTTCTCTATGTAATCTTAAAGATTCTTCCCTTATATTCATAGATTTTCACCTCCACTTTCCTTCCTTTATAATATATATACTAACAGTTTTTTGGCCTCTTGTCAAAACATTTGTTAATATTTTAAACAAATGTTTTGAATGTATTAATGTTTTTTATTATAATATATTCACAAATCCTTTATCACGCCATAAAACAGACGAAGTGCTTAATCAAATGTTTATATTAAAAACATATGTTTAAGCACTTTATCCATTTTCTATATATATGTATCAGTAAATTTTATCATTATATAACAGTTAGAAGTTTTTGTAAAACATTCAAATTCCACTTTACCCATTGATCACCCGAAGCAACGCTATAGCCAGTGTAACAGTAACTGCTCCTCCAATTCTTGTAGCAAGTTGACCAAAAGGCATAAGTTCTAATCTATCGCCAGATGTAAGTATAGATACAACTCCTGTTCCGCCTTGTCCACTGTTGCAAGCTGTTACCATTGCCGCTTCAACTGGATTCATTCCAACCATTTTACCAACAAACCACCCAACAACAACAATCGTTATAACCGTGAATGTTATTACTATCAAATATCTAGGATTCGTAAAAACGACCACAAGATTTTTCCAAGGTGTCATAGCCACACCAACTCCAAACAATAAAGGTGTTGTGACAGCTGTTACAATGAATCTAAAAAGTGAATATCCACCTTTTTCAATACTATTCGGAATAATGCCTACAACTTTAGCCATAACAACTGCTATAAGCATAACAATCGGAGCCGGTAATCCAATTAAAGAATTTATATATACACCAGCCATATAGAGAACGAATGATAAAATTCCCGCAACTGTAAGTTGTGCCAAGTCGTGATGTGTATTAGCTTTATCTTCGTCACCTTGTTGCGCAAGTTTTAATATTTCATCATCTCCTCCAACTTTCAATAATGTACCATCGCCTGAATATTGAGGATATTTTTCTCCTATGCGTTTTAGTAATCCAGCAAGAAGTATAGCCACTAAACTTCCCAGCATTACGCATGGAAGGACCTGTGCGAACAATGCATCTTGGTTTGTTTGTAATACTGCTGAATACCCCATAGATAAAGGAAGTGCTCCTTCTCCAACCCCGCCTGCCATAACAGGAGCAATTATAAAGAAATACGCTTCATACGGACTGATCCCTAGTACAAAAGCCACAGCTATTCCAACCAAGGAGCCAACTACTAGAGATGCAACCATAGGAATAAATATTTTTACAAAAGCCTTCATTAGAACTTTTCTATCCATACTAAGAATACTTCCAACAATAATGCAAGCAATAAAAACATATAAAAAATTAGTTTGTTTCATAAATGTAGTTACCGAATCAGAAGCCATCTTTGGTATAAGATTAGCATACACCATATAAGATGGTAAGAATGTTGCCATAATAACCTTTCCGCCAACATGTCTAATTATAGGTATTCTTTTTCCTACTTCTTCACAAGTAAACCCGTATAATATCATAACGCATGCCGCACCTAACATATCATTAGGTAATATATTTCTCGACAATAAAGCAAACACAACCACTAGGAGTGATAAATATACACCTAGCGGCATAACCCCAATTTTTACACTAAAAATTTTCTTAATACTACTAGTTTTATCTACATTTTCTTCATCAACCAAATCGCTCATCCCAAAGCCTCCAAATTCATTATTAACCCATTCAAATCATTCTACTTCATGCATAAAACTAATGTTAACATCAACCTTTTACGTTTATACCATTAATTCTTCAATACCATATATATAATATCATTTCTTTTCAGATGCGTCAAAACATTTGTTATGTTTCAATACAAATGTTGTTAAAATTATAACGAAATTTATGATATTTAAAACCTTTCCAATACACTTTTTCTCTCTTTTACGTTTATAATTGCATTTATATTGATACAAAATATATTTTTTATTCATCATTTGTTTATTTTTAAAACATATGATAACTGTTTAGCTGATTATTTTGTAAAAAAGCAACTATATTAATCTTAAGTATCCAACTCTATATTTTTAATGTGTTTATATCATAGCATTCAATAACGATATATTTTTTACGTGGAGTTTTATTTTTACAGAATAATGAATGCAAACTTTCATACATAATTCCTTTTTAAGAATATTCAGATATATATATGTCGTATTACTTATATCAAGCAATAATCTCTTTTTTCCTAACTCTACATATATTTTAGCAAGAAATATTTTAACTCCGTTTCAAAAGAAAAAACTTTACAAAAAGATTTTATTTTAGTTCTTAATCATCATTTTATTTAAATACAACTTGAAAATACGAAATTTTTACATTATAATTAATATTATTCTATATTCTCAAGAACAACTTACCTAATATTTGGAGGTACACTATGTACGAATATGAAAAAATGAGCGAGTCCGAAAAATTAAACTTTCTAGCACAGCTCTCCAATATGTACTATGAATTAAACATGACGCAATCAGAAATAGCAAATAAATTTTCAACTTCACGTTTTAAAATTTCTAAGCTCTTGCAAGAAGCTCGCGATAGAAATGTAGTTGAAATAACTATAAACAATCCTCACACCAGAGTAAGCGAATTAGAAAATTTGTTAAAAAGCAATTTTAATCTAAAACACGTTATCGTCTTAGATAACAAATCTCTTCCTTTAGAAGAGACATTATCTTCACTTGCTAAATTAGGAGCAGAATATTTAGATTCAATAATCACAGAGAATTCAATAATAGGAGTCTTATGGGGGAAAACAATTTCTAACGTAGTCAAACGACTTAAACCAAAAAGAAAATTACCTATAACCGTCGTTCAAGTTATGGGCGCAGCAGCCAAAGACGATCCTTCAATTGATGCGCCAGAACTTATACGTAAATTCGCAAACTCTTACGGAGGTAAATACAAGTATCTTTACGCACCTTTATATATAGACAATGATTATGCAAGAAGAGCTCTAATACAAGAACCAGTTATCAACGACACTCTTTTCTTCGCTAATAAGGCTGACATAATACTTACAGGTATAGGAACTGTAGATGCTGTATTCGCCTCTACTTTATGGTCAAAATACGTATTAGCTAATCAGCACACAAGCGATTTGACTTCATCAAAAGCTGTAGGTTGTGCATTTGCTCGTTTATACGATAGCTCTGGAAATGAAGCAGTTAACGATGTTAATTCAAAAATAGTAGGTATAGATTTAAACGCAATCCATTCTGCTAATTACGTAATAGGCGTTGCCGCTGGTAAATTCAAGGCAGAATCTATTTTAGGAGCACTTAGAGGCAAATACATAAATGTACTCATTACAGATGATGATACAGCTTTAAAGGTGTTATCATTAGCTCAAATTGATGTTGATTAAATTTTATGTTAAAAGTTTTATTATATATCTTTTTCTCAGTAAAAACCAAATATTGTTTAACAATTTATAAAACTCATTTACTTATAGATATTTTTTCGGCCGCTTTATCCTATGATAAAGCGGCCGAACTGTTCTCGAATCTGCAATAGCAAATTATAAAAACACCTTAATATTTTTTGTTATTTTATCTCAAAAAGTTTCAATCTTTTTAATAATTATATTATAATTTTTATACTAATATCTTTTTATTCCTGCTTTCAAGATATTTTCCGGAACATTATTAAACTTACTGAAGTTTTCTTTAAATTTATCTGCCAATTCAAACGCTTTTTTATCGTACTCTTCCTTGTTCTCCCATAATTCTCTCGGATTTAATATTTCCTTTGGAACTCCAGGGCATTGTTTTGGTATCAATAAATTAAATACCGGATGATCATAATATTCTTCTTTTCCAAGTTCTCCTGAAATTATGCCTTTAACCATAGCTCTAGTGTATGGCAAGTTAATTCTTTTGCCTTCACCATAAGCTCCACCTACCCATCCAGTGTTAACAAGAAAAACTTCTGTATTATGTTTATCTATTTTTTCTCCTAACAATTTCGCATAAACTGCCGGATTCAAAAGCATAAAAGGCTCTCCAAAGCAAGCTGAAAATGTGGTCTTAGGTTCTGTTATTCCTCTTTCTGTTCCAGCCACTTTACTTGTATATCCAGACATAAAGTGGTACATAGCCGCTTCTTTAGTCAATTTACTTACAGCAGGCATTATTCCAAATGCGTCTGCTGTAAGAAAAATAATTTTACTTGGATTATTTCCAGTACCGCTTACTTGAATGTTATCTATAAATTCTATAGGATAAGCTGTTCTGGTATTTTCAGTTAAACTTGAATCTTTATAATCAGGTACGCCTTTTTCATCTATAACAACATTTTCAAGTACAGCTCCAAATTTTATAGCATTATATATTTCTTCTTCTTTTTCTTTATCAAGTCCTATAGTCTTAGCATAGCATCCACCTTCAAAGTTAAACACTCCTTTGTCGCACCATCCATGTTCATCATCACCTATAAGCTTTCTTTCAGGATCTGTAGACAAAGTTGTTTTTCCTGTCCCAGATAATCCAAAGAACACAACTGTTTGTCCATCTTCACCTATATTAGCCGAGCAATGCATTGGCAGCACTCCCTTTTGAGGAAGTAAAAAATTCATCACCGAGAATACAGACTTCTTAATTTCACCAGAGTAGGCAGTTCCACCTATAAGTATTATTTTTTTAGAAAAATTCATTAATACAAAGGCTTCAGAATTTATTCCATCTTCTGCACCATTAGCCTTAAAGCCAGGTACTGAAATCACATTAAATTCTGGCAAATGGTTTGCAAGCTGTTCTTTAGTAGGCCTTCTAAACATTTGTGTCGAGAACATAGCTTGGTAAGCACACTCACACACCACCCTTATAGGCATAGTATATTCTTCCATAGCTCCTACAAATCCATCGAATATAAACAATTCTTTTTCTTCAATATATTCCATCACTTTGCCATAAAGCTTATCAAATATGTCTTCTTCTATAGGCAAACATACACCTCCCCAATTCACAGTATTTATTGTGTTTTGATCTCTCACAATGAATCTATCCTCAGGAGATCTTCCTGTATACTTTCCTGTATTAACCACCAAAGCTCCTTTATCAGAGAGAGAAGCTTCTCCTCTGCTTACAGCAATTTTCACCAATTCAGGTACACCAACATTTCTATACAATTTATTATGTTTTTTAATATTCAAGTAATCTAAATTTATATTCATAAAGTATTTATCCTCCTTAATTATATTCTTAATTTTTTTCAATCGCACTTATACAATTTACAGTATAAGAATATCAAATAACGTTTACCTTGTCAAACATTTGTTGTTTATTTAAACATTTGTTTGAGTGTTTTTAGACTAATATATGATTTTCTTTGTGGATTTATGGTTTAATTGCTTATTTAAGTCCGCAGTAGAATCTATTTTTAATATTATCACTTAACATTTGCTTTCATTCCTAACATATGTCTTTGTTTCGTTTCAATCTACTTTAAGAGTTTTAGTCCAATAAATGTTTCCTCTTTTTATTTTTCTTCATTAATTACCAAGCTTCATTTATACATAGTAAATTAAAGTGTTTCCTCATTTCTTACTTTTAAATATTCTTGCACTCATTTTTTCATAATTTGTAATGAATAAAAAATAAATCCTAAAAGTCCATATAGTACTTTTAGGATTTGTTTCAAATAGCAAACTTAAAAACTTTTTGTGTTTTTTACACTAGTCGTTTACTTTAATTATTTAGTAAGCATTCTTAATAACGCAATAGCTATAGTAACTGTAGCTGCTCCACCAAGTCTTGTTGCAACTTGCGCAAATGGTAGAAGTTCGAGTCTATTTCCCGATGTAAGTATAGCTATATCTCCTGTTCCACCTTGTCCACTATTGCAAGATGTGACCATAGCCGCTTCTACCGGATACATTTTTAACGCCTTACCAACAAACCATCCTGTTACTACAACTGCCGAAACTGTACATACTATTACTATTAAATACTTTGGATTTGTTATAACTGCAACAAGGTTTTCCCATGGTGTGTTAGCAATACCAACTCCAAGCAACAATGGCACAGTAACAGCTGTTGTTATAAACTTAAATAACGCAAATCCACCTTCTTCAATACTTCTTGGAATAATACCCGCTGCTTTAGCTATTACAACTGATAATAACATAACTATAGGCGCTGGTAATCCTATTGCAGAATTTATATACACGCCAAATAGGTAAAGCGCGAAAGCTAATACACCTGTTGCTGCCATTTTAGCTAAATCAATTTTTATCTCTTCTTTGGCTTTATTTCCTGCCTTTGCAGCTTCTAATACATCAGTATCCCCAGATTTTAATAAAGCTCCATCCCCTGAATATTGAGGATATTTTTCTCCTATACGTTTTAATATGCCTGCATAAATTATTGCAGTTAAGCTTCCTATCATTACACACGGAAGAACCGATGCAAATAAAGCGTCTTGTTCTTGACCTAAAACAGCTGCATATCCCATAGATAATGGAAGAGCGCCTTCTCCAACACCGCCTGCCATAATAGGAGCAACTATAAAGAAATATGTTTTATATGCTCCTATTCCAAGTAACGTTCCTACGCCAACTCCTACTACAGTAGCTGCAATTGCACTTATAATAAGTGGCACAAACATCTTAAAAAAAGCTTTTATAAGAACTTGCCTGTTCATACTGCAGATACTTCCGACTATAATGCAAGCAATGAAAACATATAAGAAATTAGTAGTTTTCATAAAGTTAATAACCGCATCACTTGCTTGTTTAGGAATAAGGTTAGCATATAGCAAATACGAAGGTAAAAACGTTGCCATTATAACTTTACCACCAATATTCCTAAAAACTGGTATTCTTTGTCCAATTTCTGCACATCCATAGCCATAAAGCACCATAATAGCTGCTGAAGCTATCATATCTTTTGGAAATATTTGTTTTTGAAGTAATCCTGTAACGATAATTAATAAAATCGCATATACTCCTAAAGGCATAAATGCAATTTTATACCCTAGTACTTTTTCAACAATAGACACTTTATCTGTGTTTTTTTCATTGTTTGTAATATCCATTTCGGATCCCCCTCTTGTTATTTTAGATAATTTTTCTGTCTTTTTTGCAATGTTTAATACCATCGTTTTTTCTAAACGTTTTCCTTTTGTTTATTTTTTTAACCATTAATAATTAAGTAATATTTTTCACCTTGGAATAATAGTCTTTTGATTTCGAAATCTTAAAGTCAGTGTTAATGTTTACATAGAGAACATAAAATTTTTCATCATTTAGACAAAAATCAAAGATAATTCATTGCTACTCTTTTTAATGTCATTTTGCAATATTATATTATCATG
>JAEZKY010000256.1 GCA_023435985.1 Bacillota bacterium | reverse complement strand
CCATTGCATAGTATCTACCACTTATAGTTGCAATCTTACCTACCCCTATTTCAGCCATCATTTTTTCAGTTTTTTCTATGAATTCTTTTCCTGATGAAGGTGGTACATCTCTTCCATCCATAAATGCATGAACATATACATTTTGAATTCCTTCTTTTTTAGCAAATTCTAAAAGTCCTTTTAAATGCTCTAAATGTGAATGAACTCCACCATCTGATAATAAGCCCATCAAGTGTAAAGCTGCACCATTCTTAGCATTACTCATAGCTAATTTAAGAGCTTCATTTTCAAAGAAATCTCCATCTGAAATTGCTTTAGTAATTCTAGTTAATTCTTGATATACTATTCTTCCAGAACCGATGTTTAAATGCCCAACTTCTGAATTTCCCATTTGACCTTCTGGTAATCCAACTTCTAAACCACTTGCTTGTAGCATAGAATTTGGGTATTTTTCAATAAATTTATCTAAATTTGGTTTTTTTGCTAAACTTACAGCATTTCCTTCAGATTTTGGTGCTACTCCAAAACCATCTAATATCATTAACATAACAGGTCTCTTTGCCATCTTCCTATCCCTCCAAATACATTTGTTAAAAATCATAATATAAATATTCTAATAATTATTCTACATTTAAACCGTTATTTTTTTATCAATTATCAGTATATAGACCTTATTAAGAACTTATATATTAAATATTATCGTCTATTTTAATTTACATACTACTATTCACTTAAATTATATTATTTTTTTGCATTTATTGCAACTTCTAAACATTTATATTCAAAGTGTAAGCTAAATTTACAAATATCACTTTACTTAATAAATTATAGATATATTACCTATATATAAAAATATTATGTTTTTATTTTCATTCAATCAAGTTAATTATTTATCATTATTTTTATATAAAATTAAATATTTCATTTTAACAAATAAAAAACCATGAACACATTTTTACCTTGTTCATGGTTTTCTCATTGTCTTTATATTAATAATTAACTATAGCAGCAAAATCAGCTGGAACTAAGCTAGCCCCACCAACTAATGCACCATCTATATCAGACATTTCCATTTGAGCTTTTATTGTATTTGGTTTAACTGATCCGCCATATTGAATTCTTGTCTTTTCAGCTGCTTCTGATCCATACATTTCAGCAACCATAGCTCTTATTGCTTTAATTGTTTCATTTGCTTGTTCATCTGTCGCAGTTTTTCCTGTTCCAATTGCCCAGATTGGTTCATAAGCGATAACAAGCTTTTCTACTTGATCATTAGTTAATCCAGCTATATCAACTTTAATTTGAGCCTCAATAACTTTATTTGTTGTTCCATTTTCTCTTTGCTCTAAGGATTCTCCACAGCAAAGAATTGGAGTAATACCATGTTCGAAAGCTTTTTTAACTTTCTTATTTAACGCTTCATCAGTTTCGTTGAAATATTCTCTTCTTTCACTATGTCCTAAAACAACATAATCTATTTCTAAAGTTTCTAGCATCTTAGGAGAAACCTCACCTGTAAATGCTCCACTTTCTTCAAAATGCATGTTTTGTGCAGCAACTTTTATGTTTGATCCAGCTGCTGCTTTTTTTACAGCGTCTAGGCATACAAATGTAGGACATATAACTACATCGCATGAAGCATCCTTTACTAATGGCTTTAATTCTTCTACCATTTTAACTGCTTCTTCAACAGTTTTATTCATTTTCCAGTTACCTGCTATAATTGCTTTTCTCATTATATCCACCTCATAATTTATTATTTCTTTATAAGATACATCCTAACGTTTTCATCAATGTTCTTAGGATGTTTAATAATATTTAGAAATTTTATGCTATTAACAAGTTAACCTTAAGAAAAGTAATTAACTCTTCTTAAGCTTAACTTTAATTTAGATTAGTCATTTAATGCAGCTATTCCTGGTAATACTTTACCTTCTTAGAATTCTAATGATGCTCCACCACCTGTAGAGATGTGAGTCATCTTATCTCCAAAACCTAATGTATTAACTGCTGCAGCTGAATCTCCACCACCTATTATAGTAGTAGCATCTGCATCTGCCATAGCCTTAGCTACTGCAATTGTTCCTTTATTATAGTTTTCAAATTCGAATACACCCATAGGTCCATTCCAGATTACAGTCTTAGCATCTTTAATAGCATCAGCATATAAAGCTTCTGTCTTTGGTCCGATATCTAATCCCATGTTTCCTGTTGGAATATTTTGATCTTCTGTAACTGTAGCTGGTACATCTTTAAATTCTGCAGCTACTCTGTGATCTACTGGTAATAAGAATTTAACACCTTTTTCTGCTGCTTTAGCAACCATTTCCTTAGCATAGTCAAGTCTCTCTTCTTCAACTAGTGAAGTTCCGATTTCATATCCTTGAGCTTTTAAGAATGTATAAGCCATTCCACCACCAATTATAATTGTATTAACTTTATCTAAAAGATTGTTTATAACAGCAATCTTATCAGAAACCTTAGCTCCACCTAAGATAGCAACAAATGGTCTTACTGGACTTTCAACTGCATCTCCTAAGAATTTTAATTCTTTTTGAATTAAGTATCCACATACAGCAGTATCTAAGTAATCAGTTACACCAACTGTTGAACAGTGAGCTCTATGAGCTGTTCCAAATGCGTCATTAACAAATACATCTGCCAATGATGCTAATTCTTTAGAGAATGTTTCAACATTCTTAGTTTCTTCTTTTCTACATCTAGTGTTTTCTAATAGCACGATGTCTCCATCTTTCATTGCTGCAACTGCTTTTTTAGCGTTTTCACCAACAACTTCTTCATCTCTAGCAAAAACAACTTCTTGATCTAACATTTCGCTTAATCTTTTAGCAACTGGTGCTAATGATTTTGAAGCATCTTTTCCTAAATGTGAGCAAAGTATAACTTTTGCATTGTGTGCAACTAAATATTTAATTGTTGGAAGCGCTCCAACTAATCTATTTTCATCAGTTATAACACCATCTTTTAATGGTACATTAAAGTCGCATCTTACTAATACTTTCTTTCCGTTAACATCGATATCTTCAATTGTCTTCTTATTAAAATTCATAGCTTTCACCTCTAAAAAATATTTTACGAATATTTTAAAATAGTCTGGCTTTATAGCCTTATACTACAAAACCAGACTTATTCATTTCAACATAAATTTGCGCGTTATGTTTAAAATATAGTTTAAATTACTTTAAGTTAGCGAAGTATCCTAAAGTTCTGATTAATTGGTTAGTGTATGACATTTCGTTATCGTACCAAGAAGATACTTTAACTAATTGTTCTCCATTAACTTCCATAATCTTAGTTTGAGTTGCATCAAATAATGAACCGTAGCTGATTCCGATAACGTCAGCAGAAACTATTTCATCTTCAGTGTATCCATAAGATTCAGTAGCAGCAGCTTTCATAACAGCATTAACTTCTTCTACAGTTACTTTCTTATTTAAAGTACAAACTAATTCAGTTAATGAACCAGTGATTGTTGGAACTCTTTGAGCACCACCATCTAATTTTCCTTTTAATTCAGGAATAACTAATCCGATTGCTTTAGCAGCACCAGTTGAGTTAGGAATGATAGAAGCTGCAGCAGCTCTAGCTCTTCTTAAATCACCTTTTTTGTGTGGAGCATCTAAAGTATTTTGATCGTTAGTGTATGAGTGAATTGTAGTCATGAAACCTTTTGTTAATCCAAAGTTATCATTTAATGCCTTAGCCATTGGAGCTAAACAGTTAGTAGTACATGAAGCACCTGAAATAACTGTATCTGATGCCTTTAATATATCGTGGTTTACATTGTAAACTACTGTTGGTAGATCATTTCCTGCTGGAGCTGAAATAACAACTTTCTTAGCACCTGCTGTGATATGAGCTGAAGCCTTATCTTTTGATGCAAAGAATCCAGTACATTCAAGAACGATATCTACGTTTAATGCTCCCCAAGGTAAGTTTGCTGGATTAGAATCAGCAACTACTTTGATTTCCTTTCCGTTTACTACGAAAGCTCCTTCTTTAACTTCGATTTCTCCATCGAATCTTCCTTGAGCTGAATCATATTTGAATAAGTGAGCTAACATTTTAGCATCTGTTAAGTCGTTGATTGCAACCACATTAAATTCAGGGTTGTTAATCATTAATCTTAAAGCTAATCTTCCTATTCTTCCAAAACCATTAATTGCTACGTTTACCATTACAATTACCTCCTAATAATGCTTTTCTTTTTTTATAAAAATAAATTTTACAAACTAATTTAATAACTGAATTTAACTTTCAAATGCATTTAATATTCCATTGGCTGCCGCCTCATCTGTTACTAATACACCGTCAATATCGTTATATTCAGTTGCCATGATGGACTCCACTTTATTTTTCCCACCAGCTACTGCAATATGTGTTCTAATTTTTCTTGCTTCATTAATTTTTATTCCAATTGCGGTAGTTTCTGAGATTATTTCTGAATCCTTATTAAAATAACATCCAAATGCTTCTCCAACAGCGCCTTTATTTATTAAATTATCTATTTCCTGCTGCGGAACTCCTCTTTTTCTAGCCATTTGTACAGCATTACCTATACCATAAATCAACACATCTGCTTTATGTATGGTATCTATAACTACTTTGACTGCCTCTTCTTTAAGCAAAGTACCAATTATATCTAAGCTTAAATTTTCTGAGATATGAAGCATTTTATAAGTACCATTTAACTTTTTAGCTAGAGTAGCTGCTAAAGTATTAGCTTGGGTTTCAACTTTCTTACCCATACCGCCTCTTGCTGGTACTACTTGTATCTTGGACAAATTTGTTACTTTTGGAAATGCTTCCACAACTTCTTTCAATGTACTTCCTCCAGTTAAAGCTATAATGGAATTATTTTCCAAAACATCTTTAACGTAATTTGCACATGCTTTACCTAAATCCTTTAATACCAAAGGATTTTCTTCCACATCTCCTGGGACTATGATAACCTTTTTCAAATTAAGAAAAGACTCTATCTTCTTTTCAACTTCTGAAAGACCCTTTATCTCATGAATAAAATCACTCAACTTATGTATAATTTCTATGCCTTCACTTGTAACTGTCATTCCAGAAGTATTTATCTCAATTAATCCTTGATCTTTTAAGAAACCTATTTCTGTCCTAACAGTTCGTTCACCAACATTTAACATATCAGCGAGAACTCTTC
>JAEZKY010000223.1 GCA_023435985.1 Bacillota bacterium | reverse complement strand
AAGAGGAATAAATGGATCTAAAAATCTAGAAGAAGCAAGAAAGAGAAAAGTACAAAAAAATAAGAAAGTACTGTTAAAAGCTTTAAATTATTTTAGAACTGAAAAGATTCCACTAATATATGATGAATTAGTAGAATTATCTGGATTATCGTTATCAACACTTAATAGAAATCCTTATAAGGAAATTATTGCTGAATATAAGGATGAAGAAAAAGTATTATTAACACCCAATCTTAAACAAGAGTTTTCAGCTATTTTAAGAGAGAATAAGAAATTGAAACAAGAAAAAAAAGAATTAGAGGAAAAATATAAGAGACTTCAAAAAGAATATAAGTTTACTAAAGAAATGTTGGGACTTTAGGATTAAAATATAAAAAAATTTATTATGGTGTGATTACTTATAAAGATACAAATACTGTAATTGTGATTTTGTAGGTGTAAATATACGAAACTAAATAGAGTTATATAATAAAATTAATAGTGCAACTTAGTACGTGAAATTGCAGATTGTAAGAATAATAAATAAAGTGAGGATTAGAATAATGGATATTAAAGAAATTTTAACAGAGCAATTAGAATTAAATTTTTATAGAATGATGATAAAATTTAAAAACAATTTATCAAAATCAACTTATGGTGAGTTTCTTGTAGATTTGGAAATTTGGAAAGAAGATGGAAAATGGAAATTTGAATTACGAGATGCATATGGAACGGGAAGTGATAATGATTTATTTTTAGATGAAATTTGTGAACTTGATAATGAAATAGAAGTTTTTAATTTATATCAAGCAATTATCAATTTCCATAAGGAATATGCTAAGCAAGCGAATGTTAGAATATGGTGTTGGAATGAGATTTCAGTTCCAGAGGAAATATCAAATAGAGAAACTAGAATATCAATAGATCTAACCCCTATCCAAATGGAAATATTGGAGGTGGCGTTATCTAAAATAAAGAGTAATCCGAATCACCTTTCGATAAACTTTCATGATAGTGGTCCAATAAACTATCATTTAAAAAATGATCATGTTGTTATGGAATACAAGAATTTGATAAAGAAGTATGAAAATAATTTTTATAATGGTGATATAGAAATAATCGATTATGTTGAAAAGTACACGGATGAAGAGAGAGAAAAAGTTCTTGAAGAGAAGAGTAGATTGTCTATTGAAATTAGTGATTTATTTGATAGTGATGGTCTATATAGGAAGGGAATTAATGAGTTAGATTGATATATGATATATTAACATATTTAAAATCATTTTAGGATATTTGCTAACAGGGTAAAAGGTTTATTACTAACTTGGGTATCGCCAACATTTTCGATAAAACTTACGTTAAGACAGAAAGTGGATAAAATTTTTCATTTTATCCACTTTAATCTATTTTATGGATTATTATATCCAATGGTCTAAGTTCATCTGATCAAAGAATTAAAGCTATTATTTAAAATACAAGTTATAGACATTTCTGTAATTAATATTATTAATCAACGTTTCCCACATGTCCAGTCATAACTAATATATAATTCTCCACGTTCTATAAGCTCAAAATTGTTCTTAATATCATCACTTACCCCAGTAGTTGGATAGGTTTTTTCTTCACCAGGACTAAAGTTACCTGAAAATGTTGAAAATTGAAGGAGTTCATGATCAGTATCTTTGTATCTAAGAACGAAGTTAATAGTGTTTCCATATTTCCGATGTCCTGAATTATCTTTTAAAACAGTAGTAGTATCAAATGCGCCATTGGAATGTACGACAATTGTACTAGATACATGTATCATATCCCACTGAATATTAGTACCATAAGAAGTTTTAATTTCTCGAATATCGCTGTTGTTAAGTGTGGCAATTTCATTTTTCATAGTAACACATTTGGGTTTGGTATTCAAAATACTCGGAAATTCCTGATCTTCAATGTCTTCTAATCGTTTTTCTAGTTCATCAACACGTTGTAAAAGTAAAGTAATATCTTTTATCATATTATAATTTTCCATATTAAAGTCTCCTTTTTTCAAATATCATTTCTTATACTTTTGCTAAATCCAATAAACCATTGCCTTCCAAGCGCTTAGGATTTCCAAGAGCATCTGTTCTCTTAATTAATTGAGCATAAATTTCATCTTCTGATAATGTTCTTTCAAATTCCTTTTCACATTGTTTAATAATTAATGCTGAGCCGCCTGAAACATGTGGGGTTGCCATAGAAGTACCACTTAGTATTGCATACCCCCCATCTTTATAAGTTGATAAAATTCCCTCTCCTGGTGCAACTAAATCTACATTCTTATTTGAATCACTGCGTTGATACATTTTTTTATTTAAATCAACTGCACCGACTTCTACGACTTCTTTATATGCTCCTGGATAATCAAATTCATCTGTTTGACTATTATCATCACCTTTATTTCCAGCTGCACAAACAACTAATATGTCATTATTCACTGCATTTTGCACTGCTTGATGTAGTTCGGGAATATTATCAGGTCCACCTAAAGACATTGAGATTACTCGCACTTTTTCTCCATTAGAACCTCGCCAATTTACAGCATAATTAATTCCATTTATAATCCACTCATAAGCCCCGCTTCCATTTGCACCAAGAACTTTTACAATAAGTAATTTTGCTAATGGAGCTACTCCTATAACACCTTGATTGTTCTCTGTTGCAGCAATTGTACCAGCTACATGAGTACCATGACCAACATTATCAGAAAAATTATTTGGATCGCTATTATAATCTGTAGTAAAATTTCGTCCACCAATAATACGATCTTTTAACTCTATATGATCAGTTTGACAACCTGTATCTAATATGGCAACTACAATATCTTTACCCTTTTCACTTTTATCCCACGCTGCTGGAGCATTAACAAGTTTTACTCCTGGAGGAATTTCCATAGTTTCAGAAGATATTTTTAGTACTTCATAAGGAAGTAATTTTACTTCTTTTGAATTAATATTTCTCATTCATTTCACCTCACATTTAAATTTAACTTTTAAACTTTCAATCTTTAGTATGTGTAAAAAAATTTTCTTATTACGTATTTATTTTTTGCTTTTATGGGTAGTGCTGCAATTTATGCAAAATTACCGTTAATAAAAAAAAAGTTACCATAGTTCGAAATTATTGAAAATAGTAGTTGTTTTTTTATTTTCTTGTGAAGGTTTCATGTTATTTATCAAACTATAATTAAATTGTTATCAAAGTTGTATTGGTCAACGAAATTTATATGTTTCCATCTTAGTGGAAACATATGTTGTGTAAATGATTCACAAAATATAAAAAAATAAACTGAAAATCTAAATTTGATATTTAACAAATGGCCTAAAACCATTAATTTTTTCAACTTCGTAAAAATAGTTTTTATCAAAATCACATTAATTCAACATACATATATAAAATTCGCATACTGAACTATAATTCAATATGCAGTTTTTTATTATTTTCTAGTTAGTTTATTGGTATTTATTAAGTATAATTGATTGTATAGATTGTATGATATTGTAGCACAGACAGATAGTCCATTTAAGATTAATAAGAAATCGGATAAAAAAGTTCTAATGTTTTTGTTATAATTTATTATGAAAAAGATAGTTCGCTTTTGGAAGTATAAAAGTGGATAAGACTTTTATAGAAATTTTATTCATGCTTCAAGTGGGCATGAGCTAAAGGTGAAGAAAAAATATTAATGGACGCTCTTATGGGATTGGAACTAATATAGGGCTGTCAAAAATGACTAATTCAACTTCAGGTATATATTATAGATAAATGGCTAATACAGCACAATGGAGGTTGCATGAATGATGATGCTATGAAAAAAGTATAATCTACACTTGTTAATTATTATAATAAATCATTTTTATCAGTCTTTCGAGGGGATGGAATCACTTCATCCAGTGATGGTATGAGCTTTAGGTTGGTGTTTATACTAATCACTGATAAAGGAATCAAAATGTATAGATTTGTGAGTGATCAATTCTATACATTTTATACTAAAGTAATAAATATTAATGCAAAGGATGTAGTGCATGTAGCTGACGAAATTATTTATTATGAAACAGATTTAAATATTTAGGATTTTGACTCGCACCTAGAATTAGGGATATACCGAAGATTATGTGTTGGAAAAGTTAGTGAATATATTAAAATTTAGAATATTTTGAACGGACAGATAAAAATTAAAACAATTGATGAGAACTTTGACGATGTGTTAAGAATAGCATATTCGATAAGAAGAGGAAATCTAACAGGCTCTCTTATAATGGAAAAAATTATTTTCATATTAGATTACATAACTAATGAATAACTTAGAAGCATATTTAGAGAGGACTTAATAAAAGATAAGCTATGAATTGATTTGCTAGAAATATATTATTTGATAAACGCGGAGAATTTAGAGAAAGAGAGTTACAAGATCAGTTTTAAAGAACAAGTGCTCTTAATATTATAATTGACGCTATCAGCATTAGGATGGGAACACATTAATTTACTTGGAGAATATAATTTTGATGTCAAAAGCATTTTTGAATCGGATGAGCTTAGAACATTAAATATTAATGATCCATAGAATGGCTTAAAGTAGGCTTTGTCGGAAATGTTGGCGATACCACTAACTAAAGAGTAGATATAGAGTAATAATCCAAATTACTCTATATCTACTCTTTACTTATTTTGTCAATAAAAAGTTCATTTACTGATATATCTAGAGCTTCAGCAATGGCTTTAACTTCAAAATCATAAACTTCTCTAGAATCATTTTCTATTTTGGATAGCATTGGTCGATCAATATTTAGACCTCTCAGTTGAATTCTGGCGGTAAGCTCTTCTTGAGTTAACTTTTTAGTCTTTCTGATAGTTCTTACTTTTCTTCCGATAATGTTCCTTTTCATAATAATAATCAATCCAATCGCTATAATTATGTATTAATTGTAATAAAATGAACAAAATAAAATGTGTGATAACCACACATTTTAAAAATTTTTTGAGGTGATTTGATGCAAGAGTATATACCAGTAGTTAAAGAGATATCTTTATATAGAGAGATAGCTAAAAATTTAGTTAATCCGCTAGAACTTCCTAGGGAAGCAATAAGTAATTCAATGGATGCGGAATGCAAAAATATTAATATTGAGGTTTGTAGAAACAGTAAAGGGATTTTTTGTATTGAGATTGAAGACGATGGATGCGGTATGGATAGAGATAATATAAATAGTTTTTTTAATCTTGGGGATTCCAGAAAAGATGTGCGGAGCATTGGCGAAAAAGGATTAGGGACTAAAATATTTTTCAAAAGTAAGCGTATTATTGTAGAAACACAAAAAGAAAATAAGAGACTTAGAGCTGAGATGATTGAGCCATGGCAGAAATTGAGTAATAATGTTGTTCCAAGTTATACTATTGAAGATATTCCAAATCAAACAGGAAGAAATGGGACTATTGTTATAATAGAAGGATATAATATGGATAATCCTGAAAAAATATTTAATTTTGATACATTGAAAGATTATATTTTATGGTTTACTGCTGGGGGGAGTTTTAAGACTTTATTTGCAACATTTAAGGAATTAAATAATTATGTTAAAAATATGCAGGTAGCTCCGAGAATATTTATAAATGATAAAATAAACAATATTAAGGAAGAAATTGCAGGAGCTCATCAGTTTTTTCCACCGCAAGAAAATCCTCCTATGGATATTAATGAAAAAGTATATAAACGTTCAGTCAATTATTGCAGACACTTTGGACCATATCATCGAAGTACTAATATTAATGGAGAATATGTGTCTTTTCAAATGTATGGCACAGTGTCAGGATATAATTGTAGAAGAAGTGTATGTAAATTAAAACCTAATGAGAGGTTAAAAGCAAGATTTGGAGTATATCTAGCAAAAGATTTTATTGCATTTAGTAAAAGATCTAATTTGATATCAGATCCTAATTATCATCATTTTCATATTCTTGTTAATTCGCAGAACTTTGAATTAACTGCCGATAGAAATAATATAAGTAACGAAGATGATCCTAAAATAAAATGGATACTTGATTGCGTTAAGAAGATAATAAGTGAGGATATAATGTCAATAACTGAAAATGTATACTTCAAAATGAGGAGAGAAGAAGAAGAATTAAGTTATATTACTGAAAAAAATTTGTTGCTAAATAATAGATTAAAGCAATTTGTAGAATTAAGAGATTTAAATATCGAGGGAATTCCAATTGTAAAAGTTCCTGATAATGAAGCCCAAGCTATAATATTATTAACAGCAATATTAAGTAACGATAAATATAAGAAAAATATTAATGGAATAGATAGCATTGCTCATTATTCTCATCAGTCAACTACTGACTTGATTTGTTTAGACAACAAAGGAAAAGCTAAGTTAGTAGAGGTAGAATATTTATTAAGTAATATATTTAAGCATGAGCACCCATATAAAACATTTGACTATATTATATGTTGGAAAATAGATATGGAAGTTAATGAACGTAGGAAACTTGTAGATGGAGTTGAGTTGAAATTAATT
>JAEZKY010000216.1 GCA_023435985.1 Bacillota bacterium | reverse complement strand
GAGTTATAAATGGCACTGGTATCATGGATTCAATTATATGAAGCACCAATCCTTGTGATACAAGCAAGGATAAGAATACAATCTTTCTTGTTTTTGTCATTTAATTCACCTTAAAAGGATACCTCATCCGTCTCCCGTTTTCCTTCACCCGTTATTTTTACAACTAACTTATGGGGCAAACATATTATAGATTCCCCTAGTTTCCTTATAGCATGAGCCTTTACACATATCTGATCTGGACAGTCTGCATCAATAATTTTTACTTGTCCTTTATCTATTTTAATAACATTTTCCCCCAGCTCATTATCAATAGTAAAGGATATCTCCTCTGAATTTTTATTTAAAGGAAGTTTTTTATATAACTTTCCCTCTGAATATACTTCTACATATAAATTGTTATACTTATTATCATTTATAATAAATGTAACTCCTTCGGGAATTAATGATATTATAATTAATACAACTATTATAACTACATCCCATTTCTTCATTATTACCTCTTTTTTGTAGTATATTTTTAAAGACTAGCTGAGGTTTCATTCTTATATAATGGTTTTTGTTTACCAAGCCACAAACTTCCTAAATATTTACCCAACCAAGGCATTACATAATAATCAAGTCCAAAAGATCTTCCTGCACCAGCCATAAGGGCTATTGCACCAAAGAAATACCAAAGTACATCATATCCAGCCATTGCTGATAATACAAAGTTTACAGCTAAAAAGGCTGATGCTGCACTTGCAAGCCAAGTAAATAGTCCAGCAAGAAGGCATAAACCTATACCTATTTCTGCACATACAACAATTCTTTGGAACCAAACAGCAATTTCAGGATTTGGCATTAAAATCTTCATAATTGCCTGGAAGAATCCTGGCGCACTGCTTAATATAGGTGCAGGAGTAGCGGCCGCAGTAGTTGCCGTAGTAGTGGTTGCTTCTACAGATGCACTAGCTGTACCATCTGCAGCAATGTGCAACCAATCAAAAGGCATTTTAATATTTCCACTTAAAAACCAGCTATCTGTTCCGATTCCATCAGTTATTTTATGAAGTCCTGAAGCTTTTGCAAAAGTATCCTCTCCAATTAGCTTCTTCACTCCTTCTAGTACCCACATTGAACCAAGGTATAATCTAAAAGGAACTAGCCATATTGATGGAGATTTAGCAGCTAAATGCCCTCCCATTATAGAACGTCTTTCCTTAACATTAAAGAATTCATCCAATAGGTATCTAACAGTTGTATAAAATCCACCAATACTAAATAAATATAGTAAATTAATTAAATGCTTAAGCGCCCCTGCAAAAAATCCTGTAAGTTTTATTCCAGCTGCATCAGCTACAGCATATCGACTACCGATTGAAACCATGAAACCTTGATAATTTGATTTATGTGCTTTCTTATCAGTTCCTTCAATATCAGCTATAATGTTATTTGCTGCAGTTCCAGCAGTTTGAAGCGCAGCTTCGACTATTTGAGGTAACCCCTTTCCTTTTTCATCCAAGAAAGCTGCATCACCAATAACATAAACATTTTCTTTATCTATTGATTGCATAAATTCATTGGTATTTACTCTTCCTCTATTATTTAAATCTAGTCCAAAACTCTTAGCAAATGAATTTCCTTGTACTCCGCAAGTCCAAACCAATGTTCTTGTTTCTATTTTTCTTCCATCCTTAAGATTAACTTCATCTGGTGTAACCTGTGTAATGGCGGAATTCGTTAATATCTCAACCTTATGTTTAATCATATATCTTTCTGCTTTTAATGCCAATTTATCATCTAAAATATTAAGAATATTTCCTAATGCCTCTATAACCATTATTTTGACATCGTTTTGATCAACGTTATATTTCCTGCAAAGTTTATTTTTCCACTCAATAAGTTCACCAGTAAGCTCTATACCTGTAAATCCAGCACCAGCAACTGCGAAAGTAAGCATAGCTTTTCTTTTTTGTTCATTTCTTTCCTTACTAGCAAGCTTGAACATATTTTCAATGTGATGTCTTATTTTAATTGCATTATCTAGGGACCAAAGCGGGAATCCATTTTCCTCAACTCCTGGTACTCCAAAATACGCTGGTTCGCTACCAGTACCTAAGATTAAATAATCATATTCATACTCACTAAATTCTGTAGTCAAAACTTGCTTGTTAACATCTACATTTTTCACTTCTTCAGTAATAATATTTACTTTAGAACCATAAAATATCTTTCTTAAATCAATTTGTACTGAATCAGGCTCTACTCTTCCACCAGCTACCTCATGTAGTAAGGTCATTAGAGTATGCACTGGATTCCTATCTATTAGGGTAATTTCTACATCGTTGTTTTTCTTGTATTTTTTGCTTAAAATTTTGGCAGATTGTACACCGCTATAACCTGCTCCTAAAATGATAATATTCTTCTTTGACACTTCATACCACCCCGTATTTCTTTATTCTATTACTGATTAAAATTCTATAATAATATTACCTTCTTAAAGAATTCTTGAAGATTTTTTAAAAGGTTTACAAATAAGAATTTTTTTGAGTGTGTAATGCACAAATAATTTATTTAATAACTAACTTGTGGCATCACTTTTCCTTGCATCGGTAATTAATATATATTATTACTTAATTGTGAAAAATACCTAATTACATTTTATCACAAAATTTAATTTTATTCATCCGTTTTCGAATATTTTTATAGTATTTTGATTGATATAGTCATGATTCCTAATATAATCACCTGTGTAGCATTTATTAGCACAAAATTCTTTATAGACAGAATAAAATTTTTACTTTTACTTGGTCCTTTTTGAAATATATTAATATTTCTATTTACTATAATCAACGTCAAAAGTATAAATAATGATGCTAACGGAAGCATTTTAAGTATCACAAGCACTGCTATATCTGCATAAGCAATATAATATAATAATTTAAAAAGCTTCAAAGCCATTGGCTTTCCTATATAATAAGGTAAAGTAAATCTATCATTTAAGATATCCTCTTCTAAATCACAAATATTATTAGCAAGCATTATATTGGCTATTCCTATTACAGTAGGTATAGCATATAAAAAAATACTTAAAACTTCTAAAACATTAATATTAAAACTTAGAATATTTTTTTGATATGTAAAAGATATTATATTAGTATCATAAATATGAATATATATTGCCAAAAATATAACGATAAATCCCTCAAAAAAACCAGAAAATATTTCTCCAAGTGGCATCCTTGAAATCGGAATAGGGCCAAATGTGTAAAATATACCTATACCAAAAGAAATAATTCCTAAAAATAATACTACTATATTTGTTCTTAAAGTCAGTACAATTCCAGCTATAGTTGCAATTGTCAAAAATGTAAAAATTATAAGCAAAACTTTAGTTTCATTCATTCCATACTTCTCAATAAAATTATTTTTCATTAGATTATTATTTTCTTTTTTATCATCAATATAATTATTTATTGCCGTAGTAGCCATTGCAAAAGCCATTACTGAAATAAACATTATTATAAAATTATCTAAATTAAATGACCTATATCTATATATAGCATAAGCTGTTCCTAAAGAAAATGAAATAAAACTCGCTAGCTTAGCCTTTATCTGTACTAATTGAAAAAATTTATTTATGGACAAGTTATCACTTCTTTCGTTAAGTTATGTTTTCTCAAGTTTTAGAAAATCTATTTCAATAAATATATAACTTAATTTGCCATAGTAAAATCAGGACTTAAATCCTCTATGTTAGTATCCCACTTTGAAGATTTATAAATTTTAAAATCTGTAGTTACTGCCATACATGAAATTCCATCAAGACTATTAATAATCTTAAATCCTTTGTCCACTCCACTTACAAACGTAATTTTTGTAAGAATGTCTGCAAGCATATTACAATCATCTATACTGCTATCAACAATTATAGTATCACTCATGACTCCTGCATCTGCTGGATAGCCATTAAATGGATTTAATATATGATGATATCGCTTTCCATCCTTCATAAAAAATCTCTGATAATCTCCAGATGTAGAAAGTGCACTTTGATTTAGTTTAACTATACCAATATTGCCATCATTTTGTTCCTTTCTTGGATGTTGAATTGCAATTGACCATTGTGTTTTATCTGGTTTTTCTCCAAGTGTATATATAGAACTCCCTCCAAGGTTTATAATTGCACTCTCAACTCCATATTGCTTAAAAACTTTTATAATTTCATCAGCTGTAAACCCCTTAGCAACTCCCCCAAGATCTATAGCCATATCTGGTTTCATAAGCTTAACACTACTATCATTGTCATTAATACCAATATTGTCATATCCTACCAGCGCTAATTTTTCTTTGATTTCTGAATCATCTGGTACTCTTTCATCATCTGTACCAATTCCCCATAGTTGTATGAGTGGACTTACTGTTATATCAAAAGCTCCATTGCTTATCTTAGAGTATTCTACTGAAGTCTTTATAATCTTGAGAATTTCTGGATGTACTTTCACGTATTCCTTTCCCGCTGCTTCGTTAATCTTGCTAACATCACTTGTACTAATTGAACTGCTTGCCATATTTTCAATTTCATCTACTCTATTAAAAGCAGCATCTATAGCTTTATCAGCATTAGGACCATAAGCTGTTAAATGCATAATCGTATCCATTTTAGTAGCATATTTATCAACTTTGTCATCTTTTTTGGAACAAGAAACCGTTGATATGATTAATAATATACTTATTCCAATGGCTAATGCCTTTTTTATCATTTGCTTTCCTCCTAAATATATATGTTAATATTCCAACTAAAACTGGCACTATCTGAGCAATATAGCTAAATTATATTAATATACAAGACTTTATTATGTTGCTCCAATAAAGATTCATTTGGTTTCTATTATACAATATCAAACCATATTAATTCAAATGTTCCAAAAATTGTTTTATTAATATTATATTTGTATTTTTACATTTTTAATAAGAATTTCTTTATTTATGAACAAAAACGTTTTCTTTTAATATTATATCATAAAATTATCCAATTTCTAACCATAAAAATAGAGCCTTAAATTTAGACTCTATTTTTCATTTAAATTCCTTTTAAATCTCAAATTTATTTTTTTAAAATATTAACTCTTTATTATTTATGCCTTATTTCTAATTCTATTCTTTATATTTGTTGAAAGTATTTCCAGTACGATTGCAAAAGCTAACACAAAATATGTGATGATCCCTACCTCTTGAAGATCAAAATAGAATCCACTAGCCATAAACATATCAAATCCAATTCCAGCAGCTCCAGCAGCTGCTCCCATAGCTACAGCATTTCCAAAGTTAATTTCAAACCTTATAAATGTCCACGACAACAAATAAGTAGCCGAGCATGGTAATACAGCTTGAAATACAATCTGCCACCAATTAGCACCAGTGGCCAAAAGTGCTTCAATAGCTCCACGATCTAAATCCTCAAAGGATTCAGAATATGCTTTGGTTAAATAGCCTATAGAGTGAAAGGTCATTCCTATAACAGCAGCAGTACTCCCTAGACCTGCTGCCACAGCAAATATTAAAACCCACAGTATGCTTGGAACCGCCCTAATAAAGGAAACAAAACCTTTGATAATACTTGTTAGTCTCTTTGGTGCAAGATTTTGTGCTGCCATTAATCCTAAAAAAAGAGCTATTATACTGCTAATCAATGTAGTTAAAAATGCGAGTCCAAGAGTTATTATCATGCCATTTAAGACATCTAGAATAGTAAAATGTTTAGGAAATGGTTCAAAGAAAATTATCTTAAAATTATTTAATGTATCTACTATGGCCTTTGGTATATTCACATCGCTATAGTCCATAGTAAGCAGAGAATATATTGTAATCAATGCCAACATGAGCAAAGTAATCCTTATAGTCATGCTTGCTTTATTAATATATTTATTGGCTTCAGGACCAAAGGTTTCCTTATTTTCTAATTTACTTAATTTCATCTGTAACTGTATATGATTTTCAACTTCCATCATAAAACCATCCTTCTTATAATATTTGAAATTTTTTCTGTTATGATTACTATAATTACAGTAACAACAACAATTAAACTTGCTGTATGATAATTAAAAGCTTTGTAATATATATCAAATAAAAAGCCAATACCTGTTCCAGTTAGAAGTCCAACTAGAGTAGCATCACGGATATTTGTTTCAATCATAAATAATAACCAGCTTACAATTTGAGGCATACTTGAAGGCAAGATTGCCTGAAATATAATATGAATATTAGAAGCTCCTGTTGCCTTTAAAGCCTCAATTGTATCATCACTAACTTCATCGATAGCTTCCATGAAAGCGCGAGTAAGAAATCCAATAGAACCAAGAAATAACGCTAAAAAACCAGTTAGAGCACTTTGACTAAATGCAAGCATTAATACCATTGCCCATGCAACTAGGGGGATATTACGAAATAATGAAGCAATTCCCCTGGAAATAATAGTGAATACATTATTAATCCTTGTGGCTCTAGAACCTATTAATGCTAAGGATAAAGAAAAAATAGCTGCTACGGTAGTAGATGCAATAGACATCAATACTGTGTCTTTAAGCTTAACAAAAATATCTGGTAACTTTGCCAAAGACTTTACATCAGGATAGAAATTTGATGCTCCCCACTCAAAAGCCTTAATAAAGCTTGTAAAACCTTTTGAGACATCATACTGAGTAATGATTATAGAGCCTACTGTCAAAATTATTATCAAAGTAAAGAATATTAATCCATTGTTTCTTCTTTTAACAAAAACATCAGCTTCCATTTCTTCCTCCTATCCTATATTTATCATTAAATTCTCAGAATCAGAATTGTAAATTTCCGAGATACGTTCACTAGTTAATTCACCCGGCTTACCATCAAAAAGAATAGTTCCTTTATTTACTCCGATAATTCTATCAGAATATTTAATAGCTACGTCAACTTGATGAAGACTGACGATAATGGTTATACCCATGTCTTTAGCTATATTCCTTAAATAATCCATTATAATCTTTGAAGTACTTGGATCTAAAGAAGCAATTGGTTCATCACACAAGATCAATTTAGGATTTTGTATTAAAGCTCTAGCAATGCCAACTCTTTGTTTTTGCCCTCCACTTAATTGGTCACACCTCTTATTAATCTGCTCATTTAGCCCCAATATACTTATAATTTTAAGAGCTTGATCTTTTTCTTCTTTGGTATACCTTCCCAAAATACCTGCCATAGTTGATTTATACCCAAGCCTTCCATGAAGCACATTTTCGAAAACAGTAAGACGTTCTACTAAGTTATAATGTTGAAAAATCATGCCAATTTTAGTTCTTACTATCCTTAATTTCCGTTTTGGAAGTTTAGAAGAATTAGTTCCGTCAAAATAAATTTCTCCGCTGCTTATTTCAATCATCCTGTTAATACAACGAAGAAGGGTTGATTTACCAGATCCAGATGAACCAATAACTGAAATAAACTCCCCCTCAGATGCTGAAAAACTAACATCAGATAGCGCAGGTATAGTCCCTGAATAATATTTAGTAATATTTTTCAATTCTAACAGACTCATATTTAATCTCCTTTACAATTTAATCAAAGGCATAAAGAAAGCTATCCATTTTTGTATAAACTGCTTACCTTTACACCTCTTACTTAATTTCTAAGTTCTCATTTATTAAACTTTAAACCACAGTTGTCAGTTAATTATTTATGCTCCAATGTTAAGTACTTTTCTCATCGGATCATACCAAGAATCATCTGCTTTTAAGAAACGATGAGGCTCAACAAATACACTTCCCTTTGAACCTTTTGGTGCAAATATTTTTGTATCACTTGTTACTTTATCAGAAGTCAATGCATTAGTTATTGCATCAAGAGTTTTTTGACTCAATACTGAACTATTAGCTTCTAAAGGAGTATTTTGCACAGGTATTGACTTAATAACTACGTATTGATCTCCACCAAGAGTATTAAAAGGAGCAGCTGCATCTTTCTTTACAGTATAAACAGAGCCTTCCTCATTTGCATTTCCTGAGGTTAAATCAACATATTGTGCTACATCTATATCATCTACTGCAGCAACATCAGCCTTATCTGTAAGAAGAGTTACTAATGATAATTGATGTGAACCTGCAAAAATTGTCTGGCTAAAGAACTTATTATTACCACCTTGCATTAAGTCATCTTTGGTTAAATTCTTCCATTTATCTTCTTGATTAAAATATCCTAAGATTGCTGATGCAGGCATATTGAAACCTGAAGTAGAACTTGTTGAAACAAAGGACATTTTTTCTCCAGCAATGTTATCTATTGAATAGCTTCCACCAGATTTGTACTTATCTTCATTACCTTTTTTAACTAATAACCTACTGTGATAAAGGGCATCATCTAAAGTTCCAGAATCTCCACTTTCAACAACAAGAGGTACGATTTTAGTATTTTTTGCGCGGCCGGTCAAATATTCGTAAGGTCCAAAGTAGCCTAATTGAGCATCTCCACTATCCAAGGCTGCTATAGCAATATCGTAATCTGTAGTAAGTTTATCTTCAACCTTCTTACCAGTAGCATCTGAAATAATTTTATCATATTCTGCTCTAAAATCTTTAAAATCATCTCCTGAATTATTAGGTAACCATGCAATAGTAATTGTATCAGGCTCTTTAATATTATCAGTTCCTCCTTTTGCTGAATTACCAGATCCACATCCAGCCAATGAAATACAAAGCGTTGCACCAATCAATAAAGTTATTAGTTTCTTAACCATTTTAACACTTCCTTTTTAAGATTAATTTTAATTTAACATATTAGCATAAATTCAGTATTTTCTTTATATTAAGTTTTGTTAAATTACAGTTTATTTTTGAGTAACAATTATTTTAGTGAGAGCTTAATTCTTAGTCTATTAGTAAATCCATTATCTTCTTATCAGAATGAGTTATATAATCACTTTTCAGCATCCTTATAAAAAATACGAATATACTCATTTGGAGCCATTATTTCTCCAATTTTTATTGATGAACCATATTCACCATGAAAATCACTTCCACCAGTTAAAATCAAACCATATTTATCACTGTATTCTTTAATCTTTGTAACATCTTCTTCTGTATGATCCATATGATTAAGTTCTATCCCATCTAATCCTTGAGCTACAAGCTCATCAATTATTCCATAGGAATCTAGCTGTCCTGGATGAGCTAATACCGCTATACCGTTATCTGCTTTTATTGCTTTTACAGCTTCAAAAACATCTACATACTCTATATCTCCTGAACATATTCCTCCCTTTTTAAATAACTTTTTATATAAGTCAGAATATATTTCATCAGTATACCCTTTCTCTATTAGCTCTGCCATAATATGCTGTTTATAAATTACTTCGCTATTCACTGATTTTCTCAAAATATTTTGTGTATTAATCTTATAACCATTAATCTTTAATATATCTATTTGACGAATTGAATTTTCGTTTCTTCTTTCTAAAATAGGATCACACAGCTTCCTAATGTTCTTTCCTTCAAGTTCAAAATTGTATCCAAGTATATGAACCTTTTTTTTATTTACAAAGTCATAAGCTGATATCTCAATCCCTGGAATAATTATTATCCCCTTTCTATCACCCTCTTTAACGGCTTCTTTTAAGCCTTTAACTGTGTCATGATTTGTGATTGCCATATGAGTAACCCCATTTTCCTTAGCGACTTGTATTGTTTCTCTTAATCCTAAGGATCCATCGGAAATATCAGTATGAACATGAAAATCCGCTCTCATATTAACTCACCTACCTGCATATTATATTTTTTATCACAAAGCTCTTCCATAAAATCAAGATCATGAAATATACCTATCATAGTAGTACCCTCATTTTTTAGCTGCTCAATAACATCCTTTACCTTTTCCTTTGATGCATTATCAAGACTCGCCGTTGGTTCATCTAATAAAAGTAATCGTGGATGTTTTACCATTGCCCTTGCAATGTTTAAGCGGAGCTTCTCTCCTCCAGAAAAGGTATTTGTATAGCTATCCCAAAGTTCTCTGTCTATTTCAAAATGTATTAACATTTTTTCTGCTTCTCTACTTGCATCTTCCTGATCATGTCCCATTTCTAAAACAGCCTGCTCTACAATTTCTTTAGCCGTAGTTCGTGGAACAATACTTAGGAATTGAGAGACATATCCAATTTCATATTTTCTTAAATGTATAATCTGTCTTTCAGATGCTTTGCAGAGATTTATTAAACCGAACTTTTCAGATTTATACCATATATCTCCTTCACTTGTCAGATAAGTTCTATAAATACATTTAAGTATTGTAGATTTACCACTTCCACTTTTACCTGTTATTCCAATAAACTCTCCTTCGTTTATGGAGATATTGATATTTTGCACTGCATTTATATGCTTATCTAGATTGTGGAGAATGAAAGACTTATTTAATTCTTCAATTTTTAATAATTCCTCCATTTACTCATCTCCTTTGTAATGTTTTTCTACAAAAGTACCTATATCTAGTAAAAAATCATTAAAGTTCTCTTTAATTTTTTCATGAGACCAATCCCACCACTTTATACACTCTAATTTTCTTACAATTTCATCATTGAATCTTTTTCTCAAAGGCTTTGCAGGCGTTCCAACCACTACTGTATATGGCTCAACATCCTTTGTAACTACGCTTCCGCTGCCTACTATTGCTCCATTTCCAATCTTCACACCAGGCATAATAATAACCCCATGACCAATCCAGGTATCATGACCAATAAAGGTTCTTCTGCTCTCTCTTGCTTTAAAAAATTCAACATCATCTTTATTATCAAAACCATACATTTCTCTCCTATAGGTAAAATGGTGCAAGGTAGGTCTTTCCATAGGATGATTTGTAGGTCCTATCCTAACCATAGCAGCAATGTTCGCAAACTTTCCTACTTCAACATTTTGAAGGAAGCAGAACTGCCCAGTATATGAATAATCATCTAAAATAACATTTTCCCAAAAATTAAAAATTCCAACTTCAGTAAACTTCCCCAGTTTCGTGTTTGCAAGTTTACAGCTTTCCCCTATTAATGGCTCTCCAGTTAAAACTTTTTTTTCAGTGTTCATATTCTATAATTTGTCCTTGATAATAAATTTCCATCAACAAAAACTGAAGTGATAACTGGGAACTCATCATCAATTTTTTCTATTATTAAAATGTCTGCTTTCTTATTTTCCTCTATGGAACCAATGAGATTATCCATTTTTACAGCTCTAGCTGGATTGATTGTAACTAGATTAAACATTTTACTTAAATCCATTCCATACTTCTCATGTAATATGAATACTGCATGAAGCATTGCAGAAGGATAATAATCACTGCATAATATATCAATAGTATTGCTAATTATAGCTTCAGCTGCACTTAGGTTTCCTGAATGTGATCCACCTAATAATACATTTGGTGCTCCTGCCATTGTATACATTCCAAGATCTCTTGCATTTTTTGCAATATCTAAAGTTATTGGGAATTCGCTTATGCTTGTACCATAACTTTTTACAAGTTCAAGTTTTTCTATACTGTCATCATCATGAGAAGCTATTGCAATATTTTTTTCTGCTGCAAAAGATGCCACTTTCTTTATCATTTCCACAGTGATTTTTTCTTTTGTCCTTCCATGTTCAATAAGTGCATCTACCTGCTCATCAGTTAAATCCTTATAACCTTTGATTGTTTTTCTATATACTTCTAAGTCTCTGTATTGCCCTTGCCCTGGTGTGTGATCCATAAAAGAAATTAGATGTACCTTATTTTCTTCTATATAAGTCATTAAGTTTTCCACTTCTTCAATGTTGTCAATTTCTAGTCTTGCATGAAAGCGATGGCGTATAAGATGCTTATTGCTGCGAAATTTATCCATTACCTCAACGAATTTTTTTACATTTTTAGCAGTTCTAATAGGCTTGTGAACAAATTCATCTGATTTCCAAAGAGACAATGAATGAAACATAGTAGTGATACCTTGATTGATTAAAATCTTCTCAGTTTCTCTAATGCTTGTATTAAAATCTATCATTACGCTAGGTCTCGGTGCTGCCATGCCTTCAATATAATCAGAATGTATATCTATAAAGCCTGGTGATACATATCCGTTGCGTGCATCAATTATCTCTGTAACACCTTCAGTGTCGACTTTTCCTTTTAAATTAATTTCTTTAATTCTATCCCCTTCAATTAAAAGATCATGCTCTTTTAATATTCCTTTTTCTGTAACTATTTGTCCATTTGTAATTAAGTACATTTTTGACCTCCTTGTATTTCTTATTTTTAGACATAACAACTATGCTTGTTATAATGTTCTTAAAGTAATGAATGTACTAGCTGCTGAGTATATGCGTTTTGTGGATCTTCAAGGATTTGATCTGTAAGTCCTCTTTCAACAATTTTTCCATTTAGCATAACAATTGTTCTATCTGCTAACATTCTAATAACAGCTAAGTCATGAGATACGACTATCATACTTATTCCAAGTTCTCTTTGAATGTGTTTAATTAAATCAAGTACATTTGCTTGAACTGACAAGTCAAGTCCTGTAGTAATTTCATCGAGCAATAATATTGGAGGATTATTAGATAAGGCTTTAGCAATCTGCACTCTTTGCTGCATGCCTCCTGAAAAATTCTTTGGTGCTTCCTTCATTCTAAAAAGCGGAATGTTAACATGCTCTAAGAGCTCTTTTCCTCTTGCTTCCATAACACCTACATTCCTATACCCAGCTGAAATTAACTTTTCGGCTATATTCCCAATAGATGAAAAGTCTATCCTAAGGCCTTTAATAGGATTTTGATATACCTTTCCTAAAACATTATTTCTTATAAATCTCTTTTGTTGTGAAGATTCATTAAATATGTTTACTTCTCCATTTTTATATGTGCTTATATAAGCTTCTCCTTCTGTAACTTCCTGATCAAAATATAGGCACTGCATCATTGTTGACTTCCCACTACCGCTTTCACCAACAACCCCTAATATTTCACCAGCATACACCTCAAAAGAAACATCCCGACAGGCATATACAGTTCCGCACTCAGGGCAATAATTTTTTTCAATGTTCCTATTTTTTGAAGCTTTGCAGCTAGGACAGCCCTCCCCAAACTGCTTACTTAAATTGCTTATTCTTAATATTGGTTTTTGAAAATTATCCATCTAAATATCACCACCTTGATTCTCTTCACTTTCATTCATCCTCATAAGGCAATAACTTGTATCATTGCATTGGTAAAAAACTTCTCCTGTTTTTTCATCTACTAATTCATCTAAATATACGTCTGTTGCATTGCATAATCTGCAATGTCTGTCTTTAAAGTTTTCCACTTGGAAAGGATAATCCTGAAAAGCTAAAGATGCTACTTTTGTATACGGAGGAACAGCATATATTTTCTTTTCTCTTCCTGCTCCAAGAAGGATAAGTGCCTTTGAATAATTCATTTTGGGATTATCAAAACGTGGTATAGGACTTGGTGCCATTACATATCTATCATGAACAAATACTGGATGATCTGCACCAGTAGACATATTTCCATGCTTCATTATCTGTTCAAAGAGCATGAGCCAGGCTCCGCTGTATTCATTTTCTGCATGAAGCCTTTTTGTTACATATTCACTAGGCTCAACTAATCTTAAAGGTTCTGGAATAGGAACCTGTAATACCAATACCTGATTTTCCTCTAAAGGTACTTCTGGTATTCTATGCCTTGACTGAATGAGCGTAGCTTTCTCTGTCCTATCTGTAAGCTCCACAGCTGTAGTTTTATTTATAAGTTTTTTAATATTAACTGCATTTACTGACTCATCTGAACCTTGGTCTATAACCTTTAAGATATCCTTTTTCCCTATTAAGGATAAGGTTAGCTGCAAACCTCCAGTTCCCCAGCCTCTCGCAATTGGCATTTCCCTTGAAGCAAATGGTACCTGATAACCAGGTATTGCAACAGCCTTTAAAGATGCCCTTCGGATTTCTCTTTTAGAGCCCTCATCAAAGAAAGCAAAATTATAATTTATTTTCATACTAGCTCTCCCCTTTTCGAGTTTTTCTCACACTATCTAATTTTGATTGGAAAGTTACATAGTGTGGTAATTTTAGGTGAGATATAAATCCTGTTGATTCTACACAATCTATTTGAAGGAGCACAAACTCTTCATCGCAAGTTGGATATTTTTTATCTCCATTTTCTAAGCATTGATCTAATATACTCATAGCTATAGCCTTAGTTTCATTTTGCCCATAACAGATTCCATAACCAATTTTAAATTCAAGCTCTTGTTTACCTCGTTTTTTTTCAATTATATTAGGTATGAAGGATTCCACTTCTGTAACTTTGATATCACCTATATAATAATAATCATCATCTTCATTAAGAGAAGCACTTAAAGGATTATTAATATATAGAGGAAGTTTTCCAATTCTTAACTCTCCAACCGTAGGATGTAATGCACCATAAGCCCTTAAAGCAGCATAACCAAGGGAGGTTACAGCACCAGTTTGCCCTCTGGTCAATATTTGTAATCTTTCACTTCTTTCAGTTGGAAACTCTATGCTATTTTTAGTGATATCCTTTGGTTCTTTGTTATTATCTTCAAAGTTTTTTATTAATCCTTCTTTTCTTAAATAATCAACTACCTTAGGTAAATTCTTCAAATCCGTATCTGTATACTCATTCTCTTTTTTGTTTTCAAAATCTTTAAGCCATTGTAATGCTGTTTCATTATCTTCATTTATCAACTCAAAATCCATAAGTCTATGTGTATAATCATAAGAAGCTCCCAATATCTGGCCACCAGGTATGTCCTTAAAACTTG
>JAEZKY010000034.1 GCA_023435985.1 Bacillota bacterium | reverse complement strand
GTCCAAAGGTCTCTTGCAAATATATTTTCCTTAAATTCTTGATATTCATACCTTTCTACATTATTATTATCAAACATATCAATTTCAAAATTCGATTTTATACTCTCATAATAGTTATTAATCTCTAACTCCCACTTTTGCATTGTTTCCTGCAGGAATTTAATATCTTTACTATTATTCTTTATTATTTTAATTCCATTATTTGACTCAAGTTCTTTTAGATTAAATATTCTTGTCCAGTAAATTTCAAAATTAGTTTTTATAATATTTTCAATTTCCGAATGATTTTTTAATTTATTGTCCAATATATTTGCCTCTATATTATTTGGAAGAATATTTTTTATATCTAGTTTTTCATGTGACAAATTTTGATCATCATTTTTTTTAGTGTCTTTTAATTCAACAACATCCGTATTAGCTTCACTCATACTATCTGCGTCATTTTTATTTTCTATCTGGCAAAGAATTTTTCTTATCTCCTCTGAGTGATTGGACCTACTTGAATCATACTTAATTACATTTAACCCATAATCTCTTTTCAACTCTTTGACTAATACGTCTGACGGATTATCTAATAATATGAAATGATTGCCTTTAAAATAATCCTTATGATCTTTAATCATCTCTTTAATAAATTGATCATCAAATGAGAATCCTATAAATAATAATGACTTATTTCCTGTAAATAATTTTAGAATATCATCATACTTCCTGTTATTATATAATTTTTTATATTGATCTTTTGTTATTACAATTGTACCTGGATTAGTAATATGTCCATGCAAATGAAATACTCTTTTCTTTTTAGTTCTAAACATATTTTGAGTATTGAAATCAATTTCGCTCAATACTAGTGGCACATAATTATCTCTATTCATATATTTCGTTAATAAATGGTCATAGTTAGTAGTTAAATATACTTTAAAATTCAAATTAGCTAAATCCACATAATTGTGATCAGTGCTAATTTCTGATTTCCCTATTTCATCTTCAATAATTAGGGCAATTTCCTCTTGAATATCAGATTCACTTACAGATGCGAATTCTAAAATTATTTTTATCGCCGACCAAAAATCTTTCTTATGAAGATATGCTTCTACAGTCGGTTTTATTTCTTTACTCGCTTCCAAATACTCATCAGATAATCTTCTTATAAGTTGATCCCAGTCAGGAATATTAAAAGGTTTGGATAATCCAGCGCCAATAAATGGAACTAAATTTTCTTCCTTGTATAAATCCCTTAGCTTTCTTAAATTTATATCCATATAATTTCATCTCCTTTTATATTTTGTAAATAATATAACTCATACAACACAATTTTAAATTTAGCAGTGATATCTAAACCAATATATAAATCTTTTATATGCTTATGATTTATAACTTCCTTCCATATTTTTGTCTGTTCTCTTAGATTTCTTTCTTTAGGTGCTTCTAATTTCATTGCTATACCTGGTACATTTGGATTTCGTTTTTGTAGAAAACATGTAAGTTCATAATAAACCCAGCCTTCAATAATTTTTCCGTTATATTTTAAGTAATTACACCAGTTATCTCTTATCCTAATGGACTTTTCATTTTTATCATTTTGATATATTTCGTAAACACAGTTATTATCTTGTTTTGATAATTCTTCAATTTGTTTTTCAACCTTTCTACCACTAAGTTTACCTTTGAAAAAAGGTGCTAAAAATCTATATGGCACATTATAAGTTAAATCTTTAAGCATTTTTCTTAATTTATTATCTTCAGTATTATATATAAACTCTAAAAGTTTATCTTCTTTATAATTATTTCCTATATTATAAGTATCCGAAATATAATTAACTACTTTAGCCAAATTATCGCATAATCCAAAACTAAGCTTACACTTTAAAAGAGGGTACCAGGCCTTAACTACCATCCTGCTTACTAATTGTCTAAATTTTATTTCTTTATGGTCATAAGAAACTTCATCTAATATGGATAACAGCCAGTACATTTTATAGCTAGCAACCGTATCATTTAGTACTCCTGCAAATGTAGCATAATCGACTTCGTTGCTATAAGGCACCTGACAAATTTCCTTAAACAGAGATCCCAAAGCTTGTCTTTCCTGTGAATCCCTTTCATCTACGACGTTAAAAGTAGAAGTTTCCTTTGGCAATATTATAGTTTCTTGTGGTATATATACTTTATCCATGCAACCTCACCCATTTTAATACAATCTACCTACATTTTAACACAAAAATAAGAGTCTGCTCTACATAAACTCTCATTTTAATCCAATTATTTACTTAACGGTTTTAAGTACAATTCCTTCCTTAAAGTCCCCACGTTCCTCTCTCTTTTTATCCCTAGCCTTCAAAAGCTCCTCTTCACTATAACCTAAGCTATCTGCAAGCCCAAACAATACTTCCATTACATCAGCTAATTCTTCTAAATTCTTATCATCTAAAAATTCATTAACTTCTTCTTGCAATTTAGATTCTAAAAGTTTGTACCTTTCATCTCCAGCTACGATCAAAGTATCACATTCGCCTCCATCTGCTTTTATTATCTCTGGGATTTTATCTCTTACTAATTTATTATATGTTTTTTCACTATTTTCATTTATTTTATTATGTTCATTTAATTTCCCATAAACCATTTGCATTTTTATCCCTCTTTTATCTTCAATTTATGAATTTGAGAATATTATAACAACATTTAATTTTAACATTAGTACAAGAATTAATTATTAGTATATATATTGCAATTGTATTTTTACACTTTATAATTTATTTAAGATTTATATTACTAAAAATAATTACTGCCTTTCAAATTCCCCTTGATACCTCTTAAAGAACTCATAGAAATACCTTACATTCTCAAGCTCACTCCACCTGCAGACATCATAATCTTTCAAATCCAAGTTATATATTTTTGCTGCTAAAGTTCCAAGCATAAATGGTGAATGGGTTGCAATAATATATTGATTGTTTAAAAATCTTGCTCCAAAATTAATTTTATCAGCCAAAAGCACTTGATTTTGAGGTGATAATGAAACTTCTGGTTCATCTAAAAGGTATAGCGCATCTGTTTGAAGCCAATCACTAAATACCTGCAAACTGGTTTCACCATTTAAATATTGTAATTTTATCAAAAACAAAACATTTTTCATTTTTATTGTCAAAGACATTATAAGGATATATATTGGGATTAGAGAGTTTTTTACTACACAACTTAAATGTACTTAAGTAAATCATTATCTTAAATCACCTCTCTTAATTTGTCGCCACTTTAAGGACAATGCTTTCCTTAAATCCTCTACGTTCTTCTCTCTTTATCTCTAGCCTTTTTTAATAAGTTTAGCATTATTAGCACTAACTCTAATAATATCAATTTTTTTATCTAAGAATATAGAGAACTTAGTAACTCCGCTTTTCTTAATCACTATATTTAAATTTGGAATAACGTTGGATAATTCTTTTTTAAGCTCACCAATATTCATCGTTGATACTTTCTTTTTATTAAATATCACAACTATTTTATTTTCAATTTCTTTAATATTTTCTGGCATAATATTTTTTAGAGTAACCCAGTATTTGTTTTCTTTATTACTTAGTGAAAGGCTATCAAACTCCTTTAATAGTTCAGATAATTTTGTATAATGATAATTTCTAACATCAAAATCTGGGAACATATTATTTATCCTTTGTCCTATTTCTCCAAGGGCCATAGAATCCGTATTGCTATCCAAAATCATATCAATAATAGCATTTTCTATAATACTTTTTGTAGAAGATTTTTCACTAATTTCATTATTCTTAGATACTGTATCTGGTTTCTCATCTTCAAGTTCTGTCTCTTCATTTATAATATCTAAAGAAATAAATTTTTCACACGAAGCTCTAAATGCTGCAGGTGTTTTTTGTTCTCCAATACCAATTACTAAGTTTCCAGACTCACGTAATCTTTTTGCCAATTTATTAAAATCAGCATCACTTGACACAATGCAAAAACCATTTACCTTCCCTGAATATAATATATCCATCGCATCAATAACAAGCCCTATATCTGATGCATTCTTTCTAGAAGTATCATTAGATTGCATTATAGGAGTAAGTGAAAACTGTGAAGATTTCTCTAACCAAGATTTTAACCTTTCCTGTGTCCAATCACCATACATTCGCCTTATTGTAACCCTTCCATACTTTGTAAGCTCACCTAAAATACTTTCAATATGCTTAGCTCCAATATTATCTGCATCTATCAATAAAGCAATTGTTAATTCTTCCATAATTATATCTCCTTACTATTCTCTAATTAATTATTTTTACTTTCCCCAAGCTCCATCAAAAATGAAGGCTTTATAGTTAAAAACCCTTTTTCATTATTACATATACCTGCCCAATCTAAAATTGCAAAAATTACAAAGCCTGGACCAAATGCACTTTGTCCTTCTTTTACTCCATGAACCTTATGTGCAATATAACCTTCCACTGAATTCATTGGTAAAAGTTCATTTCCAAGTCTAGCTCCCTTTGATCTGGCGCTGCCTTTTGGTGCCTTTCCTCCATTATTTATTACAACTTCTACAGCAGCATCAAATACCTCCCATGTTAATTGATCTGGAACTGGTATTTTAGGAGAAACAAGCCCACTTTCATTTGAATCGTAACTTATTTCACAAGAATTACCTCTAAATAGTTTAATAGACGCATGTCCATCAAATTCGTCTAACTTTTCTCTAATTTTTTCTGTAACAAGATTCCCTATATATACATCATTTTTATTTATATCTAAAATTACTTTATCCTGCTTTTTAGCAACCTCAATTACATTATTAATTTCTTTAACTTCTTTTTCCACTAATTTAATTTCTTTTGCATTATTTATAATTTCTCTATTAACATTTTTACTTTTATTTTTAGTATTAATTTCTGAAACTTGTATCTCTTCAATCTGCTTTATATGTTTTGCCTTCATCTCTTCACTAACGCAAGTATAAGACTTTAATTCATAATATAGCTCAATAATCTCACCTGCTTCAAATACCTTTGGAGAATTATTTATAAGCTGCTCTATTGTTTTATTTAAAGCATATCTATTAATAACTTTCACATTTTCCGAATGAACTTCCATTTTCTTTATGACGCATCTTTCACTAAAAACTATAATTGACTTTACTAATTTTTCATCAACTTTTAATAATTTTATTAGATATTTTATATGAGTATTGTTTTGCCTTATTGGATTATAAAACTTTTTCTTCTGTTTATTCTTTAAGATCTGCATCCAATACTTACTTTTCTCATCTCCAAAGATCCATCCGCTATAATTTTTTGATTCTAAAACATAAATCCCTGTTTCATGTAAATATATTAAATCAACTTCTGTAGTTTCTCCATTTTCTTTAGGCAAATATACATTAGTAAGTATTCTATGCTCCCCTTTTATTTTTTCTAAAATATTAAAGGATAAATACTCTCCATATTTCCCTTTGTCCATCATTACTCCAAAGAAACCATTCCCTGATTCTTTTTTATAATTGCTTTTATCATACTTACTCTTTTTTAATGCAATTGCAATTACAATCACTAAAATTATAATAATGTATAACCCTACCATATAAATTCTCTCCCTTTACCTTTAACTCATCAACTAAATTACATATTTTATACACAATAACTATATTTTAACATAAATAGTTAATATTTATAAAGATTTACAAAACAAAAAGCAGTTAAGTTTTCACAACTGCTGTCTTATGTTATATAAATTTAGTATAGTTGCTCAATATATAAAAGATGAGTATTGGAGTGATACTTTAAAGAAAATTCTCTAAAACTCCAAAACCCTGATTAACTGCCATCCCATAAACCGGTTCAATCTCCTGTTTCATCCTTTTACCAAATTCCTCTTCTTTATTTTCATCTTTAAACTTCTTAAGATTATTAACCTTCAAAACTTGTCCGTATTTCTCGAGTTGATTTTTCCTATTTTCATCAACTACAAGGC
>JAEZKY010000001.1 GCA_023435985.1 Bacillota bacterium | reverse complement strand
ATTGTGGTCCTGTCATGAGTTGCCCATACCATGGAACCTTATAAGAACTTCCTCTGGTTTCAATTATTTCTCTAACTACCTTTTCATCAATAATATCATGAATTGGTGAAGATTTTTTATTTAAAATATCAGTTATCATTTTACATACGATATCTGTATAAACTGGATTATGAGTTTTTGGATATGGACTCTTCTTTCTGTATATGATTTCTTTAGGAAGTATTCCTTCAAGTGCAGCTCTAAGCAAGCCTTTTTCTCTACCCTCATATAATTTTATCTCTGATGGCAAATTAAAAGCATATTCAACTAATCTTATATCCGCAAATGGCACCCTAACCTCTAAACTATTTCTCATGCTGACTCTATCTTTTCTATTAAGAAGATTCACCATGAACCACTTTAAATTCAAATAGGATATTTCTTTCATTCTATAATCTCTTTTACTTTCATTATCAAGATGAGGCACTTTACTTAGTGATTTTTCATATTGAGTTCTAACTAGTTCTTCTAATTTCATTCCCTTTAAATCTTTATTTACTATGGCTTTTCTATCATTAACAAACCTTGCCCATGGGAAGGTATCCAAATAAAACATTTCTTCTCTAGTAAACCATGGATATCCGCCAAAAATCTCATCAGCACACTCACCTGAAAGAGCAACTACAAAATCTTTACGTATTTCTTTGCAAAATAATAATAATGAGGAATCTATATCTGCCATTCCAGGTAAATCCCTTGATAGCACTGCTTCTTTTAATGCCAGTGCTAAATCTAAATGGTTTAAAACTACTTTTCTATGATCACTCCCAATAAACTTAGCCATCATCTCTGCATAAACTTCATCTGATGTAGGTTGAAATAATGATGACTTAAAATATTTATCATTATCTTCATAATCTATCGAGTAAGTTGTTAGTTTTTTGCCTTGCCTCTTAAATTCTTTTCCTGCAATTGCTGAAATAGCAGATGAATCCAAGCCTCCAGATAAAAATGTACAAAGCGGTACATCTCCTACTAATTGTCTATTTATAGCATCTATTAATAATTCTCTTGTATGCTCTATTGCCTCTTCTGCTGTTTCTGTGCATTCCTTTGCTTTAACGCTCCAATATTCCCACTTTTTTATACTGTTATCACCTGAAATCAAAAGACAATTTGCAGGTGCTACTTCTTTAATATTCTTATATACTCCGCTTCCCGGAATAGTTGCTGGTCCAAGTCCAAATATTTCAGTTAACCCCTCTATATCAACTTCCCTTTTTATTCTCGGATCTGCTAAAATAGTCTTTATTTCCGACCCAAAAACAAGAGTATTATTATTTATAGTATAAAATAGCGGCTTAACGCCCATTTGGTCTCTAGCTAAAAATACTTCTTTTCTATCCTCATCAAATATACCAAAAGCAAAAATACCAATTAATTTATTAATACATTCTTTTCCCCAGCAGATGTAGGATGTAAGTAACACTTCAGTATCAGAATAAGAATCAAAAACAAATCCCTCTTTTTTTAATTCCTTTCTTAAATCCTCCGTATTATATAGCTCACCATTATAAACTAATGTATATTTCTTCCCTTGAAATGTTTTAGTCATTGGCTGTATTCCGCCCTCTGGATCAACTACAATCAATCTTCTATGCCCTAATAAAACATTAGGAGAAATATAATAACCTTTAGCATCCGGTCCTCTTTTCTCCAGCGTTTTTATCATTTTTTCCAAAATATTTTTATCTTGTACTATATTTTCTTTAAAATTTACAATTCCAGCAATACCACACATTTATTTCACCTTCTAATTAGTATCTAGACATATTCAAAATAACAAGCCCATGCGGATTAGTGAATTATCATATGTCCTATATTATTAAAATATGACTTAATTTATATGTTGTGCAAAACTCTCTCTCTTATTTTAATAACTTTATGAGCCTTAGGCACAATCAAATAAATAACAAGTCCATTTGCCAGCCTATTTTCCATTAGAGGAAGCTCGACTCGCTACGCTTGCTGAGTAAGCGATTCACACCAAATCATAGATTTGGGTTCTCTGCTCATCGGCAAATTGACCTAATAGACCCGCTATGAAGTCAATTTACCTCCTTGCCTGATGAAAAATATTCAAGGCAACCTTGGACCTGTTATTTATTTTCATGTGCCTTATTTTCTTTTATATTAAAGAAAATAATTGTGAATACTATTTGTTTTAATATGCCATACTACCTCTATAAGGCATCCTTAAATAGATTGGATAAATATTTTTTATATAGATTATTATTTTATTAAAGAGAGAAGGTTATATAATTTGAATGTCTCATCTAATTTCAACGAAACTATTCAATTAATTCATTCACATTTAGCAATAGATAAAAGTTTTGATATCGTGGAAAGAAAATTTGTAGTAGCCGGAAGAAATTCTGTTTTGTATTTTTTAAACGGATTTATAAAAGATAATATAATGGAAGATATATTAAAGTCCTTTTTCAGGATATCTCCTCAAACTATGAATTTATATAAAACATTTGATGATTTTATGAATAATGAAATTCACCATGTATCTGTTGAAAGTGAAAGTGATCTTGATAAAGTCATATTATCTCTATTAACAGGTCAAACAATACTATATGTTGATGGCTATCCCGCGTTTGCAATCCTAGATTTGCGTACTTATCCTGGTGCTGATTCATCAAAACCTGAAAAGGAAAAAACCTTAAGAGGAGGAAGAGATGGTTTTATTGAAAAATTAGTATTTAATACTGCTTTTCTTCGAAGGAGAATACGTGATCCTAGATTAGTTTGCGAAATACATCAAATTGGTGACGTATCACAGACAGACGTCTGCCTTGCATATATAGATGGTGTTGCAGATACTAAAGCTCATGATTTAATAGTTGACAGTTTATCAAAGATAGATATAAAAGCCTTAACTCTTGGTGATCAAAGTTTAATTGATGTGATGTGCAAGAGAAACTGGCTTAATCCTTTACCAAAGGTAAGATATACTGAAAGACCTGATATAGCTGCTGCTCATATAGTTGAAGGAAAAATAGCAGTAATTGTAGATAATTCTCCAAATATCATGATCCTCCCAACTGGAGTTTTTGATTTCTTGCAGGATATAAATGATTATTACTTTCCTATATTTACAGGAAACTATTTGAGGATAGTCAGGAATTTAGTAATGCTTGCAACAATATTACTAACCCCAGTTTACTTACTTTTCGTAAATGGTAATATCTTTGCTCCAGCTTTTTTTGATTTTTTGAAGCCTCAGGATTACTTTGCTATTCCAATACTATATCAATTCATTCTTTTGGAATTTGCTGTGGATGTATTAAAACTAGCAGGCTTAAACACGCCAAGTCCACTTGGAAGTGCAATGTCTTTAATTGGAGGTTTAATCCTTGGTGAATATGCAATAAAAACAGGCTGGTTTATTCCTCAATCTATATTATATATGTCTATAGTTACTCTCGGAGATTTCACTCAGCCTAGTATAGAAATGAATTTTGCTTTAAAATTTGCACGGATGATTCTATTAATACTTTGTGGTTTTTTTGGATTCTGGGGATTTATAGGAGGCATTGTATTTATACTAATAGTCATGGCAAGCACTAAAACAATAGCTGGAGATAAATACTTCTTCCCCTTAATACCATTTAACTGGAAAAGCCTAAAGAATTTACTATTTAGAACAAGAATATCAAAAGATGTGCAATAATATTATAGAAATATACTTACTAAATGTGAGTATATTTTTTATTGAGTATTAAAACAGTTAAGAGTTAAGAGTTAAGAATTAAAAATTAAGAATTATGAGTTCAGGATGAAATCCCTATAGAGATTTCTAAAAATTATTATTTTTTGAAAAGCTATCAGCTTTTCTTCATTGAAACTCTTAACTTATAATTTTTAACTCTTAACTAATTGAAAACTTTCTTAACAAAACCTGTCGTCTTCAATATATAGCATGTAAATTTCTTGTGACTTATAAAAGTCTTGTTCCTTCTTTATCTTGTGTTATTAATTTTTCTTTCATCAACCCACCAAGCGTCATCTTAAAATAATTTTTACTTGTATTAAACTGATTTTTTATCTCTTCAGGTGAAGACTTATCATTAAATGGCATAAATCCTCCATTCTCTCTTAAGTATTTAAGTATTGTTTCACTTAATTCACTTCGCGCTTCTAATCTTTTCTTTCTAGTTGTTATTCCAATAGTCCCATCTTCATAGATTCTCTTAACTCTTGCCTTTATTTCCTGTCCTGGATATATATAATCAAAATGCTCATTAGTTAATATTAATCCTCTATATTCACCATTTATAGCTACATTTAAAGTTCCATTTTCATTTGTCTCATATACTATTGCACTTACCTCATCTGAAATTTTATACTTTCCTTCTTCTGCAATATCTAAATATGGATGTATTCTTGTTGTTGCAGCTAATCTATCAGTTTTATCTACATACATGTAAAACAAGTATTTTTTCCCATCTTTAAGTTTAAAGTTCTGTTCTTTTAAAGGAACAAACAAATCTCGTTCAAGTCCAAAATTTACGAAAGCTCCAATATCATTTTGACTTACAACTTCTAGGTAGCCAATTTGCCCAACTGTCAATAATGGCTTTTTTAAAGTAGAAATCAGTCTATCCTTTGAATCTCTATATATAAATACTTCTAATTTATCGCCTTCTTTTATTTCATGTCCTTTTGCTGCACTATTAGGAAGTAGTACTTCATCTCCAAATCTATCTTCAAGATAATATCCGAATTCTACTTTCTTACTTACTTTTAAAGTATCATATTGACCTACTGCTATCATTTTATTTCCTCCATTAATCTAAATGACTTTCGTCTGCATTATATTTGTCTTTATATTTTTAATCTTAAAGAAAATATTTTATATTAATTTTCTTATTTAAGCAAATATATTTGTCTTATTCTATTTATATTCTTTGCTCGCTTCTAAATAAATTAGACATGCTTTTTTATTTTCTTCAATTTCTTCTTCAGTTAATTTTCTTACTACTTTTGCTGGATTTCCAAGAATTAACACCCCGTCTTCAAATTCTTTATTTTGAGTTACCAAACTTCCTGCTCCTATAATAGTATTATTTCCAACTTTAGCACCATTTAATATTATAGCGCCCATTCCAACCAAAGTATTATTCTTAATATTACAGCCATGTATTATAGCACCATGTCCTATGGTACATCCATCTCCAATAATTACATTATTACCCTCATCAGCATGTATTACACAATTGTCTTGAATATTTGTATCTTCACCTACAACTATAGACGCTTCATCTCCTCTTAAAACAGCTCCAAACCATATGCTTGCATTCTTTCTAATGGTTACATCTCCAACTACTACTGCTGTTTCTGATATATATATACTATTATCCAAATTAGGCTCTTTATTTTTATATTTCTTTATCATTGCTACCACTCCATTAAGCACATGAAAAAATAATGTTCAATTATACTACACTAATTAATTATTTTTTAATTGTGCCTTAAAATCCTAAAGTTATTTTAACATTACATTTAGTTATTGTCATTATTTTAACCTCTCATCTAATAATATATAATATAATAATTTTTAGAGGTTTTATTATTGGGTAAAAAAAAATCACTTAACGGTAAGCTTGATATTGATGAATTAAACTTTTTCTATGGCATTCCTCACGCTCATTGTGGTTTTTCTACTGGACAAGGTACTCCTATTGAAGCTTTTGATTATGCACGACATAATGGACTTGACTTCTTAATCTTAACAGATCATAATAACTATCTTACTAAGACCGTACGCTTAAAAGGAAATGAATTAAGTAAGTGGGACACCGCAAGGTACTTGGCTGCACGTTATAATAAAAGACATGAAAATTTTCTAGCTTTAATAGGTTTTGAAAGTAAAACAAGCCCCTTTGGAGATATTAATATCGTAAACTCAAACAGATTTTTTACAGGCACTGTAAATAATCTGCAATTATTAATTCTTTGGATGCTCAACAACCCTAATGCATTCATTTCAATTAATCATCCACATAAAACAATATCATATTTAGAACATAATCCTATTCTAAACAAACTAATAACTTCAATAGAAGTTGGGAATGGCTCCTACCCAAACAAATACTTAAGATATGAGAAATATTATTATCACTTACTCGACAGCAATTGGAAGCTAGGTGCCATTAATGGTCAAGATAATCACAGATTAAATTTTGGTGATGATGAAAATCTAACTTGTATAATTGCAGAAGAGTTAAACACTGTTTCTCTAATTAACGCTTTTAGGAATCGTCACACATATTCAACTGAATCGAAAACTTTAACTATGTACTTTACAATAAATAATAGCTTCATGGGTGATATAATTCCACTTGAAGATGAAACTCTTCAATTTACAATATTCGCCAGTGATACCGCACATAAAATATTAGAAATTTATATCATCTCTGCTCAAGGAACAGTGATAAAAAAAGTATCTAATTTAAATCTAAATAAAGTAAAATATTTATATAATCATGAGCCTGTTGAAACAGAACTTTGGTATGTGATTAAAATAACCTTAGATAACAATAAAATTGCCATAAGCTCTCCTATCTTTAGAAGCTAGAACCCTTTATATCCTTTAACTCAATTTTATGCATATATTTTCTTTTGAATTCATAAAAATAACAAGTCAAAGATTTTTTTATTTGACTTGTTATTTTTTTGATTATGTCTCAAATTAATATGTTCAATTTATTTACTTTTCTTAACTCTATTAGGTTTAGCTTTTGGCTTAATTGTTATTTGTTTACCCTTCTTTTTAGGTCCACCAGTTTGTATGATATCCATATACCATAAAAAGAATAAAACTGTTAAAATTGATAATCCACTTGTAACATATATATTGGTTGTTCCTATAAGCATTTGAATTATTAGAAATACTACTGCTATTGCTAAAGGAATCCACTTATTTATGCGTACTTTGCTAAATATATATTTTCTGCAAACTATATTAGCTGCCAATATAATAGCAAGCATTAATACAAATAAAATAACTGTTGTTAAAATACTCATCTATCCATATATCCTCCTATAAAAATGTCTATATGGTTAATAATAATTTATATATAAACTATTATCAAGCACTCCTTTTGATTCATTACAATTATATTAATACGTAATCTTATTTAAATTCATTAAATTTTATTAAAATATCAATATTATAAAAATTTTTTTTACAATTTTATAGTTTTATCTTTAATTTTCCCTTTAAATTTGATAAAATAAAAAAAGTATATTATATGAATATTATGAGGTGATATAATGAATTTAATCTCAAACAATCATTTAGATGAATTAGACTTACAAATATTAGATTTATTAATAAAGGATTGTAGAACTCCATATTTAGAAATTGCAAGAATATGCCATGTTAGTGGCGGTACTATACACGTAAGAATGAAAAAAATGGAGGATTTGGGCATAATAAAAGGTTCTAGAATAATTTTAAATCTTCCTAAGTTAGGTTATGATGTTTGTTGTTTTGTAGGAATATATGTTGATCAAACATCTTCTTTTAATTCTGTCTTTGATCAAATGGCAACTATAAAAGAAGTCGTAGAATTACATTTAACTACTGGTGATTACTCCATGTTTGCTAAAGTAGTCTGTAGCAATATTTCAGACTTACAGGATGTCCTACTTAATAAGATAAACAACATCACTGGAATACAAAGAACCGATACATTTGTTTCTTTATCTCAGCCTATAGATAGAAACATAACATTATAAAAAATTTATTCTAAATATATAGAATAAATTTATATCTTTGTATGCATACTACTTATATATTGCAAATCTATAAAAGTTTTTATAAAAAACTTTTGACCATTATCTCATTTGTATTATAGTTAGGTAGTATACTGAGCTTAATTATAATTTACTTGATTCCATTTAGTGACATTGTATTAGTCTCTTATGTGGAATCATTTATTTTTTATTCTTTTTTTCACACAGAACCTAATTAAATAGTCCTTTTCATAAGTTATACCTCAAGAGGCATAATATACACAGATTTTATTTTGTTGTAAATTCCTAGCATTGTAATAAAAAACCTTTTAGGTTAAGAATTTCTTAATTATGTTATAAGAAATTTTTAATTTTAAATTAATGTTCTTTGCACATAGTTTGATATATAATATAATAAATTACAAATACTTATTATTTTACTGGGAGGTAAGTATATATTTGAGCACGATGCATAATTTTAATTTTTATAATTTGATATATTTCTTTACATTTTATTCTTTTGCTGGTTGGTGTCTTGAAATTATATATTATTTTAAAGTTGAACGTAGATTTGTTAATCGTGGATTTTTATATGGTCCATTTTGCCCTATATATGGTTTTGGCGTCTTATTTCTCATTACTTTTCTTAACAGTTATAAAAGTAATATATTTATATTGTTTTTCCTAGCTACATTCTTCACATCTGTTTTAGAATATATAACGGGATATGTATTAGAAAAAACATTCAAAACCAAATGGTGGGACTACACTGAAGATCCATTAAATTTACATGGAAGAGTCTGTGTGCCATATTCTTTGCTTTGGGGTATTGGTGAAGTTGCAATAATCAAAATAATACATCCCATCATTAATAGAATTGTTAATCATATTAATGGGACATTTGGTGATATGTTAATTTCTATAGTTTTGATTTATTTTATTATTGATTTTTGCTTCACATTGGCTTCTTTAATAGAATTTGAAAAAATATCATATAGCTTTCAATTTGCACCAGTTAACTTTTTATTGGACAAGCCAGGAATGCTATTTAGTTTTACAAAGGAAAAAGCTGCAGATAAAATGAGAACTTTTGAATCTATTTTAAATAAATTTAAATTCAATTTAAATAATAAGTATTTAAGAAGAAATCTTTCTTCTAAGCAATTAACTAGCATGTTTAAATCATTAAAAGATAAATTTAAAAAGGATTAAGATTTTTATTATCTTAATCCTTTTGCTTTTCATAAGTTTATTTTAGTTTCTTTATTTCATCAAATAATTCTATTGCGGCATTTCTTGGGCCTTCTTTTTCTTGACCTTTTACTCCTAAACACGTTCTGATTTGTCCAACTTTAACCTGCTCTTTTTCGAACATCAAATTAAAATACTTATCAATAAGCACATTAGTCTCATCCTGCTTTTGTGCTGGACCAAATGGATTTGCAAAAAATGATTCTACAAGTCCCTTTTCAGTAGTTGTTCCTTTTGCCATTCTCGCACCGGCTTTAAACACCTTTATTGATTCCTCTGAGGTTTTAAAATAATTTAAGTATTTCTCTCCTTCTCCTGCTCCCTCATAATTATTTGCATAGAAAAAGAAATCTACTGGATACCCTTTTGTTATCTCTTTATATGATGCCACTGGCACAACCAATCTCGCATTAACTTTATCAGGATTCATAAATATACTTCTATCCATTTCTTTAAATGCATATCCTTGATCTAAATCATCTAGTCTGACAAAAGCGCCAATTTCAGTTCCATATCCTTTAATAATACCATCCTCTATTTTAAAGGTGCCCATATCATCAAAAATGATTGTCATATCTGAAATATAATCTTCACTTAAACTCCTAAATGCCTCAAGACTTTCAGATTTGCCTGCACCACTATCTCCCATAATAACAACATTAGCCTCGTTTCCACTCTTTAACACAATATTAACCATAGAACCATGTATTGGGAGGAAGCCTCTTTTTATCATGATTAAATTGTATAGTGTTAATGTCATCTTTTTAAGGTATCCAAAATAATCTATCTTCTCTGAATGACTTACATATCCAAGCATTATATCATTTTGAATATCGTCAAAAAATACTGTCTTTAATTCCTCTTCCTCATCTTTAGCTCCATATACATAAATAATATCTGGTTTTCTTCCTCTTGTTTCCTCACTTCTTGCCATTTCGAATAAATTACATAAAGTTATTCCATGTTCCATAAAATCTCTATGAAAATAAATAAAAGTAAGTAAGCCTCCTATTTTAGCTGGGTAACAAAACCAATGCTCTTTATTTATTTGAGAATACCTTAGTGGATTATACTTTATTTCTGTAAACATACCATCTCTGGTATTTTTCTTTGGATAAGTTATAAATGGTGTTTCTAAAAGAATATGATCTATAAATGGAATTTCTTCTAATGCTTCATATCCATTCGGCCTTACCCACTCCATCTCATGAATCATAATACAAGCATTTCCACCTGCTGGTATTTGTCTATAAACTTTTGGTTGATATCCTACCACATTTTCTTCAATCTTTCTATATAATCTTAATATAAGGGTAGAAAAATTGGCATTGGCTTCTGTAAAACTTGCTGCTGCAAGACCTTGTTGCACTTTATATCTATGAACTATAGTATATCTTTCAAGTCTTCTCCAAAATAAATAAAAATCTTCTGTAAATACAATGAACCTATCTGGATCTTCCAATAATTTAGAGTATGCTGCATTAACCTCCATAACCTCTTTGGTACTCATTACTGTTAAATATTTTATTACTAAGGTTAAATCTTTTCTAATATCTATAAGACTATCCGTATCTAATGAATTACTCAAGTATCTATAAGCTATAGAATTTTTCTTTTTAGCCCTTCGTAAGTAAACCTCTAAAATTCGTCTAAATCCGTCACTTTCTAATACAGCTTCAAAATTATTACAATACTTTGCTGTGAAGTTTATCATGACTTTATCATTGCTCATGGAAAATTCTTTTTTCATATTCCTGCCCCCCATATGAATTTTTATCAATTGAAATATTGCATATTTTCTTTAAAACATTGCACATTGAAATAATTATATCATACTTTTTGCAACATTCAACCTAACTTTTCTTCATTTTTTAAGGATTAAAAATTAACTCAAAATATATTTAATATGAAAATCTCCATTTATTTTTACAAAAAAATGACTAGCTTTAAATCTTCATTATTATATTAACACAAGTAACCAACTCAAAATATCTGAATATTATAATCTTTTCCTATCATTTTATTCGTGTTTAATATATATATTATCTTTTCATCAATACAAAAAATCAGCTAAAAAATAAATTATTTTTTATTTCCAAATTATTCCTATAATGATACAATAATTATAAAAAAATTATATACTTAAGGAGAACTTTTTAATTTTATGAATATAAAAACTAACATAAAGAAAAACCATTTGCTCATCCTTTTATCTATATTTCTACTTTTTATCATTATAGCAGGTTACAATTTTTATGCAGGAAATTTCAATAGATATAGCAGAATTGATCCTAAGACAATGCTGGTACACTTTATAGACGTTGGCCAAGGAGATTCTATTCTCGTTCAAATAAACAATAAGAATTTATTAATAGACTCAGGACCTAAATCTGACGAAAAAAAGTTTATTGGATATTTATCATCTTTAAATCTAGACAAATTAGATTACGTAATAGCAACTCATCCTCATGAAGATCATATTGGAAATATGGTTGATGTAATAAAAGATTATAATATATTAAAATTTTATGCGCCTAAAGTTCAATCTACAACAAAAACCTTTGAAGAAATGATAGACGCTTTAAAAGATAAAGATTTAAAAATAAATGTGATAAAAAGAGGTACTAACTCTATTGATTTAGGTCCAAATACACAGGTTACAGTATTCTCTCCTATGAGAGATTCTTATGAAGACTTAAATAACTATTCACCCGTTATAAAAATCCAATACAGCAATACTTCCTTCTTATTTACTGGAGATGCTCAAAAGGATGTAGAGAAAGAAATTCTAGATAACAACTATGATATTAGTGCTGATGTGCTCAAAATTGGCCATCATGGTTCATCGACATCTACCAGTAGTGACTTTTTAAGTAAAGTAAATCCATCAATTGCGGTAATTTCTGTAGGCAAGGATAATATTTATAATCATCCAAATAAAGATACTTTAAAACTTCTGAGTATACATAATATAGAAACCTATAGAACCGATACAAACGGTAACGTGGTAGTTTCCTCTGATGGATCTAAAATAACCGTAGTTAAACAAAAATAAAAGTAGTTCATTCATTAGATATTAAAATTAAAATAGTCAAGAAAACTAATAGCCTATCTTTTCTTGTTTAACAAAAGATAGGCTATTTTAATTTATTTATCATTTTATATTAATTTTTCATTATTTTCCACAGAATCACTAATTTCTAATTTAAATCATCATCTGCTTGCTCTTCTTCTTTTTCTTCATATTCCGCCGAATCATCTAATTCTTCTTCCACTTCTTCCTCAAATACTTCAGCTTCTATATTCTCTTCAAATATATATTTTTTCCAATTAACATAAATATAATATAAATTTATTACATCCTGCTCATTATAAAGAAGTATTTTTTCTATCTTTTCTTCAGGCATTCTTTTAAAGTAACTTTTATCCTTCATAACCTTATGAAAAGTTTTTGCTAAATTAGACCCGCTTATTACTTCTCCTTCTCTTATAATATCAAAAACCTTCTCTAATTTTTTAAGGCCTATGGATAATTTTTTATATTTTTCATATTCCTTTTGAATATCAATTGAATCAAATTCTTCATCAAAATCATAATATATACCATTTTCTTTAAATAAATAATTAATAACTGTAAAATCATTATTACCTGAAAAAGTGATTATTGCCTTTTTTCCTTTTTGTTTCATTCTCATAAAATAGTCTTTGGCAAGATACAATATATTCGTTGCCTCATCTCTATCTTCAATCATATATTGAGTAACCAGGATATTGTTTTTTTTCTTATCATATTCACATGCTCCAAATACTCCAATGCATTTAGGCTTTTTATAAACATAATGTTCAAGATCAAAGAAAATAATTTCTTCCGGATTATATTCCCTATCTTGAGATTTCATCATAAACTCGTCCATATACTCTTCTACTTTTACCTTGTTTTCACGAATAATCACAGTATCACTCTTTCCTATAAGAATTGTATATCTTCAATATCCAAGTTATATATTACATCCTTTCTTTCAACCACAACATTTACATTTTTTATCAATTCTCTGTCTTTTAATACTTTTTGTAATAGTTCTTTGGTTGGATTCATACAATAGGGATGTTTTACACTCTTAAACATGGTATAATCTCCCGCTGTATCTCCGTATGCATAACTTTCATTTAAATCTATATCATATCTTTTAACAAAATTATTTATTGCTTTTTCTTTACTTTTACTATCCCACATGGGAATAACATCCCCTGTATATATATTATCCTTATTTATAGTATATTTTGCACCTATGTAATCTGTAAACTTATATTTTTTTGCCATTTCACCTACAAGTTCTGAAGGCGATCCTGATATTATTATTAAAATGTGATTATTAGCCTGGTGCCATTTTATTCTATCTCTCGTAAAAGTATATACTCTATCACCTTTTTGTTCTACAACTTTTTTTGCTATATACTCCATTTGATGTTTTTCTAGGCCTTTAATAGACTCAACATATATATCTATCATCTTCAATAGATAATTATCATAATCTCCCTGCCTTTTGTCCCATTTCATGAAATATGGCCTCAAATCATTATACCATCTTTCGGATTCGATAATCTCATATTTGACCATTTTTTTGAATACTTCAGTAATTAAACCTTCTCTATATAAAGTACCATCTAAATCAAAAAAAGCACCTATATTTGACATTATCTCACATCCTTTTTTTACTTATTTTATTATACTTTATTTTTACAATTCAGAAAAGCTTAAGTAAGGTGTAAATCTTTATGCAGTTCAAAATAAACAAACCACACAACATATATTTGATAAAATAAAACACTATCAATTTTCCCTTTATTGATAGTGTTTTTTAAATTCTCAATGCTTATTCTATAAAAGTTGAAATTTCATTTATATTTTTTCTTACTTTATTTCGTATATTATCATCTTTTGGATAACCTATAGCTATTACTAGTTTAATTCTTTTTAATTTACTAATATTCAAAAGCTTTTTTAATTCTTTTTCATTAAACCATCCTAAAATGCAAGTTCCTAATTCTTGTGCTGCTGCAGCAAGACATATATGCTCTGCTGCTATCCCAATATCAACAGACCTATAATCCTGCTGCTTTATTAAAGCTCCTGCACGCGAAGTTAAATTTCCACTCTCCTCTACAACTACTATAAATGCCGAGCACTCACTAGTAAATTTATTCATGATCTTATCCTGAAGGCAAAGCGCTACTTTGGCGGCTAATTCTTTGTTATTTACTACTGTAAAATGCCATGGCTGGCTATTGCATGCAGATGGTGCTATTCTTGCTGCTTCAATACACTTAATTAATTTTTCTTTTTCAACAGATTTATCTAAATATTTTCTGCAGCTCTGGCGCTTATTAATCAATTCAAAAAATTCTTTCATAAAAACTCTCCTACTAAACACTTTTACTATCTTATATTATACTTGGAAAAGCCATACTTTTATACTTACCTTATAGATAAATTCAAATTTATCAGCTACATTTCTTTCACTATATCAATTCCAAGTAAATCCAAGCCATTCTTTATAACTTGTAATGTTGCTTTTACTAAATTCAATCTTGCTGCTTTTAACCCTTCATCCTCTGAATTTAGTACTGAATGAGCATTATAGAACTTATTAAATGTCTTTGCAGCCTCTATTATATATCTTGTTAGTATTGATGGTTCCAATTTATCTAATGCTAAAACTATCACATCATTAAATCCTTCTATAAGCTTAACCAATTCAAATTCTTCTTTTGAACATAATTTACTGTAGCTTGGAGCTTCAGTACATTTGCTTCCTTTATTTAATATACTACTGCCTCTAGCATATGAATATTGAACATACGGACCAGTTTCTCCATCGAAGGATAATATTTCTTTCCAATCAAAAACTATATCTTTATCCCTTGAATTTTTAAGGTACATAAACTTTACTGCTCCAACACCTATTTTCTTTGCAGCCTCCTCTTTATTATTAAGGTTGGGATTCTTTTCATTTATTATTTCCATTGTCTTAGTAACGGCTTCGCGAAGTAAATCATCAAGCAAAATAACCGAACCATTTCTTGTTGAAAATTTTCTATCTGCAAATTTAACTAGCCCAAAGCCTACATGTACGCAATCTTTTGCCCATTCATAGCCTGCAAGTTCTAGCACCTTAAATACTTGCTTAAAATGTAGAGCTTGTGGATTCCCTACTACATAAATGCATTTATAAAAGTCATAAGTTTTCTTTCTATACATAGCTGCTGCCAAGTCTCTTGTTGCATATATTGATGCTCCATCCCCTTTAAGCACTATACACGGAGGCATATTATATTCTTCTAACATAACAACTTGAGCACCACTACTTTCTACAAGAAGACCTTTTTCCTTTAATTCCTTCACAACAATATCCATCTTATCATTATAAAATGCTTCACCTGCTAAAGAATCAAATTTAATTCCTAAAATATCATATACTCTTTCAAATTCTTTTAGGCTTAATTCTCTAAATTTATTCCAAAGAGCTACTGCTTTTTCATCACCACTTTCCAACGCTTTAAAATTAGCTCTTGCCTCTTCTTCAAGAGCTGGATCTTTTTCAGCTTCCTTATGGAATTTGACGTATATTCTTAAAAGTTCATCAATTGGAGCTTTTTCTAATTCTGATTTATCTACCCACCTATTATAAGCCGATATCTGTTTCCCAAATTGTGTTCCCCAATCACCTAAATGATTTATTCCAACTACATTATAGCCTTCCTTCTTAAATATCTTATATAAAGAATTTCCTATAACTGTAGTAGATAAATGTCCTACATGAAAAGCTTTGGCTATATTAGGAGAAGAATATTCAACGCATACCGTCTTTCCTTTCCCAGCATTCAATGCTCCAAACTCATCACCTTCATTTAAGATTTTATTAATTATACTCTCTGCAAATATTCCCTTATCAACAAAGAAATTAAGATACGGTCCCAAGTTTTCAATTTTTTCAAATCCTTCTGTTGAAATCAAATTTCTAAATTCCTCCGCTATAACATTAGGAGCTTTCTTCATGACTTTTGATAATTGAAAACATGGAAAAGCATAATCTCCCATTTCTGATTTTGGTGGTATTTCAATTAAATTTTCGATGTCTTCAATCTCTAATTCCACCTGAGTTTTTATTAATTCTGCAATCTTATTTTTATAATTCACAAATACCCTCCTCATTTTTTAATCTTAGATAGAATCACAATCTTCAATAAAATCACAAAAAAATCCGTCTCTTTAAATAAAGAGACGGATAATCCGCGGTACCACTCTAGTTATATTTTATACAAATAAAATATCTCTCATAAATTTTAACGCAATCTTCTTTGCGATCGACCATACTACCTAATATTAAAATGATTAATCCGCACTGGTAAAGTGCTAAAAAATCATTTTTCATATATTAATTTCAGGTGATTTCTCCAAGGCTCTTTTCATTCAATCTATCCATAGAGCTTACACCAAATCTCTATTCGCTGAAGCACAATTAAAATAACAAGCTAATCTATTACTCTATTTTTATATGCTTAAATGAATCAATTAAATTACTTTCCTCTTCATAGAATTTTTTAATATAAATTATTATACATTATATAATTTATGTGAAATTTTGTCAATATATATTTATATTATAACTTTTTAGGTACTTACGCATCCTTAGAAGATATTAACTACCATACGCATAAGTTTTAACAATGCATTTACAATAATACCTTGAGGAATTGAAAGTATTCTTCCTCCAAAATATAAAATAAATAGCATTATAATAATTTGATATTGATAAAAACTTTGCTCATATCTATAAAAAGTTTTTGGGCTTAGATTTCTTAAAATACTAAAACCATCTAAAGGCGGTATAGGCAATAAATTAAATAAACCTAGTCCAACATTAACAGTAATTGCAGCACCTATCATTTGCCCTAATACATTATATAGTGCATTTGGTATGATTCCATATCCAAGTTTCATATAAATTCCCAATACTATAGCCATTATTATAGCTATTAAGAAATTAGTAATCGGTCCAGCTAAACTTACCTTTAAATCATCACTACGATAATTCTTGTATGCTGAAGGGTTAACTTGCACTGGCTTTGCCCAGCCAAATCCAAAAATTATAATCATAATAAATCCCATTGGATCAATGTGTGCACTTGGGTTTAAAGTTAATCTTCCTTGAAATCTTGGTGTTTTATCACCTAATCTATCAGCTATAAATGCATGGGCAAATTCATGAAATGTAAAACCGATAATAATACCAGGAATCATTATAAGTTTATCAAATATTACATTGCTCATATTAAATATTGAATTCATATTTTTCTCCTTCTCTTATATCTACGATTATACTTACGCCATTATCAAAATAATAATAGATCACCCCACCTGTTTATTTTCTTTCATATGTCTAACATAAAGCTCAATTGTTTATTTCAATCATCATATCATAAAAAACTGGATGTCACAACTTTGAATTCATTTCACGAACTAATTTTAATTTAAGATGACCACTATATTCCTGTAATAACTATAAAGAGCATTCAACTTCAATATTACATTAAACTCGAATACTCTTCACTATACAGGTTCTATTTCAAATTTTTATAAACTAATTTTCCACTATTATCTACAGTAGCAATGAAATCTTCTTTGATTTGAATGAGCTTTCCTTCATATTCAACTTCATTTCCCGTAGTTAAGTTCTTAACGCTTCCTTTAAGATTGTCATTAATCAAGATTTCACTATTATCATTAAAATATATGTCAGTGGCATTTACAACTGAATCAAGTGTGACCTTTTTCCATGTTGAAGTATCATCATCAACCTTGCCATATGTTATACTTGCTATCTTATCACCATTAAGTTCACCCATATATATTACGTCATTTCTATCAATGCCTAAAAGAGTTAATTTTTTATTAGAATTAAAATTCAACTGTTTATTAGGTGATGTAACATAAAAGGTTCCTTTTATTTTATCTGCATAAATTAATCTATCAACATGTGGGATAACTTGTATATTACCTAAAATATAAGTCTTAAGACTAACTTGCTGCATATCATTATTTCTATCTATTCTATAGACAACATCCTTTGATCCACCTTTATCTATATCTACATAATATACTCCAGTAAAAACAGATGCACTTATTTTTTTAACTTTCATATTTTCTTGATACGAACATACTTCTTTAACAAGAGTTTCTGAAGAACTACTTGCATCATATGTTATAATTTGAATCTTAGATTCTTTATCTTTTTCAACCTTTTCTGCTATTACTAATATATCTCTTTCTGGAAGCCAGTCATAATACATAATGGTACCTTTGTCTTCTGTTGTAACTTGATTACTCTTTCCAGTTTTACTATCTTCAAGATATAAGGTATCGCCTTCTTTATAACTCAAATATTTTCCATTATATGATACACTAATATTTTCAGCTGTACTCGAAATAGTTGCCTTAATATCTTTTGTATTATCCTTTTTTAAATCTAACATAGTACTTTTAAATTCTGATGTATGCTTAAATACAACGTTATTTAAAAAGTATAAAACACCAACTTGTAGTATTATAGATAAGATTGCCCATGCAATTATCTTTTTAAACATCTTCATAACCTGCCCCCACCTTATTTCACAATAATTGCTGTTGCAATAGTTCTTTCACCCATACTATTTGATGGCTTATTTACAATATCACCATCATAATACATTGTTGTTGATTTACCACCATCTAAATTAATAGCATTAACTGCACCTAATTGATACATAATTTCTTGTACTTCCTTTACCGTAGCACCAAAACTTCCTATTTCTCTACCATCTATAACCATGAGTATTATTGCTCCATCTCTTCTTTGCCCTATTGCTGTTTTAGGAGCAATTCCAAATCCACCATCTCCATTTATTGTAAGCATTTTGCCTCCAATAATAAGAGCTGGTGTAAAACTTACAGCTTCTTGAACTCCTTGTTCTTTAAGCTCATCTACTGTATAATCCCCTACCATCATTTTTCCTTCTTTAGTTATACCAAGACATGTTGTTTCCTTACCGCTTAAATCATCATGCACAACTTGTCCCCCTGTCATAACTACGCCTGTTGGTAATCCACCATTTCCAGTCCATGCTTGTGTTGAAGATTGATCTACAAATCCACCTCCATTAATAGCTCCAATAGCTCCATTCTCCTCAGCAATTTGAGATGTAGTTTCCCCTTCTACTCCTGGCTTTGATGTAACCCCAATCTTAACTCTGGTTGGATCTTTTACAATCATATAATAACCATTATATTTTGAATTACCTTCAATTGTATGTATCTCTATTGTATCATCCTTAACCTTTGGAATTTCTATTTGAGATAAATCCGTTTTTTCTCCATTTGTTTCAACTGAATTCTGTCCCTGAATTTCTGCTATTTTTTCATCAGACATAAACCATTTAACCAAAAACTGATGGCTCATTGAAGTCATCGCGGCTCCAACATATGTGGATTTTGCATTTTCAAATGGTCCATATAAAATCATAAAAGGAAATGTACATGCTGAAAAAAATAATTCAAATGCAAAAAATATGACTAACGTTTTAGTTGAAAATCTTCTTATTTTTTTCTTTCCTTTTTTTGTCTTTAATTTATTTTTTCTATTTATATTCTTATTTTTTTTTGTATCCATTTTATTCCCTCTCTAAAAATGCCTTTTTATTCTTTGGAATATTATAATAAAATCAAATATCTGAATAACCTATGTAGTAAACTATGATACTTGTCCTTAATGTCACTTAAAGAATAAAAATAAAGTATTTTTACCTTCTAGATTTTTCTCACATAAGTTCAAAAAACACGATTAAAAAATCTAAGGCTTCATAGTATAATACGCTCTTTATTTGCATTTATAAAAATTACACCAGACTTTATTATATATTATTTTGATTTATATTACAATAATTTCATTAATCCATCATTTTGCCCTACGCAAGCTTAAATTTTGCCTTTTAATTCTTTCATTATGTTATAATTAACTTTAGGAGGTACTCGCTTATGGAAGACAAAATTTTAAATGAATTAAAAAATGCTAATTATTATATTTCTGGTGAATATCTTAGTTCAACTTTAAATGTTTCCAGAACTGCTATATGGAAGCATATAAAGAATTTAAAGTTAAAGGGATATATAATTGAAGGAATTTCAAATAAAGGTTATAAATTAATCTCATCTCCTGATTTGTTAGATAAAAATGAAATCTTATCCTTAATAAAAACAGATACAATTGGAAAAAATATCATTTATTTTGATGAAATAGATTCCACAAATATTAAAGCAAAGGAACTTGCTCAAAAAAATATTGATGATGGAAGCATAATAATAGCTGAAAAGCAAACTCTTGGAAGTGGTCGTTTTAACAGAAAATGGATTTCCCCAAGTGGCGGATTATGGTTTACCCTTGTTCTAAGACCAAAACTTCCTCCTAATGAGGCTCCTAAAATAACTCAAATTGCCGCTGCTTCTATATATAAAACTTTAAAGGATTTTGATATTAATGTAAATATAAAATGGCCTAATGATATTATTCTCAACGGAAAAAAACTTTGCGGAATATTAGCAGAAATGAAATGCGATATGGATACTGTTCATTATCTCGTTTTAGGAATAGGAATGAATGTAAATATAAACGAAAAGAATTTTGATGAAATTGCAAAGCCTATTGCAACTTCTTTAAAAATTCAATTTGATAAAGAATTTAAGAGAAGCGAAATACTAGCCAATTTCTTAAATCATTTCGAAAAACTTTACTATAAATTTGTAAATGATCTCGATCTTAGTGAAACAATATCAATTTGTAGAAGTCATTCTAACATTTTTGGTAAAAAAGCAAAATTGCTTACATACAATAATGAGGAAATTGTTACCTGTGTTTCCCTATCTGATACAGGTGATCTTATTGTTCGAGATAGTGCTGGAAATGAAAAGGCAGTTCTTACTGGTGAGATAAGTTTTAAAGGAATTGATTAAAATACTTGCAATTAAGGCACTATCAAATAAATTATAGTTGCAGGTTACAAATGGCAAGTGATAAATTGAAGAAAAAAACATTAACCAGCTTACAATTAATGAAGAAAATCCTTCAGGCTTTTCAAAAATATATATTTCAGAAATTCACCTAAAAGCTAAAAAAGTTCTGCTGCCCAAATACTAGATTTAGGTAGCAGAACTTTCTCTTTGAGCTTCATCCTTAACTTATCACTTGTTACTCATAACTTTTTGTATATTCTCTTTTAATACTTTAGCAGATTCCTTCAATTTCTTTAATTCCACTTCATCCTTTAGTATTGGATTGACAATTCGTACAGCTCCAGTGCTATTTAAAATAGTTGGTACTGCTAAATAAACATCATCTATTCCATATTCCCCTTGCATTAAGCACGATACTGTTAAAATTGTATTTTCATCTCTTAATATAGCTTCTACAATTCTATTCACTGCTAATGCTACTGCAAAATAGGTTGCATTTTTTCTGCTTATTATCTCATAAGCAGCATTTTTTACATCACTTTCAATTACTGCTTTAACATCATCATTCCATTCTAGATTGAATTTTTTAGCATAGTCTTCAAAACTCTCTCCTGCTATACTTGATGTGCTCCAGCTTACAACTTCACTATCACCGTGTTCTCCTAAAACATATGCATGAATATTATTATTATTTACATTAAAATATTTACCAATAACATATTTTAATCTGGAAGTATCAAGCACAGTACCTGATGCAATAACTCTTTCCTTAGGAAATCCTGATAACTTATAAGTTATATAAGCTAATACATCACAAGGATTTGATACTACTAATAAAATTGCATTTGGACTTGCAGCTGCTATTTGTGGGATAAATCCTTTAAATATATTATAATTCTTTTCAATTAAATCTAATCTAGTTTCGCCTTCCTTTTGAGCAGCTCCTGCTGTAATCACTACTATATCTGAATCTTTAGTCTCTTCTATATTTCCAGCATAGATATTTACTGGTTTTACAAAGGATGTACCATGAACTAAATCCATAACTTCACCCATTGCTTTATCCATATTTATATCAAATAAACATATTTCAGTAGCTATTCCACTATTCATTAATGCATATGCAGTTGTTGCCCCCACAAATCCTGCTCCTATTACTGATATCTTACGTTTTCTTTCTATCATTTTCTCTTCCTCCTCAATTTTGTCTATAGTATATTATTTCAAATAATAAATTAATTATTTATTTATTATTCAAATTTCCACTAATAGAATTTTTTTAAAATATTGTTAAATAATAATCATTATTAATTATAACTCATTTGAATTTTTCCGTAAATACTATATAATTAAATTTAACAACTTAGTAATGAACATATTTATTATTGCATTTATTAAGATTGCTTTTATTAAATGCTTTATTCACAAGATGGAGGTACACTTTAATGAAATTATTATTTTTTGATACTGAAACCACCAGCATAAAACCTGGCAGCATATGTCAATTAAGTTATATAACTGTTGATGCCAGTGTAAAACCTCAAGTAACTACTGGGAAAAACTTTTTCTTCACAGTTGAAGAAATGGATCCTTCCGCTGAAGAAATTCATGGTTTCTCATTAGAAAAACTTTATGACTTATCTAACGGACAATATTTTGAAGATTTAGTTCCAGAATTTCTTGATGATTTTATTAATGCTGATTTTTTAATAGGTCACAATGTAAACTTTGATATCAGATTTTTGAAACATGAACTCGTATCTTTAGGGGAAGATTTTACGCCTAAAAATGTTTTCTGCACTATGGCTTATTATCGTGATATATGTAAAATTCCAAAAGCTAATGGAGAAATTAAAAATCCAAAGTTATCTGAGGTAATAGATTGGCTTAACATATCCAGTGCTCAAATCTCCGAAACCTCTGAAAAGTTATTTGAAGGCAGCGGAAATTATCATGATGCTAGATTTGATACAGCTGCAACTTATTTAACTGTTATAGAAGGTTTAAAGAAAGGATATTTTCCAAAAGGCTACTTTAGTAAACTTCTTAATAAATAATAGTTATCCAAATTAATATTCTTTATCATTAACACCTTAATAAAACAAACATATAATATATTATAATTTAGAACTTTGTTATTCATGGTTTTAACATTCTTGACTTTAAATCATAAAATCTTTTTGATTAAGTTTTGTTTCAATCTTGTTTAAATTATAAATGAGGTGATAAAATGAAAAAATATGTTTGTGAAATATGTGGATATATTTATGACCCTGAACTTGGAGATCCTGATGGTGGAATTGATCCACACGTAGATTTTGAAAATTTGCCAGATTACTGGGTATGTCCTATCTGTTCTTTCAACAAAGATAATTTTTCAGTTCTTGAATAACTATGGTATTTGCATATATTATATTAAGCAATTTTAATTCTATGGTTATACTTAAAACTAAAAATTGATAATTTAACTATAGTTATAATCTATCTATCTTTTTAACTAGAGTCTAATAAAAAAGACTATAAGAGCTAAAATCAGCGTTCCTATAGTCTATTTTTTTATTTGAATATATCTTTTTGGTATTTCTTTGTTAGTTCCTTATCCATAGCTTTTATACCTTCTAAAGGATATTTTATTCCAAGGCCTTCGTACTTATTTACCCCTAACATATGATACGGCAAAAGTTCCACCTTTTCAACATTAGGTATTGTATCTATAAATTCCTTAAGGCTTCTTAAATGTATTTCTTCATCTGTTAATCCTGGAACCACAACATGTCTTATCCACATCTTAGTATTATTTCTTTTCATTGCCTCTAGAAAATTTAATGATTCATCTATCTCCATGAGTGTAATGTTTTTATAACCTTCTCTTGTATAATGTTTTATATCGAACAATACTAAATCTGTATATTTTAATATTTCATCATAATTTCCAAATCCATATCCTGCTGTATCAATACATGTATGGATTCCTTTAATTTTACATAACTTTAAAACTTCTAAAAGGAATTCAGGCTGCCTTAAAGGCTCTCCACCAGAGAATGTTACTCCTCCACCACTGCTTGCAAAATAAGTTTTAAATCTCTCAATTTTTTTAACTAATTCTTCAGGTGTATATTCTTCCCCACCACTACAAGCCCAAGTATCAGGATTATGGCAAAACTTACATCTTAATGAACAACCTTGAAAAAATACTACAACCCTAATCCCAGGTCCATCTACAAGGCCCATTGTTTCTATTGAATGAATGTTTCCTCTTACCATTTAAATCACACCTCCATATCTTTTTATAAAGCAGAACTCTAAATTAATAATAAGCTTCAATAAGTGACAAGTTTATGTTAAAAAACCTTTAATTTAACTTCCTTTGGTATTTGTTTTTTTCGAACTTTCTCTGTGAGCTTCATCCTTAACTCATAACTTGTCACTCATAACTCTTAACTAAATTAAATACTTTCATGGAAGGTTCTGCTTATAACTTCTAGTTGTTGTTCTTTTGATAGTCTGCTGAAGTTAACTGCATATCCTGAAACTCTTATTGTAAGTGTTGGATATTTATCTGGGTTTTCCATTGCATCAATAAGTGTCTGTCTGTTAAGAACATTAACATTTAAATGATGTGCTCCTTGAACAAAATATCCATCTAATATTGCAACTAAGTTGTTGATCTTCTGATCTTCATCTTTTCCAAGGGCATCTGGTACAATTGAGAATGTATTAGAAACTCCATCTTGACAGATTTCATTATATGGTATCTTTGCTACTGAGTTTAGTGATGCTAACGCTCCATTTATGTCTCTTCCATGCATTGGATTTGCTCCTGGCGCAAGGGGCTCACCCTTCTTTCTTCCATCTGGAGTTGTTCCTGTCTTCTTTCCATACATTACATTTGATGTAATTGTTAATGCTGATAATGTATGTTTAGCATTTCTGTATAATGGATGCTTTTTAAGCTCGCCTGAGAATTTAGTTACTAATTCTACTCCTAAATCATCTGCTCTATCATCATCGTTTCCGTATTTAGGAAAATCACCTTCCACTTCAAAGTCTACTGCTATTCCTTCTTCATTTCTGACTGGCTTAACTTTTGCATATTTTATAGCCGATAATGAATCTATAGCTACTGAAAGTCCAGCTATACCAAAAGCCATCAATCTTTCTACCATAGTATCATGTAAAGCCATTTGCCCTGCTTCATAAGCGTATTTATCGTGCATACAATGAATTATATTCATTGTATCTACATAAACCTTAGCTACAT
>JAEZKY010000286.1 GCA_023435985.1 Bacillota bacterium | reverse complement strand
TCCAAGGTGTATGTCCATTTAAGTCAAGAGCCAAACTTCCTAAATAAACCTGATGACTTGCAATTCTCTGAAGTTCAGCCATTATTATTCGAATATACTGTGCTCTTTCAGGTACTTCAATGTCCATAAGCTTCTCTACCGCCTGAACATATCCTAATTCATTTAACATTCCAGATAAATAATCTAACCTATCAGTATAAGGTATAAATTGAGTATAAGTCCTTGATTCTGCTAATTTTTCCATCCCTCTATGGAGATAACCAATGACATTTTCAGCCGTTACAATCTGCTCCCCATCTAAGGTAAATATTGCTCTATAAACGCCATGGGTACTTGGATGGTGAGGTCCAAAATTTAAAGTCATCTCTTCTGTATGCAAATCCTTATTGTGTTTCACCATTAAACTTACTCCCTTCTACTAATAACCTTAAAATCTTTTCTAAGTGGATGACCCTTAAAATCATCTGGGCATAATATTCTTTTTAATTCTGGATGACCTATAAAGCTTACTCCAAACAAATCATATACTTCTCTTTCCTGAACATTGGCTGCCAGCCAATATCTCGTTAGTGAAGGAATTTCAAGTTTTTCATCAAGTTTTACTTTTATTCTCATTAATTCACGAGTTGCTAATGATATAAAATGATAAACACAACTTAACCCTTCTTCTTCTACTGCCGTTAAATCAACTAAAAAATCAAAGCCATAATCTTTTACCTTTCTTATAACCTCTAAAAAAATATTTATATCTATATAAATTTCAATTTGTGTACTTTCTTTAACCTCAATATCTTGCTTATATTCTGTCTTTAATTCTGAAATCAAATTTTCACTAGTTCTACTCAATTTTATTCACCTCGTTTTTATGAATTATCTTCTCTTTTAAAATTAACAGCCCATGAATCAACGCTTCTGGCCTTGGAGGACAGCCTGGAATATAAACGTCAACAGGTAAAAATGTATCTGCACCCGGAACAACACTATATGAATCCACAAACGGACCTCCACTTGTAGCACAGCTGCCCATAGCAATTACCCATTTAGGTTCTGGCATTTGCTCATATAATTTCCTTACTACAGGTGCCATTTTTTCTGTAACTGTTCCTGCAACAATCATTAAATCTGCCTGCCTTGGTGAAGCACGAAAAACTTCATAACCAAAGCGTGCAATATCATAGCGAGCACCTCCAGCAGCCATCATTTCAATGGCACAACAAGCTAATCCAAAGGTTAACGGCCAAAATGAATGAGCACGACAAAAGTCTAAAGCATTGTCCAATTTAGTAAACACAATATTTTTTTCTATTTGTTCCTTAATGCATTTATCTTCATTTAAATTTATTTCCACTCTAATGCCCCCTCTTTCCACGCATACCATAAACCAATAACTAAAATACCTATAAAGATAAACATCTCTAATAGTGCAAATAAGCCTAGACTTTTAAACCTTACTGCCCATGGCAATAAAAAAACTGTTTCAACATCAAATAGTAAAAATACTAGTCCATACATGAAGTAGCTTACTTTAAATCTAATCCAGGTTGATCCAGTGGTCTCGACACCACATTCATAGGTTGATAACTTTTCCTTATTGGGCTTCTTAGGTCTTACAAAAGAAGCTGTTAACAAAACTACCATACCAAAAATAAATGAGGCTACAAGAAAAATTCCAATAGTCAAATAATTTTGTATCATTTTTATCTCCCTTCAAAGCAATTTTTTATTTATACTAATGCGCGAAAAATTTATTATTAAAAACAGCAACCTTTAATAGCTCTCCATTTGTTCAAATATTACCAAGTTTTTATGTAGTTATTATGTAGAAAACCCATAAGAAAACTTTTAAATTTTATATTAATTAATCTATGAATTATAAAATAGTACTTCATAAGAAAATTCACCTACTTAATTTGACCACAAAAAAACCAGAAGCTTATATTATCTAAACTTCTGGTTTCATATATTTTTATGTGATCTATTCATTTCTAATACTGTTTATAGTGCACTTGCCGCTAATAATCCAATAACCACAGCTAAGTGATACTTTAATCCAATTTTGCCTATTAGCCCCATACTTCTTCCTTTTGTTATAATACTCTTTTTATATGATAAAAAGCTTAAAACAGATTTATAAGGAAATAGAAAAAGAACAGGTACTAATGCAATAATAGGGTAAATGTGTAATAACACCAATCCAAAGGTTAAAATAACTAGCATTAACACGTTAAAGATCCATAATCGCTCAGCATTTTTTCTCCCTATAATAATAGGCAGAGTTTTTCTCCCAGATTCCCTATCCTCTTCTATATCGCTTAAATTATTAGTTAATAATATAGTTCCAATAAATACTGCTGTTGGAACCGTAACTAAAACTGTACTTAAATTTAATATACCTGATTGAATATAAATGACTGTACTTGTTATTCCTATCCCCATGGTAGCTCCTGACACAAATTCACCTATTGGAGTATAAGAAATAGGTAAAGGTCCAAATGCATAGAAAAGTGAAATAAACCCGCCAAAAATTGCAACCAGCAATATATAATAACTTGTTTGACTAGCTATAAAAATACCAATTATAAGAGCAATTAATTGATATGAAAATATTATAAACAAAACTTGTTTGGGAGTAATCTCTCCACTTACTAAGGCTTTTTCATCACTACTTTTTTTATCATCTGCTCCACGTTTAAAATCAAAGTAATCATTAATCATATTTGTAGCACTTTGAATTAATATCATAGCAATTACTAATAATATAAAATAAAATATATTCAACTTTTGAAAAGCATATTTGGAATAAACTGAACCTAAAGTTACAGGAATCAATCCTGCAACAAGAGTTTTTATATCCATAAGTTTTACTATTGATTTAAAAGTCATTTTTTCGTCTCTCCTCATCAAAGAATTAACTATTATCTTTGTTTTGCTTAATGATAGCATTTGTAACCGTTACGCATGAAATTAATATATTATTTTCATCAAACATTTCAATATTCCACACATGAGATGTTTTTCCCATATGTAGTAATCTGCCTTTTGCTATAATATATCCTTCTATTTTTTTAGCTTTCATATGATTTGCAGTTATACTTTGCCCCACAGCTGCTTGATCTTTATTTATCTTTCTAATTGAAGCATAACCCGCAATTGTTTCTCCAAAAGCAATTGTTGCTCCTCCATGTAGATATCCAAAAGTTTGATCATGAAAATCAGTTAAATTCATTTTTGCTTCAAGTGTGTTTTCATATACATGGATATATTCAATATTTAAACCTTCTATTAAATTCATTTTATATTCACCATCCATTTTTAAAATAATCTATTGTAAGGTCTTTTAAAACCTCTTCCTTAACCTTCACTCCTAATCCATAGCCTTTTGGTACTTTAATAATGCCATTTTCAGCCATAATTTCCGGTTTTACTACATCTCTTTCAAAATAACGCTTTGACGATGATAAATCTCCAGGAATATAAGTATCCTGCAGACTCGCCAAATGAACATGTAACACCTTAGAAATACCACTTTCAACCATACTTCCAATCCAATATTTAATGTTGTTTTCTCTGCATAATTCAATCATCTGCTTTGCATAATATAAGCCCCCAACTCGCCCTATTTTTATATTAAGCGCTTTAAATGCCTTTAACTTGATTGCAGCATTTAAAGCTTTAACTGTTTGGATACTTTCATCTAAACATATCGGAGTCTTAAGTTCTTTTTGAAGTTTTTGATAATCTAAAAGATTTTCTGAATCTAATGGTTCTTCTATGCATAGTAAATTTAATTCATCGAACTTCTTTAGTTCATTAATTTGTTCAATGCTATAACTTTTATTAGCATCTGCCAGTAGTTTTATGTCAGAATATATTTTTCTAATTGCTTTTAATTTTTTAAACCCATCTTCTGGTTTTATCTTTATTTTAAAGCGAGTATATCCTTCCTTCTTATAGACTTCAATCTGCTTTATAATCTTTGAACTTTCTAAGTCTCCAAGCACTATTCCTGCATATATCTGTTCATTCGTTTTTTCATTAAATGCAAGCTCCATAATTGATTTCCTATTTCTTTTAGAATACAAATCCATCAGGGCGTTCTCTAAGCCTGCAAGTGCCATTGGATATTCTGTGTCAATATTCTTGTGTATATCATAAGGATGCTCTATAGATTTAAAGATTAACTTTGGAATATATTTATTTATTAATACCTCTTTAGAAATTGCCAATGTTTCATTAGTGTAAAATGGATCATTAAATGAAACTACTTCACCATAGCCTTTGTTATTAAATTCATCATAAACCTTAACTATTATTGTTTCTCGATAATTCATAGAAGTTTGTGAGGTTTTAAAATTAAAGTTCAAAGGCATTCTAATATGAAAAAGCTCTATTTTTTTTACCTGCATCTGTTAAGCACCTTCTTATAGATTCTTTTTTAATATTTTACCTACTGCATTTTTAGGAAGCTCATTTAGATATATAATCTCTTTTGGTAGTTTATATCTTGCTAACTTATTCGAAAGATACTCCAATATTTCATCTCTTCTTAAAGAAGACACTACATAAAGCACTGGAATTTGCCCCCACTTTTCATCCTTTTTACCAACTACTGCACATTCCTTTACTTTAGAATGATTATATAGGATATTTTCAATTTCTCTTGGATAAATATTCTCACCACCAGATATGATTATATTTTTACGGCGTTCAAGTATAAATAGAAATCCATCATCATCTATATAACCTACATCTTCTGTATTAAAGTATCCTATAATTTCCTCTTTGCCAATATATCCATCCATTAACATTGGACTTTTAATATAAACTTCACCTACTCCTTTTTTATCTGAGTTTTTAATAAAGATTTTTACATTTTTAAGCGGCAAACCTACTGAATCAATTTTTTTAGGATGCTCTAATACAGAAAAGGTTGTAGATTGACTTGTTGTTTCTGTCATTCCATATGTCTTATATATTGGAATGCTCCTTAATATACCTTTTTCAACCAGAGCCTTAGGGATAAACTCACCACCTAATAGAACTACACGCAATTTATGTTTCTCTATTTTATCTATAATTCTATTCAACATTGTTGGCACAATAGATAACATATTAATATTACCCTCTTCAATTAATCCTATTACTCGTTCTTCATTAAACTGTTCCAATATGGTAAGTTGAGTTCCATTATATAAACTTCTCAGTAAAATAGTTAATCCGCTAACATGATACATAGGCAATGTTACAAGCCAATTATCTTCTTGTGTTACTCCTAAAGCTTCTTGCGATGCTTTCACATGATTATAAAGTTGTTTCCATTTAAGTGGTACTGATTTAACCTTTCCTGTTGTAGCACTTGTATTCATGATAACAGCAGTGCTCTCCTTATCAAAATCCTCTGACAATTCTGATTCATTTTTTTTGCTTTGATACACTTGATGAAAGGATATAAATTTATTATCGTAAGAAAAAACCGTCTGGATCTCTAATGAGTCTAATTGATTTCTTATTTCTTCATCTGTTAAACGCACATTTAGCATAAGCACTTCCTTTTCTAAGAATTGAAATGCCAGAAAAAATAATGCCATATCAACTGAGTTATTTGAATAAATAGCAACTCTTTTCTCATCTTTTACATAGGCTGATAGCTTTTGAGTTAATTCTATTACACGTTCATAAACTTCACCAAAAGTTAAATCATTAATAAATTTTTTATTGGGATTTTTAATATTATGTTTCCTAAGCCAATTCATTTTATGTCACCTTTATTAATTTTATTTATGGAAATTTGGGAAATTGCTCAAAGTCTGGATTTCGTTTTTCTTTAAAAGCATCTCTACCTTCTTTGGCTTCCTCTGTAGTATAAAATAAAAGCGTAGCATCTCCAGCTAATTGCTGCAATCCAGCCACTCCATCTGTATCTGCATTAAATGATGCTTTTAAAAAGCGAAGTGCAGTTGGCGAATGCTGCATAATTTCCTTTGCCCATTTTACTGTCTCTTGTTCTAGCTCATTAAACGGAACCACTGTATTTATAAGTCCCATTTCTAAAGCTTCCTCAGCAGTATATTGACGACATAAATACCAAATCTCTCGAGCTTTTTTATGCCCAACAATACGTGCTAAATATCCTGCTCCATATCCACCATCAAATGAGCCTACTTTAGGACCAGTTTGACCAAATTTAGCATTTTCAGATGCAATTGTTAAATCGCATACAATATGCAGCACATGTCCACCGCCAATTGCATATCCATTAACCATTGCAATTACTGGCTTTGGAATCACCCTAATCAAACGCTGTAAATCTAAAACATTTAAACGAGGTATATTGTCTTCTCCTATATATCCTCCATTTCCACGCACTTTTTGATCTCCTCCTGAACAAAAGGCTTCATTAGCCTCTCCCTGTCCATGATTAGCTCCTGTTAAAACTATTACGCCAATTTTGCTATCTTCACGAGCTATTGTAAAAGCTTCAATTAACTCCATAATAGTTTTAGGACGAAAAGCATTGCGTACCTCTGGACGATTAATTGTAATCTTTGCAATTCCATCATAGACTTCATATTTAATATCTTCATAATTACGGTTTAATTCTTTCCATGCAAATTTCTTCATATTTATGTTCATTCCTTCCATTTCGCTCAAAGCCCAATAAAATATTATTGCGTTCTGACTTTTAGCTAATTATTTTACTTTATTTCTTTTCTTAAAACATTTAGGCATAAGGCACACTCAAATAAATAACAAGTCCATTTGCCATCCTCTTTTTCATGTACCTAAAAATCTAATTAATTATAAAAATTTATTTAAAACTTTCACGAAACCGTTGATATTTTCAATGTGAGTATTGTGTCCACATCTATTTATGATTATGTGCTTTACATTAGCATTTAACACTTCAAATTCTCTTCCTATTTTTTCATACTTTTTATCATCTTCTCCACTTATATATAATATAGGCATAGATAATTTAACTATTTCATCTTTCAGACATGGAAAATTTCCTTGACCAGTACTTTCTAAAGTATTAGAAAGTGCATGGGTGCTGTTAGCCAATCTCCTCCTGCTTATATCATTCATTATAGATTTAGGTAAAACTTTTTGAGATTTAAAAATGCTTAAGCTTCCCCAATATTCGTTAAACCATTCTATACCATTTTCTCTTATACTTTTAGCTAAATTTAAATCCTCTTTACGTCGCTTTAATCTATCTAACATTTTTTCTTCTCCGTAAGAAGCACTTTCTAAAATTAACTTATTGATTTCATTTGGATAAGTTAAAGTGTAAGCCAATGCACATCTTCCTCCCATTGAATAGCCTAATATTGAATACTTTTTCAAATTCAATTTAGATATAAGCTTGTTTAAATGCTTAAGCATTACTTCCAAAGAATAATATTTACTTTCTTTTGGCTTGTCGCTTTTTCCATGTCCAATGAGATCTATTAATATTAACTTATATCCATGTAAATCAAGCAACTTCCATGTACTAACATCCTCCGAAAAACCATGCAAGCAAATAATTGGATCACCTTCTCCTTTTATTTCAATATGATATTTAATGTTTTCAATTTTAATAAACATAATGTCACACCTTATAATGTTGTATATTTGTCATGTAATATTTTGCTTAGTGCTGAATCGATTTTCATTTCAATTACCTTAACTCCTTCTAAAGTTAAGGCTTCATTAAATTTATCTTCAAAAGTCTTGTAATCTTTTGCTTCATAGTATGTTGTATTATACAAAGTTTCTATCCCTTTAAAATTAATATCCTGTGGCGTTAAGAATAGATGTTCAAAATGTTTCTCTTCACTTTGAGATAAATATCTAAATATTCCTCCTCCATCATTATTAAATAATAAAATAATTAAATTTAACTTATGTGTTTTTCCAATCAGTAAGCCATTTAAATCATGATTAAAGGCCAAATCTCCTATAAGTAAAATTGTTGGTTTATTTGAAGTCGATACCCCTAATGCAGTAGAAATAGTACCATCAATTCCATTTGCACCTCTATTACATAGCACCTTTACATTTTGCTCACGTGCTTCAAAAAAGTAATCTAAATCACGAATTGCCATGCTATTTGCTGCAACTAATCTGCTTTTTTCTGGCAGCATTTTTTGTAACTTTTGAATCATTTTCCCTTCAAAAAAAGCTTCTTCGTTTATTGCTGCTTTAATTTGTTCACGCATTTTTTTCTGATACCCTAACCACTTATCTAAATACTCTCTATTGCTATTTTCTATATAAATAGATTCTGCAAATACTCTAGGTGACGAATTAATGTACTTTTTAGTTGATAACGCTGGATTGCGATAATTAAAACTCTCTCCAACCTGTATATATAAGCACTCTTTGTGTAAGGCTAAAAACTGTTGCAGTCTTTTTGAAACAGGTACCTGTCCAAAGTGAATTATAAACTCTGGCTTAAGTTCATTTTTAACATAATCATCCTTCAAAAAGGCATCATAACTATCAATAACAATATCACTTGAAAAATTTCGCATGTTTGAAATCGGATCAGCAAGTATTGGTGCTTTTAACCGCTCTCCTAAAGCTAGTATTTCTTTATGATAGTTTGAATAAGCATCTCCGCCACAAATTATTATTCCACTTTTATCTTTAAAAATTGATTTGTCCAAAGAAACACTATTTTCTCCTTCAATGTACTCGAATTTATTTTTTTCACGACCTGCAGTAAAATCTAATTTACTCAGATTCGGAATTAAAGGTTCTCTAACTGGTACATTGATGTGCACCACACCATATTCCTTTGACATAGCATTTGCATATGCTTTTTGCATTACTATACGAACATACCTATACATACTATCAGTTTCCTCTGGCAGTGCTAGTTCTTCATAATATTTGGTGAAATTATCAAATATTTTATTTTGATCTATTGCTTGTGGTGCACCAACCTTACGCAACTCATGCGGTCTATCTGCCGTCAATACAATTAATGGTACGCCTGAATATTTTGCCTCCACAATTGCTGGCAGATAATTTGCAGTAGCAGAACCAGAAGTACAAACTAATACAACTGGTCTTTCCTGCTCTTTAGCTATGCCAAGTGCAAAAAATCCTGCAGAACGTTCATCAACATTGACAAATATTCTAAAATCATGTTCACAGAACAATATAGCTAAAGGAGTAGATCTTGAGCCTGGACTAATCACAACTTCACGCACACCTAATTCATGCAATTCATCAACTAATGCCGCAATATAATTTGTCATTCATTTCGCCTCCTCATTATAAACTTTCAATTATGGTTTTTAATTTATTATTTGTTTCAATATATTCATCTTTGCAATCTGATTTATCCACTATTCCGCAGCCTGTGTATGCATATGCCATATTTTTTTCAATTAAAACTGATCGTATTCCTGCTATGAATATACCATTCCCACTTCCATCCATAACCCCAATTGGTGCCGCATATAAACCTCTTTCATGCTTTTCATACCTTCTAATTAAATCTACAGCTTTATCAACTGGATTTCCACCTAACGCAGGTGTAGGGTGAAGTAACTTCACCCACTGAAGTAAAGTTGTATCTTTACTCTTTCCAAGAATCCTTGTTTGAAGATGATGTAAATTTTTAAGCGTTAAAATTTTAGTTTCATCTACTATTAATTCATCTGTAAATTTCTTCATTATATCCGTTATTGAATCAATAACAATTTGATGTTCATAACGGTTTTTATTATCCTTTAGTAGCGTCTCCTTTTGCAATTCATCATTTTCATCACTTCTCAAGATAGTACCAGCTAGTGCATAGCTTAATACATCTTCATCTTCTTTTTGAACTAAAATTTCTGGTGTCGCACCTAAAAATACTTTTCCTTCTTTTGAATAGCTAAATACAAAACTATTTTTGTTCTGCTTCAAAAGTTTCTGCAATACACTTTCTGCATTTATTGACGTATCACATTGAATTTTAATTTCTCTTGAAATAACTACTTTATTTACTTCTTTCATTAATATCTTGTTTTTTACTGCTGAAAACATTTCTTCCCAAGTTTTATAATCATCTATTTCATATTTATAAAAATGGTCACAAACTTCTATCTCTCTATTTTCAATTTCAACAAAATCCTTAAAGTAATAAAGAGTTTGCTTTCCTTCTTTTTCAACAAGATAATATTCAAATGCTATATTTTCGTTACCAAAATTGTCCCACTTAATATCTTTAATGGAATCAAAGAAAGTCATTGATGAAAAAATATATAAATAATCCTTAAAATTTTCATTTGCTGAAAAAGTTTTTAAACGCTTAGCTCCAAAAATGAATTCTTTTTTTATTGGATTATAAAATGAAAACTTTTCTTCATTCTTAAAATGTTTCAAAAATGAAAGTGGATTATTTAATGAAATTTGCTTTTCATAATATTTCAAATTATGTACCTCCATATTTAAACTAGAACAAAATCGCAGGCGACTGTGGAGCCGGAGATTTTTTACGCATCTGCCTTTTCAATAAGTTATCCACAGATTTAACTTTATTATAAATTCCTAAAGAATAAAAAATTCTCTAACTGAGAATTTATGCTCATGCTATAAGTTTTAAATATATTGCTTTTTTAAATATTCTTACTATATTAAGTGCTTTCAATCCCTAAAAGACATTGTATATTTAAGTTTCCATGTTCTATAATCCATAATACAAAATATTTATAAAGATTTTATGTAGAAAAGTATCAAAAAAATATAACTTACCTGCTTAATTAAATTTAACAATTAGAATATTGATAAATACATCTATATTGGTCTCTTTAATTAAATAAAAAAAGCCATGTAAAAA
>JAEZKY010000065.1 GCA_023435985.1 Bacillota bacterium | reverse complement strand
GTGCCATAGCTGGAGCTGCTCAATCTAATGGATTGTTATTCAAAAATGGAATAATGGTCCGTTAAGAATATTGTTATAGGTGAGGGAGTAAATCAAACTAGCACAAAAGGTTAAAATACAGTTTTCCTAAATAACAAAAGTGTTTTATAATGCTAAAAAAGTGACTTGGTCTATTATGATTGTAGCAGCACAAGCACAAGTTAAAAAGCCAAGATAAATTTAGAAATAAAAACATATAAATATAATAAAAGTTAGTTCTTCTTATATAAATTAATTATTTAGAAGAACTAACTTTATTTTTGTCTAAAAGATGAATAACATGAAATATGATTTTGAGGCTATAAAAGATATCTTGAAAGGCAAAAAATAGAATATTGCAGTAAAATTATTATTAATTTTAAATGAGATATTCTATTTTACTAATAATTATAATTAATATTTCAAAACATTAATTAACTTACACATCTTTCTTCAAGTTGATTCTTTAGAATTTCTTCATTTCTTTCATATTTTCCATAGAAAAGCATAGGGATAGTTGCCAAAATGAATAAAATTGCAGGAAGCCATATGAAGCTGATTTCAATTCCGAATAATGATGAAGCTGATTGAGCCTTATTTGCCACATATCCAAAGGTAGACATAATTTGTGCTGGAATAAATCCCCCAATACCGCTCCCAGCTTTAATACAAAAGGCACTGCCAATTGAAGTTAAAAAACCACTAGCTCTTATACCTGTTTTCCATTCTCCATAATCTACAGCATCTGATAGCATAGCAAAAGGCATAGAACATGCTACTCCTGAACCAATAGAACCTAATACATATAAAGTAATAACTGCAGTTACATTATTTGATGCAAATTGTATTAAAATATTTGAAACAGCAGCCACAAGAAGAGAACCAATCATAACAGTTCTTTTATTTGATAACTTAACCATAAATGGAATGAGCATCATACCGAATACAGTGAGTGTAGATAAAGAACCAACTATAGAAACTAAATATTTCATATGCAAGTTATATTCAAAATAATATATTAAGCCTGAAGATCTAACATTGCTTCCGATCCAATATATTAAATTAGCAGAGACTATTAAAATCCAAGGCCAATTTCCTTTTACAGCTTTTATACTGCTTTTTATTGGAATTGATTTCATTTCAGTAGTATGATTCTCTCTTAAATTCGTAAAAGCTGTTACAAGCATTATAATAGCAACAATTCCAAAAATGGCTAAAGTTAAAGAAAAACCTTTTTTATCGTTTCCAGCGCCTAAAATTGCAACTAATGGTAAAGTAAGATTGGTAAAAAGAACTCCTATATTTCCACCAACCATTCTATATGAATTTAAAACAACTCTTTCTGTAGAATTCTGTGATAAGTTAGGCAATATCGCCGTTATTGGAGTAGCAATACCGGTATAACAAATACCAGCAAAAATATAAGTTACTGCGGCATAGAAGACTTTCCAGGTGCCAGATATATTAGGAGTTGTAAAAGTGAGCCATGTAAAAAATGCAAAAGGAATACATAACCATAAAAAATATGGCCTGCTTTGTCCCCACTTTGTATGAGTATGATCCACTAAAAATCCCCATATTGGAGCATCAATGGCATCTACAAGTCTAGTTGCTAATAATAAGGTTCCTGCAACAGTAACTGATAATCCAAAAACGTCTGTAAAAAAATACAGTAAATAAGTACTTATTACGACATAAAGTAAGTTGCCTGCACAGTCAGTCATGCCATAACTGATTCTTTGATAAAAAGGTACTGGTTTAAATTCAATATTTTTATTATTCATTGCATATTTTCTCCTTTGCAAAATATTTTTATATTCATTTGTGAAATTCAGTAAATTTTAACTTACCTGATTTCTCAGACTTTTATATCTTCATTCAATAAAGTATAATGTAATTACACCACATAATACAAAATACCATAGTTGAAGGATTTATTATTTTGAACAAGTGCTTGAATTAAAGGGATTTTGTAATTTGCACAAAGCAGAATTATTTTTAAATATGCTTTGGCATTAAAACATAGCTAAATATCCATAATATGATTTAGATAGTATATTAGATTATGTTATGGGTATTTTACTATCTATCATCCTTATCTATCCATACTCTCATTTCACCAGCAGACCGATTTGCCCAACTGTAATATGGAATAAATGTAAGGTTAGAATTTTCATAGACAGAAACTTCCGTATTTCTCTTGTATAACTTATTTTTCCAATTACTGTTTATTATCATTCTTTTGCCATGAACTTTGATTTTCCCAACGCCATCAAGCATTTCTGAATCAAATTCATATTTATATTCAGCATCCTTAGGCAGTGTAATTAGGTGTAAGTTTTTCCCGTTATCAACTTCTTCTAAGCAGTATACAAAAGGTCCTTTTTGTATAGCAACTTTCCCTATGTTATGTTTAATATATGGGTTTGCTCTTATTTCGTGGATTTCCATTTCGAAATGAATTTCTATTATATCAGATTTACTCCAAGTTCTTGTAATATAAGCATAACCATTACAAGTGCTATATTCAGGAATCTCACCATTAACCTTGATGGAATAAGAATTACACCATTCTGGTATTCTAAAAGCTAAACTTAAGTTAACGTTTTCTTCGGCGGTTAGAGATATTTTAATATTTTCAGACCATGGATAGTTTGTCTCTTGTTTCACATATATTTTATTGTTATTTACTAAAATATTTGATTCATTAGAGAGATATAAGTGAATGTATAAAGTACTATTGGATACAGTATATATATACTTACCTAAAGAGGTTAAAGTTCTTGCAACATTTGGCGGACAACATGCACATCCAAACCAGGCTGGTCTTATTGGTTTTACATGACTTTTTGTAGGATCTTTCTCGCTGGCTTCAGGATTAACTTCTAAGGGATTTACATAAAAGAAGTGTTTACCATCCAGTGCCATTCCACTAATGACAGAATTATATAAGCATTTTTCCATAACATCCCCGTATACACTTAGAGGTTCGTTTTTAAGCATATTATAAGCAAAAAATATTAGTCCAACTGAAGCACAGGTTTCGCTATACATCGTATCATTAGGCAAGTCATAGTCGAATGTGAAAGATTCACCTATAACAGTAGAGCCAATACCTCCTGTTATATACATTCTTTTTTCTGTTATGCTTTTCCACAATGTTTTACAAGCATCTAACATTTCTGAATCTTCTGTTAAATAAGCAACATTTGCTAGAGCTGTGCACATGTATACTAGTCTTACTGCATGTCCTTCAGCATCTTTTTGTTCTAAAATTGGTTTGTGGACCTGAAAATATTTATATGAGAATCTTTCAATTCCCGGCAGTATATAATTTTTATTAGGATCTTCATTTATTTGATTTTTAAGAAAATCTTTATTCTTTCCTCTCTCGGTTAAAAAATATTTACTAAGTTCCAAATATTTTTTATTTTGAGTTACAGAATATAACTTAGCTAAGCCGATTTCTATTTCTTCATGACCATCATATCCATGAATTTTAGATTCCTCTGGTCCGAAACAACTATCAATATTGTCAGCTAAGCGGCAAGCTATTTCCAATGCTTTTCTTTTATTAGTAGCTTCATAGTAAGCCACAGCTGCTTCAAGAAAATGACCTGCGCAGTATAATTCATGACTTTCTAGTAGTCTTTTGAATTTTCTTTCAGGAGCATCAATAGAAAAATAAGTATCGAGATATCCGTCTTTTTCTTGTGCCAGAGCTATTAAATCTATAACGTTATCAGCAATAGTTTCCAATTCAGAATCTGGATAGTTAACTAAAGAATATGCTGCAGCTTCTAACCATTTATAAACGTCACTATCCTGAAAAACATATCCATAATGGTGACCTTTTTTTAAACCAGCAGCGATTTTAAAGTTTTCAATCGCATGGCTTTTTTCAGATGGAATATTTTCATCATCTCGTTCTCTTTCAATTACTATATCAGCCTCATCATTCAAAACTTTCCATTGGTAGGGGATCATTTCGTTTTTAACTAAATCAATATACTTAGTCCAAAACTTATCAGTGATGTTAATACTTTTTAAATTTATTTCATTACTTTTTGTACGTTCCAAGGTTATCTCTCCTTATAAAATATTTCTAGGTGGACAAATACGACATTTAGTGTTGAAATTATTTAGTGTATCATTAATAAGTCACCTCCATTAAATATTATTTTTTCTTTGTTTGACATTAAATTTTTAGCAAATTATAATGTAAGTAGGAATTAATAGGTTATTTTTGATTTAATTATAAATCGTTTACTTTTATGGAACAACTGACAAAATTGTATTTTTGGTGGTGAAATCAGATATGTTATATTTTAAAACAAATGTAAGTAAACCTCTTTCTTATTTTAAGTCAGGGCAATTTGTTTGTGGTGAAAATTGGTGCCATAAAGCTTTTACTTTTGTAAAGGATTACGAAATTATTGTTGGAATTAAAGGAAAAATATTTATTCAGCAAGGAAATGAACAATATGAAATAAATCCAGGAGATGTTTTATTTTTACTTCCTAGAATATTACATTTTGGATATGCACCTTCACAAGAAGGCAGTAGTTTTTATTGGATTCATTTTTTTTGTAATGCTGAAGAGATGATGATAAATAAATCTGAGATTTATAAGGAAATTATTTCAATGTTAAATTCAGATGAGTCAGAAAATATTTTATTACCAACTTTTTTCTCATTAACTGATTTAGATAAGGCGTTGATTTACTTGAAACAGATACTACACACGGCTAATTCATCATATTATACACATTTATCAACTGATTATTTGGTGTCAGAATTAACAGTTGAGTTAACTCAACAATTTATAAATTCGATTAATACATCGAATGCAGAGAAGAATGTATTAAATCAAAAATTCTTTCAAATTCTGGAGTGGATACGGATAAATGAGGGGAAAGATATATCCGTGCAAATGCTAGCAGATAGATTTAATTTTACTGCTGATCATATAAACCGCTTGTTTAAAAAAAATACTGGCACAAGTACATTAAAATATATAAATAATGTTAAAATAAAAAAGTCAAAAGAATTACTAATAGGCTCCGATAAAAGTGTTAAAGAAATCTCTCGTATACTAAGTTTTAAAGATGAAAAATATTTTATGAAACTTTTTAAGAAATACGAAGGTGTAACTCCGTCGAAATATAGAGATGCATACCCTAAGACATATATTAATACTGACTCTCACGATCCAGATATCCCTTTACCAGATCATTTACAATCTAAAAATTTATAAAAGTTAATTAATTGTATCACAAATTTATATTAAAGCTGTCTGCCAGCTGTATATTTAGGAGTCTTTAAGTAGATGTATCTACTTATTTTTTGCTATTCTAAATTAAAGTAATTAAGCCACAGATAGTATGGAGTTTTTAACATGATTTATAGAGATTATGCATGTAGCAATGCCCTTCAGCAAAGCAAATCATTTTGCTTTGTTGAAGGGTATTGCTATATGAGGACATCTATATTTTAAGTAGTTTTTATCTATATAATAAATATGCAATAAAGTTGTTTTATTTATTCTTAAGTGATGAAATAAAATCATCAATCATTACTTGAAAGCTTTCATCTATATTTATTTCACCCTGGAAATATCCAAAAGCATGCAAGGATACAAAACCATGTAGAAGACTTCTTAAGGTTCGGCTCTTATGAATCAAAAGAATTTCATCTTTAATATAAAATTCTAAAAGCTGACGAATAATATGAGAAGTCTCTCTTGCTAAACGAAACAATTCAGTATTTTCTGTACTTGGAATACTAATGAAAAGCCCATAAGCAACGGTATTTTCAAAAGCAAACTCTTTATAAATAGAGGCATATTCCCTTATAGCATCGTCTCCGCTCTTGCCAACTAGTCTCTGCATTAATTTCACATTCAATTCATTTAAAAGATAAACAGTCATTTCTATTTTTAGGTTATCCATATTAGTAAAATAATTATATAATGATTGGTATTTTATATTTAATTCTTTTGCAATTTTTTGAAAAGTGACTTGATTAATGCCAATTTCATCGGCCAAAGAAAAAGCAATTTTAATAATTCTTTCTTTTGTTAAATTTCTTTTTTGCATTTGATTTTCACTCCTATAATCTTAGGTTATAACAGTAGTTTAACATTATGAAATATATTTATCAAATTATAATTATAAATATCAAACTATATTTATAATTTACAAACTATAAAATATAGTTTATAATAAAGTTGCGGATATGAGATGATTAAGAAAAATAAATAATGCACAATTTAGTGTTGTGTTATTTAATAAAACTTTTATTGCGTATTATTTTATATTGTGCCATAAATGGGATAATTATTATCAAAAAATCTTATCATATATTAATTTATACAAAAGAGAGGAGTATATTTATGGAAATGTGGAGGAAGAATTTAATAGTATGTTGGTTTGGAATATTTGTGGCTGCTATAGGAAT
>JAEZKY010000090.1 GCA_023435985.1 Bacillota bacterium | reverse complement strand
GTATCATACTAACTTTAGGAATTATTTGTTTTATGCTCATACCTTCTACTCCTGTTCCTAAAAATCCTTGAGCTAATTCCTGAATAGACAGTTCTCTTCCAATCGCTTTATCTGACATTGTTTTTAATAGTATATTCCAATTTGAATCTTGAGCATATAATTCTTTTAGCGAGTCCTTAACATCATCATTAGCAATATTAGCTACTACAGTTGCATTTCCTAAACCTTGTTTGCTACGAGCAAATCTTCCTATAAATTGTAATGTTATTGGAAGTGATTTGTATTTGTCATGTATCGCAGCAATTTTTAAATTCGGAATATCAATACCTTCTCCAAACATATCAACACAAACCAAAATACGTGATTCTAGTGACTTTACCTTCTCTAATGCATTTTTCTTACTCTTTTCGTCAATACCACTAATAATCAATACTGGATTGTACTTATGAAAATACTTATTATAAATATTGTTATACAAATCAATTGCACGAGATTTTATTTTGGCTCTTACTAATAAAATATGATTAAAATTATTTTTTATATCTTCCTCAAGGAATTCGACAGCCTTTCTCGCAATTGTTAAATCTGATTTTATTTCGTCAAATTCGTAGATTGGACAAAAACGTATAGGTTTAAAATAATTCTGTTCTTGTGCCATAGAAAGTGGAAAATTATATATTATTTGTCCGTCCATCTTTTTACCATCATTTCTAAATGGTGTAGCGGTAAATTGAAGACATTTTTTATTCTTAAAATTAACTTTAAATTCATTCCATGTACTAGCCTCTATATGGTGTGCTTCATCAATTATCAGCGTAGTACACTCTTCATATAGTAATCCTACATATTCACTACTAAACCTCTTGAGTAAACTCATTGTTGATACAATTATATTAGAACATTTAAGTAACTGTTCCAATTCATTCACGTCCTTAGGAGTACTTGTCAAGCACCCCACTGCAGGGTGTTTCACATTAGATTTAACTACTCCTATGTCTTTTAGTATTCCTAATGTCATGCACTTATCAACGGTTTGATTTCGCAACAACTTGCTAGGCACCACGATTAAAGTTTTCTCACACTTTTCTGACAAAATACTAGCAATAATAGTTTCAGTTTTTCCAGTACCAGTTGGCATAACAACAGTAGCTGGTTTGTTAGAAACTGTCCAATGAGATTTAATGGCAAAGATAGCTCCTAGTTGTGCCGTACGTAGACCAATTACTGACTTTGATTCATCTTCTTGAATGAAGTTTATTACGTTCTCCCATGACTGAATAACCTTGTTAGGAGCTATTATCTTGCTTACTTTATCCTCTACATTTTGATATATAATATTTTGTCCTATCTTTTCTTTTAAAATTTTCACTTATGCCACCCTCCTTAGAACACATATCTTGATTTACCATCTTAATTTCAAATCTATTTTGTAAATTTGTCACATTATAAAAATTTTTACTATATTATACATCTTTAATCGTAAACATACGACTATTAATTCAAATATTAGAATAAGTCTCATTAGTACATAAAGGTGTGTAACTTTCTACTCTCATTAACTTGTTTTCATATTTACCAAACTCATATAGAAAGGAAAATTCTTGTTCATATGTCCTGATCATCATATCTTGGAACTTAACTTTTATAAACACTCTGCATGGTAAATCATGGTTATCACAACATATACCAAATGTAGTTGATTCACTGCATCTAACGATATTATCAAACATAAATGAATTATAAGTATAAATGATTTTTCTATCTCCAAAATCATCTTGAAAAACAATATTCCTAGTATCATCACTTTTGGTTAATACCGATACATTTATAGCAGTACCATTTCCGATATTAATCAATTCAATTGGAAACTCTAATATTTTCTGATTTCCAAATATAGCTCTCTGTTTTACTTCTACATCATCTAACATTTTAAAATATGGCATTATTGCTATAGCATTTCGTAAATTCTCTTCTTTTTTATTCAACTCAAAAATTCTTTGTTGTTCCCTTAAAGATTGATAAAAATGTTTATTCTGCATCTCCGTTGTTTTATTTTGATTTTTATTTGTATTTCTTATAGTTAAAAAAATTGTAATAAAAGATGTTACTGATGTTATAATACATGTAATTATCTCAATTAGATTATCTTTCATTAAATTACACCTCCATTATAACTTTCTAAAAATCCAAATATATATCACCATTTTCTAATTTATATCTCTCCTTGCTCCCTTCTAATGGATAAAAAAACTCAAAATATTGATTACTTAAAACATTAGGTGCAGTTATTCTATAAACTGTTTCCATTAAATTTGATATAAAGTAGCCAAAGGCAAAACCTTGCATATTGTTAATATCTTCACCAATAATTTTTTTATATGACAAATTATACGCACTATAGCACTTTCTTTTATCAGACGATGATGGATTGCCTTTCTCCCAATATCTTATAAAGTTATTACTACCTAAAGATAAACAATTAAGATATCCATCTAATCCCCTAAGTTGTTTTACTATAATACTATTAGCAAATCGTAAATTGAAATTAATCTTATTGTCATAAGCAAAAATTCCATTGAATATTCTGTTATTTCCTATTATCTTCCCATTTTTTCTGCTTTTTGAATTACCGATAAATCATTTCTTGCAGATGCCAATACATTTGTAGTTGATGTAGATTTAACTTCTATAATTCCTATAACACTTTCAGGCATAAGTATAACAAAATCCCCTTCTGAAAAAAGTTTTGGATACTGTTCTTTATAAATAATTATGTCAATCTGATTAGCTAACTCCCCTTCTATTATTCTTTACGAATCCAGTACCAACTGAGACACCATTTGCAATAATTCTCCTAAGGTAATTAACCAAAATCACTTCTTTATATCTACCATCTTCTCCCCAATGATTATCATCGATAAAAAATCTTACTCTGTCTTTTATTGCAACAAATTCTGCAGCAATAGACTGCTGATACATTAATTCACCATTCATTTTGTTCCCTCCCTAAAAATATTATCTATTTCAGCTAACTAGCGAATTTTTGTAATTGGGTGCAATCCTTATTATAATTATTTTCACTTGACATTATAGACATAATTTACTTTATAAAAATTAACGATTATAAATTAATTTAGAATTATTATTTATTAATTTAATTTTAATATTCTACAAAATTCAAAATATCCCTCCTAATTTCCCACAAATATACTAAAGTGCATTTGTGTTCCTTCATAAATATATAATAATCAATACAAGCCTTTTAATACAAAATTTATAAATATAAAAGACCATGAAGTATTTATTTCTAATAATTTTCTTCATCGTCTTTTTTCTACTTAATATTAAATTATACTCTACATCTCTACTTAATATCATATTGGACCATAGCTCTAACATTATTTAAATTTGAACTTTTAATTTTTCTTTATACTCCTCATAATCCTCACTAAGAACATATTCAATAATCCAAACTTTTGGAATCATATATGTTAAAGAAATAAAATAATGCTTTACTCTATTTTCTCTCAACAATCTTCTTGCAGCTTGTTCTGATATTCCACCAAGCATTTCTCTAAATGTTTTTATATTAACAACATCAGGATAATCTTTAAAAAGTTTTTCATAATATTTTTCATCTCTAATCATAACTTACATCCTTTTATAAATTATTTGTCAATGGTAGGATGTTAGTTGATTTTATATCAGTTCTCTCCAAAATTCAAATTTGATAACTTTTTTTGCATTTTTCTTTTCACCACTGATGCTCTCAATCCAGTTTTAAAAGCCCCCCTAATTTCTGTAATAATGCCGATTTAAGACAACATATTTTCTTCTATTTTCTTTCATAATACTTTAACTTCTAGATATCTCAAGGGACTCAAAATCCTCTAGTAGTGATATCGTTCCGATTTGGACTCGGCCATCGACACCATCATTTGCTTTAGCAAACTGCTATATTTCTTAATTTATCTTGTTGTATAGCTTTTTTTTATTTGTTATATTTTCTTCTGAGTTCATTTTTTCTATTTTAGGATAGAACTTTTTCTCCTCATATCCGCTGATGCTATTTTTATACTATAAGCCTAGATGTACATAAACATTTGCTATTGCTAAAAAATCGCTATCCTAATGTTATTTTTGAATCTCCTTCATACCTACACCATTTGTTTCTAATAATAGGCTTGTACAGTTATCTCTTGAATCGTGAAATCTTATTCTTCTCAAATTATTTTTAGCAAGTACAATTTAAAAATGTTAAGTGATATAACCTAGTTTAATACGTCGCCCTTTTCATCTAAATAAATATAACTTAAATATTTATTACAATAAGAGCTTTTACATATTTGCTTATTTATACATTGTACTTCTTAACTCTTATAAAATAGCCATTCCTTTTAATGATATAGTTCCAAACATTACACCAATGACAAGTCGATTCCTATAACCAACATTATGAATACCCAATAGATAGAAATATAGGCTTATCTTCCTTTTTAGCTAATTCAAATGCTTCACTTCCCCATCCAAACCAATTGATAGGATTATAAGCATGTTGTAATAGATAAGGAGATTTCTCGTTTATTAATCTATTGGGTGTCTCAATTAAGTTAGTCATATTACCACCTTCTTTCATGATTAATTTATAAATAGTTTACCGCTCATAAAAGAATATATACTTGTAAATTATTCTAGTGATTTTTTTCTTTTTTGAACTAGAACATTACAATATGCAGACATCAGACATCTCTCTTGAAAAATAACCTCTTTTGCGATATTATATAAATATTACCTAAAGGAGGTTAACTTATGCCAAAGAAAGAGAAAAGCTTAGCTGAAAGTATTGCTGATGATATTCTTGCCATGATTACTATAGATAAAAGATTTACTGCTAACGACAAACTACCAAATGAAAACGAACTTTCCTCCGAGTTACAAATAAGCAGAACCACATTGCGTGAAGCTATCCGCATTTTGGTTGCCCACAAGGTTCTTGAAATTAGACGAGGAAAAGGTACTTTTGTAACAGCTAATCAAGAACTCAATGAGAACTTTGGATTAGAAGATCTTTCAACTGTAAAATTAAATATAAGAGATCTGTACGAAATGAGACTAATCTTTGAGCCTCAAACTGCATATTATGCTGCTAAACGTGCTACAGATAAAGAGCTGGAAAGAATACTTTACTATGGAAAATTAGAAGAAGATAAAATACTAAACAATGAAGACCGTACTGAGGTTGAACAAGCTTTTCATAAATCTATTGCAAATGCAACTCATAATGAGTTTATGAATAAATTAATGCCTATACTCTATAAAGCTATAGATAAAGGCGTTATTTTATCTGATGCTAATAAGTCAATAATTGAGGATACTTTTAATGATCATCATACAATAATGGAATTTTTAGAAAATCGTGATGCTGAAGGCGCAAAAACTGCAATGAGGCTTCATATTATTCGTGCCATGAGAGGTTTAGGTATCTATAGTGAATAAAAATAAGTACTGCTTACAGTGCTTATTTTTTATATAAATTTAATTGCTTAATTGACAATAGACGTCATACAACGTATAATGAAAATATACAACGCTATTTTTTATTTAAAGGGGGCTACACCATGAAAAGTGATGTAATAAAAAAAGGATCTAAAAGTGCACCACATCGTTCACTATTAAGTGCACTAGGTTTAACAAAGGAAGAAATAGAAAGACCTTTAATAGGTATCGTAAGTTCACAAAATGATATCGTACCAGGTCATATGAATTTAGATAAAATAGTTGAAGCTGTTAAGATGGGTGTATCAATGGCTGGCGGTACTCCTATAGTATTTCCGGCAATCGCTGTATGTGATGGGATTGCAATGGGACATGAAGGTATGAAATATTCATTAGTAACAAGGGATTTAATTGCGGATTCTACAGAAGCAATGGCAATGGCTCATGCTTTTGACGCATTAGTAATGGTTCCTAATTGCGATAAAAATGTTCCTGGGCTTTTAATGGCAGCTGCAAGAGTTAACGTCCCTACTATCTTTGTAAGTGGCGGGCCTATGCTTGCAGGAAAAGTCGACGGATGTAAGACAAGCCTTTCCAGCATGTTTGAAGCTGTTGGCGCTTATAATGCTGGAAAAATTACAGAAAAAAAATTAGAGGAATATGAAAACAACGTCTGCCCTACTTGCGGTTCTTGCTCTGGAATGTATACAGCAAATAGCATGAATTGCTTGACAGAAGTTCTTGGAATGGGACTTCAAGGAAACGGAACTATCCCAGCAGTTTATTCTGATAGAATCAAACTTGCTAAACATGCTGGTATGAAGATTATGGAATTACTCGAAAAGAACATAAGACCAAGAGATATCATGACAAAAGATGCATTTATAAATGCCCTAACTATGGACATGGCTCTTGGATGCAGTACAAACAGTATGCTGCATTTACCTGCAATTGCACATGAAGTTGGTTTTGATTTAAATGTTGATATAGCAAATGAAATCAGTGCTAAAACTCCAAACCTTTGTCATCTTGCTCCTGCCGGTCATACTTATATTGAAGACTTAAATGCAGCTGGTGGAATTTATGCAGTTATGAACGAAATAAGTAAATTAGGTTTATTAAAAACCGACTTAATAACATGCACAGGAAAAACTATTGAGGAAAATATAAAAGGCTGCATAAACAAAAATCCTGAAGTTATAAGACCCGCTGAAAGTCCATATAGTACAACAGGTGGAATAGCTGTTCTTAAAGGTAACCTCGCTCCAGATTCTTGTGTAGTAAAACGTTCTGCAGTTGTACCTGAAATGTTAAAGCATGAAGGTCCTGCAAAGGTATTTGATTGTGAGGAAGACGCACTTGACGCAATAAACTCTGGTAAAATTGTTGATGGGGATGTTGTTGTTATAAGATATGAAGGTCCAAAAGGCGGTCCTGGTATGAGAGAAATGCTTAATCCAACATCTGCAATTATGGGAAGAGGTCTCGGAAGTACTGTTGCCCTTATAACTGATGGACGCTTTAGCGGCGCAAGCAGAGGTGCTTCAATTGGCCACGTTTCTCCTGAGGCTGCTGTAGGTGGTAATATTGCATTAGTTGAAGATGGTGATATTATTCAAATAGATATAAATGCCAATACAATAAATTTTGTAGTTAGTGATGAAGAATTAGCAAGAAGAAGGGCAAATTGGAAACCAAGACAGCCTAAAATTACAACAGGTTACTTAGCAAGATATGCTGCACTAGTAACATCAGGTAATAAAGGTGCTATCTTAGATATCCCAAGATTTAATTAGGTAATTACTTTAAGTATTTACAAAATGTGAATTCATTAAAAATAATAGAGAAACTTATACTAGAAAGTTATGTGTTTTAATATAGCTTTCTAGTTTTTTCTTTTTAGATATTCTCATGTGAATCACAAAGATAATTTTTGTAAAAGATATATATTGTGATATGTTCTTAAATAAATACTTATAGAGTTCAATTTTAGGCGGTTTTTTCTGATGGCACAAATAGTAAAAAGAGGTTACGTTCATTCAGATGAAATTGAATTTAACAATAAAAATATGATTCTATTAAAACAAGCTCAAATTGATATCTGCTACTTATTAAATCATGGCTACAAGCTTGATAAAACTGTTGAATTTATAGGAAACCATTTTTTGTTTTCAGCAAGACAGCGATTAGCATTAAAGAGAGTCATATCATCAAAGGAAGATGTTAACAGGCGTAAGAAGTATGAACTAATAGATCGCTATGATGGCAGCACAGTTCATATTGACGGGTTAAACATAATTATTACACTTGAGGTAGCTCTGTCAAATTCCACTCTACTTAAATGTATGGATGGAACTTTACGTGATTTAGCTGGACTTCGTGGGACATATAAATTAATTGATAAAACAGACACTGCAATAGAACTAATTGGCTCAAAACTTAATGAAATGAAAATAAAAAAAACAGTTTTTTATTTGGATTCTCCTGTATCTAATACAGGAAGATTAAAATTAAGAATATTAGAGCTTTTAGATAAATATAATTTTGATGTCGATGTCCTCTTAGTGCCAAATGCAGATGTTATTTTAAGCAAACTTGACCATGTCATAACTAGTGATGGAATCATCCTAAATACGTGTAGCAGCTGGATTAATCTCACATATGAAATTATAAATGAACATTTACCTCATGCTCATTATATAGATTTTCAAATTTCCTAAAACTAAGTCAAAAAATCATTTGATTCTACTAGCCTCCGTGCTTAAAAACATTATAATTTTAATTCCTATAAAACTGTCTCATTAATAATGTATATTAACAACATTAAACTCTTGCGAATATATTATTTATAACTAATTTTTAAGGAGTTAAATTTGAATGTTCATTGATAATGATTTTACTTATGATGACAATATGAATTTTCAGAACTTTGAATTCTGCACAGATAACCCAATGCCAAGAGCTCCTTTTCCAGGAGGCGGCAGCTTCCCTACTGGACCTAATTCTGATTATTCGCCAAATTTTAATTTCCCAGGTGGAACTTTTGATCCTCCAGGAATGCCTAAATCACCACCTCCTAATTATATACCTAAAAAAAATGAATCTGGTGTTCAGAAAATGGCTGCCAGTGGAGGTGCTGAGACTTTTGCTGTCAGTCAAAATTCAATACGATTCTGCCTATATAAATACACTTATATTTGGGAAGTAAGCGGCAGAAACTATTGGGCTTTCTTATTAAATGTTGACAGACGCACAGTATCTGGATTTAGATGGTTCCGAAGATCTTGGGTTTATTTTGGCGTAGACTTACGAAGAATTGATTCTTTTGTATGCTACAGATCTACACCTGAGGATACTTGTGAAAATTGTATAAATTTAAAGCAAAATAATACTGAATCATTTAATCTTTCAAAGGAATATTATCAAAATGGATCAAGAGATATATTTTCAAGAACCCTTGCATCTATAGATATGCCTCAAACCAAAGAGGATTTTATAGAAAATACTACTAACTACTTGGATGATACAGATATTAAAAATAATACTTCATATATTAAAACTAGAGATATAAGTTATAGAATCACTTTAGAAGTAAGCTATCCAAGCAGCTACATTGAAGATTCAAAAAATAAAATTAATAAATTTGCTAATGAAGCAAGCAATGATGCATTAAAAGTAATTTCAGCCACTAGAAGTATTGAAGATGTTTCTTCTAATCCACTAGAAGATTATACTTCATCACTCCAATTAATTCCTGAGGCCCTTAGAGCTTTTTCCGACTGTTTTAATGATAAAATTTCATCACTTGAAAATTATCATGATATTCAATACTCCATAAGAAGCGAGAAAATATGTACCAATTGGCGGCCATATTTTTATAATGCTTAATTATTTTAATATTTAAATTTATTATTTTATACCATGAATAATAAAAATCCCATGATAGATTATAATCTAATCACATGGGATTTTTCATATAATTAAAAAGCTTTTATTCACAAACAAAATTCTTAATATAATTCTATTCTTTTTCGATTTAAACCACTTCCCATGGATTTTCCTTATTCTCCATAAATAAAATGCAGCTCTTTATTGAGTTTTCAACCATATCGCTTACTGCTTGATCTGTATAAAAAGCTGTATGTGGTGTCACAATTACATTAGGAAAAGATTTAAGTATCGCTAAATCCCTGTTTTCTGATACTTCACCATTTAAATTATTATAATATAGATTAGCTTCCTGCTCTATTACATCTAAAGCTGCACCACCTATTTTCCTATTTTCAATTGCTTCAATTAAATCATCAGTATTAATTAAGCTTCCCCTTGCAGTATTTATAATATAAACCTGCTCCTTCATAAGCTTAATAGACTGTTTATTAATCATATGATAATTGTTATCTGTAGCTGGCATGTGCAATGTAAGAATATCACTATTTTTTAGTATTGTATTTAAATCCACATATTCTGCATAGACTTTTACATCTTCATTTTCATATATATCATAAGCTAGTATTTTACATCCAAATCCGCTCAAATGCTTAATCACTGTACATCCAATTCTTCCTGTACCTAATACTCCTATTGTTAAATTAGGTAATTCTTTTCCCTGAACGCCTTTTAAAGAATAGTCCTGAACACTGCTCTTTTCCATAATAAGCTTAACTTTTCTAATTGCCATGAGCATTAACATAATAGTATAATCTGCAAC
>JAEZKY010000089.1 GCA_023435985.1 Bacillota bacterium | reverse complement strand
GAGTTCAATATTTCCTGTATCAATCTTTGTATATCCATCATTATTTAACTGCTTCATTACCTTTGCAGCTAATCCATTAATTTTTGTTGCATTTAATATTTTTATTCTAATATCACTTTTTGACGTGCTCGATGCTAAACTTTTAGAATTAGAGGATGACGTAAGTGGTGCTAATATTTCCTTATTTGCATTTTTGTCAAAGACTACAAATGACTCTCCATTAATAGTTTTTTCCGTTCCCTTTATTGTACTCATTGTTACATTTTCCTGCTTTAATCCCATAAATTTCATACCATAACTTAAAACATCAAAAGCTGACATATTAGTTTCCACATTATCACCTACAGCTGACATTATCTTAGGTACTCTAAATATCATAAGAGGACTTGTACATTTTTCAATGACCTTAGATATAAATTTGTGCTGATTTTCTATTCTGTCTAAATCGCCATTGGCAAAACCACTTCCATCATTGTTTTCTCTCCACCTAAAGAATTCCTCTGCCTTTTTTCCATCCAAATCTACTGTTTCTCCAGCTTTAAAATTAATGTGAAGATTCTGTACTGGATCATCATAAATCATATTTCTATCGATTTTCATATCAACGCCTCCAATTGCATCTATGATCTCATCAAAAGCAGTATAATCAATCTTAACCATATAATTTATATTTATATCTAATAAATTTTCGACCTCTGATTTTATTTTAGAATATCCACCAATTTCATAAGCTGAGTTTATTTTAACATTTTTCCCATTAACATTTATTAAGGTATCTCTAGGAATAGACACAATATGTAAACTCTTATTTTGTGGATTGTAGTTTAATACCATTATAGTATCAGTTCTTTTGTCTGCCTGATTATCTACCTGATTTACATTTCCTATATCTGTTCCAATTAATAAAATATTTACTGGTTCATTTGAAGCTGGATCTATGCTGCTTGGCATTGATCTACTGCCTATTTTAGTCAAAGCATATACTCCTGATACCATGGATACTATGAAAAAAGTAATTATAAAAGCTACTACACCTAAAACCACCTTTTCTAGGATGTTTGTTGAATCATTATTCTTCTTAAATAGCTTTGATACTACTCCTATAATGTTCTTTTTATTATTATTTTTTCTTCTCATGTATTCACCTCTTAAAAAATGATGAATTATATCTATTATTTTTGAAGCTTTAGATTAAATAAAAAGTAATTCCGCGCTCTTATTGTATTTTCATCAATCAATAAATTTCTTTTTAATAAAATTTCTATACTACTGTTTAATCCATAGTATACTCCTTCATCTAAGTTTCTAAATGTAATTTTTCTTAAGCTTTCAATGCCTTCAAAATCCCTTCCTGGCTCTATCATATCTGCAATATAGATAATTTTTGTCAAAATAGACATGTTGATTTTACCTGTTGTATGCCATCTTATTGCATCCAGTATTTCTTCGTCTTCAATTCCCAGTTTGTTTTTTGCCTCAATAGGTCCAACTATACTATGCCATAAATTAGGATTATTCTCTTCTACATCAGATAACACAATATTATTTTCTTGCATCATTTCTTTTATTTTATCTTTTGATAAATTTTTAGCCACATCATGAGCAAGACCAGCAATTTCAGCCTTTTCTTCTGAGATTTCATTTAATTTAGCTAGTTTTTTAGCTGTATTTGCAACCCCTAATGTGTGTATATATCGATTTTCCTTTAAATTACTTTTAAGATATGATTTCATTCCTTCAATAGATAGCAACTCTAATCCCTCCTTTTAACTTGTCACTTGAAATTTGTCCCTGATTGTTGCGTACTACTTATATAATTTGTTTTTATAGATAATATTTGCAACTTTGGGTGGCACAAAAAAATCTATTCTTTTATTTACACTTACTCTATTTCTTATATCTGTTGAAGATATCTCAAGCTGTTTTAAATCTAAGATGATTATTTTTCCATTGTATTTCTCTTCTAACGCCTGTTTTTTTCTTCTCATTTCTTCTAAATTCATTCCTTTTCTTGGGAAAACAACCAAAGTGGCTAATTCAAAGATTCTTTCAACTTTCCGCCATTTTTCTATGGTAACTAAACAATCTGCACCAGTTATAAAAAACAACTCATTTTCTTTATCTTTAACATTATTTTGCTTCTTAAAATACTCTAATGTTTCATAAGTAAAACTAAGTCCCTCTTTTTGTATTTCATAATTTGAAATAGAGAATTCCGAAAAAGGTTCTATCGCCGCTTCAACCATTTCATATCTTAATTCCGAATCAGTAGTTATATTATTTAACTTAAGTGGCTGTTTTCTTGCTGGCATATAAATCACTTCATCTAAATTCAATTGTTCCTTAGCTTCATAACCTATATATAAATGTGCATAATGAATAGGATCAAATGTCCCACCTATTATACCAAATCGTTTCATAAGCTTTCCTCCAAAGTAGAATCTTTTAGGTATATGACTAAAATTATTCCTTTTTAAAACATACCTTTTATTAAATTTCTTTTTTTCATTATATCATGAAGCTGGCTTAAATATATTTATAATATCTTAAATTTCAAAAAAGAAGCTATTATTATCTAGCTTCTTTCATTAATTATTCCAATAATTTAAAAAATTTATTTATTTGGTATTTCTATTTTTCTCTTTTTAAGATTAGTTGATTGTTTATATAAAACTATTTTATTACCAATTGCCTGAATTCCCTCGCATTTAATAGCCTTACATATCATATCAGAAGTTTCCCTAGTCTCTAAGCCGCTGTTTTCTAACACCTTTATCTTTATTAACTCTCTAGCTTCCAACGCTTGCTTAAGTTGTATTAAAAAGTTTTCTTCAACACCATTTTTTCCAATTTGAAATATTGGCGTAAGGTCATTAGCTAAACCTCTTAAATAAGCTCTTTGTTTTCCTGTTAACATTTCTTCATTCCTCCTAAATTCTTGTATTAAATTATCCCTGGGGGCTTAATTCAGTTAAGAGTTATGAGTTGTGGATGAAATTACTACGTAACTTCTATAGTTCTTGTTTTTTGAAAAGCCTTGGGCTTTTTTTCTTCCTTAACTCTTAATTACTAACTCTTAACTCATAAATGAAACTCGACTCACATACGTTCGCTGAGTTCTCTACTTATAGTACGTATTCAAATTCAAAGTCGTTTAATCTTACCATATCTCCATCTTTAATTCCCATTTCTCTAAGTTCATCAAATATACCTTTATTTCTAAGAACTTTGTGGAAATATCTTAAAGAATCTGGATCATTTACATTTACAGCACTAAGTAATCTATCTACAAAAGTACCTTCAACAACATAAACATTGTAACCTTCTTCTTCATTACTTTCAACACTGATATCATAAGTAAATTTCTTTTCTTCTGGTATATACATTTCATCTTCTGAGATTTCAAGCTCTGTAACTGGAATTTCCTTAAGCATTCTTGCTGCTTCCTTCATTACAGCATCAACACCTTCATTTGTAGCTGCTGACATTTTAAACACCTTGTCAAAGCCCATTTCCTGAACTTTTTTCTTAAAATCCTCAAAGATGCTTTCATCATAGAGCATATCTGTTTTATTTGCTACTACGATTTGTGGTCTATCCCAAAGCTTAACAGAGTATTTTTTCAATTCTTCGTTAATCTTCACGAAATCCTCGAAAGGTTCTCTTCCCTCAACACCTGAGATATCTACTATGTGAATTAATAATCTTGTTCTTTCGATGTGTCTTAAGAATTGTATTCCAAGACCAACTCCTTCTGCTGCGCCTTCAATTATTCCTGGTATATCTGCCATTACAAAAGGTTCAATTCCCTCGACTGCAACTACTCCTAAATTAGGCTTTAACGTAGTAAAATGATAATTTGCAATCTTTGGCTTTGCTTTGGTTGTCATAGAAAGCAATGTAGATTTTCCTACATTAGGAAATCCTAACAATCCAACATCTGCAAGTAATTTTAATTCTAATATTATGTTTAATTCATCTCCTGGCATTCCGGGTTCTGCATAATGAGGTGCTTGTTTTGTTGGTGTAGCAAATTTAACATTACCCTTTCCGCCTTTCCCACCGCGTAGTAGAACTAATTCCTGTCCTTTATGTGAAAGATCTGCAATTATTTTATTACTTTCTGCTTCTCTTATGACGGTTCCCATAGGCACTTTTATATAAAGACTTTCACCATCTTTACCATAACACTTTTGCCCACCGCCATTACTACCTGATTCTGCTATAAATTTCTTCTTATATTTAAAATCTAATAATGTAGTTATTCCTGTTTCAACTTGGAAGATTATGCTTCCACCTCTTCCTCCATCTCCACCATCTGGTCCACCAAGAGGTACATATTTTTCTCTTCTAAAAGAAATAGCACCATCTCCACCCTTTCCAGATTTAATGAAAACCTTGGCTGTATCTATAAACATATAATCACCTTCTTATATAATTTTTTATAAAGTCCTATATATATATTGACCATAAATTCAATTATTAAAACTAATAAGTATGTTCAATTAATATACTTCATCTCCTGTAAATCTCATCTTATCATATTAAATCATAGAAATGAAAATAACAAGCCATACCTAAGTATATTCAAAAAAATAGCAAGTCATTATGTGTGTACATACATCTCATCTTTGACCTGCCATTTCAGGGCATTATCAAAAAAAGAACAAGTCAATCTGCCTGTCTATTTTCCATCACTAGAAGCTCGACTCGCATACGCTCGCTGAGTACTCACAGAGTAAGCGACCATCATCAAATCATAGATTCGAGATATCTGCTTAACCGATTCACACAAAATCATAGATTGCACTGTGTGAAAGTTCGAGACACCAAATGCAAGATTTGGACTCTCACTTTTGGTTCACTGCTTATCAGTAGATTGCTCTAATAGACTCACTATGAGAGTAATCTACTTCCTTGCCTGATGAAAAATATACTTGGCATATTGTGACTTGTTATTTTCTTTCATATGCCCTAAAAAAGCACTCTTAATGTAATAAGAGTGCTTTTTTCTAGAATATTATTCAGCTATTGCTTCAACGTCTACTGGGTAAACACTTGCTTTCTTCTTATCTCTACCAAGTCTTTCGAATTTAACAATTCCATCAACTTTAGCAAATAAAGTATCGTCCTTACCTCTTCCAACATTTTCACCTGGGTGAATTTTAGTTCCTCTTTGTCTATAAAGAATGTTTCCAGCAAGAACAAATTCTCCATCAGCAGATTTAGCTCCTAATCTCTTAGATTCAGAGTCTCTACCATTCTTAGAACTACCAACTCCCTTTTTGTGAGCGAATAATTGAAGGTTCATAATTAGCATGTGACTACACCTCCTCTTTTATAAAAGTTATATATTCTTTACGTTTCTTTTGCCCTACTAATGCATCAAAGCCTAAAATTACACTTTCCATGCTTTTTTCAAAGGTTTTAAGTAAAACCTGAGCCTGGTTTAGTTCTTCCTGATTAAAATCCTGAAGATCTAATTTTAAGTATCCATCTTTCATCTCGTAAGTTGAATTAAGTTTTAAAACTTCATCCAAGCCAATGATTACACTTTGAGATAATACAGAAACTGAATTACATATCATATCAAATGCTTCTCCAATAAGTGCAGAATCACTTGAAAAATCTCTGTCACTGCTCATTGCATGACCATTTATTACGAAACCAACTATAACATCTTTATGTTGTTTAACTTTTACTTTAATCATAATTTTATTATGCTTCGATCTTTTCGATTACTAACTTAGTGTAAGGTTGTCTGTGTCCGTTCTTTCTTCTATAGTCTTTTTTAGACTTATATTTGAAAACTATAACCTTCTTTGCCTTACCTTGTGCTGCAACCTTAGCTACAACTTTAGCTCCTTCAACTACTGGAGTACCAACTTTGATACCTGCATCAGTTCCTACAGCTAAAACTTCGTTTAATTCAACTGTTGAGTCAACATCAGCGCTAAGTTTTTCAACGTATATTACGTCTCCTTCTTGAACTCTGTATTGCTTTCCACCTGTTGCTAATACTGCGTACATTAAAACACCTCCTCATAACGGTCTCGCCACTTTTGGTACAAAGATTTAACTTTGTTTCCATAAAACCTTACGTGCGCGGTTTACGAATTCCAGTCTACCACAAATTTCTCATGTTGTAAAGATTTTTTTAAATTTTATACTCATGCAAAAGTTCTTTTTTAATCTACAGACTTTTCTTTTTCGACTGTAAACTATTAATTTTGAACTGTTAACTGAATTAAGTAGTCCTTTAAATTATCTTTTTGCCCTTGAAATAGCAGTGGTTCAATTTTATATCCTTCTATATTATCTACATACGTCAAATATATTTCTTTATCTAAACCATCTATCTCTTTCACGAAGTCAAATAGATTTTCTTTAATTCTCTCTTTATAAATATTATCTAATTGTATATGGAAGCTGTTTATTGAGTTTTCTTCTTTCATTCTTATTATTTCATTTTTAATAAGACCTTCAATATAGGATAATTTTAAAATTATTCCTCTTCCCTTACACAAATCACATGTTTCCTCCATATACTCATATACACTCTTTCCTTGCCTCTTTCTTGCAATTTGAACAAGATCTAATTGAGTAAATGGAAATATCTTCACATTACCTTTATCCAATTTTAAGCTCTCCTTAAGAGCATCCATTACAACTTCCTTTTGATTCTTGTCTCTCATATCAATAAAATCTATGACTATTATTCCGCTCAAATTTCTAAGCCTTATCTGTTTTCCTATTTCTTTTGCAGCCTCTAAGTTAGTCTCTAAAATAGTTTTATTAAAGCTTTTTTCTTTAATGTTTTTTCCGCTGTTAACATCAATAACGTACATTGCTTCGGTTTTATCTATGACAATATATCCTCCACATGGCAAATTAACTTTATTATGTCTTAATTTTAATAATTCTTTTTCTAAATTATAAAAATCAAAAAGGCTTCTGTATCCATCGTATTTTTGAACCTTAAAATTTTCTTGTCCTTTTGTGAAATGAAGTATTTTTTCAAGATCCGTATCATTATTCGCATAAATTTTCATTGTCTCTTCTTCATTAAAATTCATCAAAAGCTTAGATAAACTTAAATCTTCACCATAAAGCTTCTTTTCCCCTAATGAATGCTTCATTTTGTTATCTATATCTTGAAATTCTTCATTAAGTTTATATATTTCATTTTTAAGAATTTCTAAAGCTACATTTGCTCCTTCTGTTCTTATAGTAATACCTGCATTTTCTAAAGGACTTATATTAGCTATAATTTCTTTCTTCTTTTCTTCGTCTTCTATTCTTTTAGAAAAATTTATCCCTGCTTCATAACAGTTTAAGACAACATATTTCCCAGGAATTGAAACCTTAGAAGATAATTTAGCTCCCTTATCATTAATAGGCTCTTTTATAACTTCTACTAATATCTCTTGACCTTTTTTTATGCCTTTTTCTTTTAGCTCCTCGCTATAATACATATACC
>JAEZKY010000063.1 GCA_023435985.1 Bacillota bacterium | reverse complement strand
CAGACAATGGAATCAAAGGTAATGGAAGGTGTCTATTTTGCAGGAGAAATTATAGATTTCTGCGCCCCAAGTGGAGGGTATAACTTGCAGGAAGCCTTTTCAACAGGTTATCTTGCGGGCGAAATGGCTGCAAACAGCTTAAATTAATTAAAAAATAAAAATAAAGTTAGTACAGGTTTTATCCTGTCTTTTCAATTTTTAAAGTGACATAGTCGCCTATTTTTCCAACATCTCCAATTGAGACCCTCAAATCAGATCCTAAAATCCCTGAGGATATGTATATAGCTTCTATTGCCCATTTTTCAGTATCTAAGTCTAAATCAGAAACTTTACCGACTTCTAATGCATTTTTATCAATGACTTTTTTTCCTAAAACTTCTGTAGCTTTCATAGAAATTTTTCTCCATTTGATGTTTGTTTAGATAAAATAACCCTTTTCCCCTTATTAATATAACTGTTAAAATATTTAAACATTCACCCGGTCATTTTGAATCAGAATATAATTTTTATCTGCTGTTTTTTTGTATAATATCTCACCATCAACTGAAAGATTAAATTTTTTTGACTTTAATTAGATATATCTATGGAACAGTTACCAATACGGAGTTCTTGCTTTTGGAATCATATTCTGTATTTTTATCATTGCATTGCTTCTAGCCATATAAAAATTTTTTACATTTCGATGATTAGCTAGAATTTGTAAATATGAATTAGATAATAATGTTCTATGTAATTTTAGAATAAATATGAAGATCTTTTAATTTATTATGGGTTATCTCCTGATACTCTGTTAGTTGCAAATTCCATTTAGAGCCCCATACAAAATAATAATCTATGTTATTATCATTTAATTCTTTTTGTAAGTTTGTAGAATTATTATTTTTTGTTAAGCCATAATATTTAGTATTTAAATAATAATCAATATTTAATGATTGCACCCAATTTGTATTTGAAGCTATATTTCCATGTATACCATAAATTTCAAGTGATTTACTCATATCGTAATTATTCTTTCCTGGATTATTATCTTGAATTAAAGCAGTCCCTGGAGTAAGTATAAATGAAAGTGCTAACACAATCAACAAAACATTTTTGACTTTATTATTTATCACTTTAAGTTTAAAAGATGAATCAATTAAATAAGCACCTGTAAATGCTAATAAACTATATATTAGCTCCAAGTATCTTGATTCTACTAAAATAATGCAATATCCTCCGGTGTATATCAACATAGTCACTAATAAATAAAATATATTTACTTTTAACTTTGTTTTAAATGGCATTAAGAGGAATAAAATGCTCAAAACTATTATTATTATGGATACAAAAGGAATAACATTAAGCATAGCTATTACAGATAAAATATTATTCCAAATTATTATTAACTGATATTTGAAATCTTTCCATGATTGAAAAGGACTCCATTTTTCCAATTTGAAGTAAGAAGGATCTTCCCATGCGCTCAATGTACTATTATAAGGTGGTTTCATTAAGCCCAAATAATACATGGGGTGTCCTTGAGAAGCAGGACCTACTAAAGCTTGATTATATTCTTTGGAGGTACTAATTGTCAGTTCACCGTACTTCGCACTGATAAGGCCAATCCAGAACCCAGTTATAATAAAGAATATAATTAAGCCTAAAAAAAGATTTTTAACGATATTTTTTCTTTTTAAGTTATCAGAACTTTTAAAAAAATAAAACAGGTTAAATAAAACAAAATGAACAAAAAAGAATAATAAAGCATAGCTTTTACTTAAGTAAGCTAAAGAGCCGAGAAAACCACATAATGCACCATATAATAATTTATCTGAATAGTTAGGATTAAATATAATGCCTAAATAATATATAAGAATACACATTACCAGTAAATCAGGAGTAACATAATTTAATGAAAAGAATAAAATAAAAGGGATAAATGCAAATAACATTACTCTTTTAATAGTTAAATCAATGTTAAATATCCAAAAAAGCCTATTTAAACCGATTAAAGTGAAAAATCCTATGATTAAAGTCAAGATTCTTGCCATGCATAAAGCGTTTAAATTTGTAGGATTAACTAATATGAATGGAGTTAATATCCAAGAGAAAAGAGGCCCCCAGTATCCATTAATTGCATCTGCTAAGTTTCCTGTTAAATAAATTTGGGCAATATTGATGTATGATATTCCATCAGGAGATATCGAATAAAAATAATTGCTAAAGAAAATTAGAGATAATAAACAGTATGTAAATAAAACAATTAAATCATTTTTATTGATCAAAAATAGAAATCTCTGTTTAAAAGAACTATTTGATTTAATTACTTTGCTCATATTTATTCATTTATTTAATCTTTGTACATATCAATAAAATAATTCATTTAATTGAAAAATATATACGTTATTGACACAACTAATAAGAGTTCATAACCATTTTTTAGTTGATTTTATCATTTTCCAATCCAACGCAATTATCCCTTGATTTTAGTATTATATAAGTTTATGCTAAATTGTGACATTAATTGTTCCTAGATATCGAAGTTATTACTATAGAACAATTAAGTCATCTAAAGCATATAAA
>JAEZKY010000061.1 GCA_023435985.1 Bacillota bacterium | reverse complement strand
TATGCCAAGGGCTATTATGGTAAGGTAAAAGAAGTAGTATTTTATATTTTAGAGAATGAAGAAAGAATTTCCAGGGAAATATTGCAGGAATATGCTGAAAAATATGAAGTATGTCCTTTTGAATTATCCTTAGATTTAAGCCTTTATTGTGATGGAATTATTGGAGATTACAATTATATCTTTGATCCAAGGGTGTCTTTAGCACGTGTTCTAGAAAGCAAAGGGAACATAGTCTTAATTGATGAAGCACACAATTTAATAGATAGGTCAAGAAATATGTATTCTGCGTCTTTAGGTAAAAGCGAAATATTAAAGTGTAAGAAATTAACGAAAGGCAAACTTAATAAATTGCACGCTATATTAGGAAAAATCAATAATTATTTTGTTGATTTGAGAAATGAGTGTGAGGATAAAGAAGTTACATGGTTTTGCGAGGAAGACTTACCTAATGAACTAAGCAAGCAGTTGCAATTATATTTAAGAGAAAGTGAAGAACTTTTAGTAAGAGGAAATAAATTTGAAGGATATGAAGAAATATTGCAGTTGTACTTTGACATAAATACCTTTATTTCTACTATGCAGTTATATGATGAAAATTATAGAACATGTATAGTAAAAGAAGCACAAGAAGTTAGTTTAACATTATATTGTATAAATCCAGCTAAAAATTTAAAAGAATATTTAAAGAGATGTAATTCAGCAATATTTTTTTCGGCAACACTATCACCACTAAAATATTATATTGAAATGCTTGGAGGACACGATGAAACTTATAGAATAAAACTTCCATCGCCTTTCAATAAAGAAAATTTAAAAGTTTATGTTAGTCCAATTAATATTAGATATTCTCATAGGCAAAGAACATTAAAGTTAGTTAAAGATAAAATTTTAGAATTTGTGAAAGAGCAGCTAGGAAATTATATGATTTTTTCACCATCATATGCATATATGGAATTATTATATGAGGAAATAGGTAAATCTGCGATTGAAGGATTCGAATTTGTAAAGCAGAAGCAAAATATGAGTGAAGAAGAGAAGAGTGTTTTCTTAAATGAGTTTAAAATAAAGAATAACTTGTTGATGTTCTGCGTACTTGGAGGCATGTTCTCAGAAGGCATAGATTTGCCAGGAGAACAATTGATAGGAAGCATTATAATAGGCGTAGGTTATCCAATGATAGACATGAAAAATGAAGTTATAAAGGATTTTTATGGAGAACATGGATATGAGTATGCATATATATTCCCAGGAATAAATAAAGTACAGCAAGCCGTTGGGAGAGTAATAAGAACAGAAAATGATAAAGGCAGAGTTTTGCTTATTGATGACAGATATGCAACAAACAATTATAAAGTATTACTGCCTAGTGAGTGGTACCCTATTGGCAAGTTATAAGTTATGAGTTGAGGAAGAAAAGCTGTTGACTTTTCAAAAAAACATAATTTAAGAAATCTCCGAAGGAGATTTCAACATTAACTCATAACTTTTAACTTATAATTCTTAACTTATCAAGAGTACGTTGTTAATTGAAAATAAGTATGTTAAAATATTCATGTTAGTTTTTTGGAACTAACTATACTTTGGATAAAATTTGAATATTTACTAAGTTTAGTTGAGTTTAAATGATAAATTTATAACTCTTCAATAAATTAGAAGAATTATTATATTAATAACATATTTTCGTAAAATTAAGGAGCGAGGAAAATGAATATTCCATTAATTGATTTAAAAGCTCAATATAAATCTGTTTCTGAAGATTTAGATAGAGTAACTAAAGAGGTACTTTCTTCTGCAAATTATATTATGGGTAAAAACGTAACAGAATTTGAAAAAGAATTTGCAGAATATATAGGTGTTAAGCATGCAATATCAGTAGGAAATGGAACTGATGCATTAGTTATTGCATTAAAATCTTTGGGGATAGGAAGTGGAGATGAGGTAATAACTTCTACCTTTACATATTTTGCTTCAGCAGAGTCTATTTCAGCAGTTGGTGCGACTCCTGTTTTTGTTGATGTGGAAAAAGAAACATTTAATATAGATCCAGCTAAGATAGAAGAAAAGATCACTAAAAAAACAAAAGCTATTATACCTGTTCATATCTTTGGGCAAAGTGCTAGAATGGATGAAATAAATAAAATAGCAAAGAAACATAATTTAAAGGTTGTAGAAGATGCGGCTCAAGCAGTGGGATCAAAATATAAAGGAAAGATGATAGGAACTTTAGGCGATGCAGCATGTTTCTCATTTTTTCCAACTAAAAATTTATCATGTGCCGGAGATGGTGGCATGATAGTCACAAATGATGATAATATAGCTATAGTAGCAAGAGCCTTAAGAACTCATGGAAGTGGAGAAAATGGACAAAAAGCTTTTAATTTCTTGAACAATATAAAAGAAGAAATAGAAACTTCTAAGGATGGCGATGATACTGTATATAATCCTTTAAAATATTATAACTATTTAATTGGCTTTAATTCTAGATTAGATGCTATTCAGGCAGCAATTTTAAGGGTTAAATTACCACATTTAGATAAGTGGAATGAAGGAAGAAGAAAAATAGCTAAAATATATGATGAAAAGCTAAAAAATTCAAATGTTGTAACGCCAGTCGTGGATGAAGAAAATGACCCTATATATCACCAATATGTGCTTCAATGCGAGGATAGGGAAACTATGCTTACAAAGCTTAAAGAAAAAGGAGTTGCAACTGGAGTTTATTATCCAGTTCCATTGCATTTACAAAAAGTATATAAAGATCTTGGATATAAAGAAGGAGATATGCCGGTTGCTGAATACTTATCTCATAGAACTTTTGCAATACCAGTTTATCCAGAGTTAACAGAAGCAGAGGTAGATTATATTATTGAAAGCATAAAAGCCTAGAATTTGTAGATTAAGATTTTATTTTAATACTTATAGAATAAATATGAATATATGGAGACTAATATTATGAGCGATAATTATTTTGTACATGAGTCAAGCTATGTAGATGATAATGTGAAAATAGGAGATGGAACAAAGATATGGCACTTTTCTCATATAATGAGTAATTGCGAAATTGGAGAGAAGTGTAATATAGGCCAAAATGTTGTAATATCACCAGGCGTAAGAATTGGAAATGGTGTAAAAATACAAAATAATGTGTCTGTTTATACAGGTGTTATTTGTGAAGACGATGTATTCTTAGGACCATCATGTGTATTTACCAATGTGGTAAATCCAAGAAGCTTTATAGAAAGAAAAAGTGAATATAGAGAAACTGTAATTGGAAAAGGTGCATCTATTGGGGCAAATGTTACGATTGTATGTGGACATAATATAGGCAAATTTGCATTAGTAGGAGCTGGAGCAGTAGTTACTAAACATATTCCAGATTATGCTCTAGTTGTAGGAAATCCAGCTAATATATTAGGATATGTGTGTGAATGTGGAGAAAGACTTGAATTTGAAGGTAAACATGCAACTTGCAATGCTTGTGGAAAGAATTATAATAAGAATGATGAAAAAGTAGAATGTATAGATGACTAATAGATAGAAGTGAATATTAGGATTAAAAATATAAAGAAATTCTTTAAGAATTTCATCATTAACTGTTAGCTGGATGTTGCCTGCAGGTACCATACAAGGCATAAACTGTTAACTGAAAATTGTGGAGGTATAAAATGTCAATGTTAAAACAACAATTATTAGACAAGATAAACAATAGAACTGCAAAGGTTGGTGTCGTTGGACTTGGATATGTTGGATTGCCATTAGCGGTAGAAAAAGCTAATGCAGGATATCAAACTATTGGTTTTGATGTTCAAGAACAAAAAGTACAAATGGTTAATGAAGGAAAAAATTATATAGGTGATGTAGTAGATGAAACTCTAAAGAAATTAGTAGAAGCGAAAACTTTACAAGCAACTACAGATTTCAGTTTTGTTAAAGATGTAGATACTATTTGCATTTGCGTTCCTACACCGTTAGATTTATATAAGCAGCCAGATTTATCATATGTTGTTTCTTCAACAAAGAGTGTTGCGCAATATTTACATAAGGGTATGCTTATAATTCTTGAAAGTACTACATACCCAGGAACAACAGAAGAAGTTCTTAAGCCAATTTTAGAGGAAAGTGGTTTGAAATGTGGAGAAGACTTTTTCTTAGCTTTCTCGCCAGAAAGAGTTGATCCAGGAAACAAGGATTTCAATACTAAAAACACTCCAAAGGTTGTTGGAGGATGTTCAGAAGATTGTACTGAAGTTGCAGCAGCGCTATATAGAAATATATTAGAAGGGGATATACATACTGTATCATCACCAGCTGTAGCAGAAATGGAAAAGATATTAGAAAATACTTTTAGAAACATAAATATTGGATTAGCTAATGAAATGGCTATTTTATGTAATAGAATGGGAATAGATGTATGGGAAGTTATAGATGCAGCAAAAACAAAGCCATATGGCTTTATGCCATTTTATCCAGGGCCAGGACTTGGAGGACATTGTATTCCACTTGATCCATTTTATTTAGAATGGAAAGCAAAAGAATATGATTACCATACAAGATTAATTGAAACATCAGGAGAAATTAATGATTCAATGCCAGAATTTGTTCTTGATAATGTTATGAAAATTTTAAATAAGAATAAAAAAGCATTAAATGGGGCTAAAGTTTTATTAATGGGTGTTGCGTATAAAAATGACATAGATGATTATAGGGAATCACCAGCATTTAAAGTAATAGAATTACTAGAAAAGAATGGTGCTGATCTAAGAGTGAATGACCCGTATTGCCCAATATCTAAATACAAAGGTAAAGTTTATAATTCAGTAGATTGGAAAGAAGTTATAGATGAGTCTGATATTGTAATTATAACAACAAATCATAGCTGTTATGATTATGAATCAATTGTTTCTAGAGCTAAAGTTGTATATGATACAAGAAATGCAACTAAGAATGTAATTAATAACAGAGATAAGATTTATAAATTATAATAAGATCTAAAATAGTATATTTTCATATAAAATGGGTATATTCGTGAGTTATTTATTCAAGAATATACCCTTTACACATGTATTACACAATAAGGTTTTTTATTTTAGGAAAATATAAAGAATTAGTTTTCATATAAATTGTTGAATGCTTTATTGACACTAAGGGGTATTGAATAATATTATAAACATAGGAGAATTTACTTTATTTAAGAAATAGTTTTATCAATAAGTTAATTTTAATAAATTAGTAATTTAACGGCAAAGAGGTTGTTGCATAATGAAAAAGATAGTAAGTTTAGTAATACCAATAATCATCGCAATATTTATTACAATTACGATGAATTCAATATTAGATAGGCAAATACAAGTATTAACAAAAGAAAAAGATATAAGTGCTCTTGGAAAGCTGAGATTTGATACAGTAAAGGATAAAAGTTCTTTAGATAAGAAATTATTATCTGATAATGGAAATGTATTTTTGTTTGGGTCATCTGAACTTGGAATAAGCGTGCCACAAAATCCATTAGATTTTTTCCCGTTTAATGGTGCTAATTATAATTTAAGCTGTTTTGGAAGACCATTTACTCAGGATTTACAAGAAGCTTCATATTTAGGCGGCGGAGACATAGCAGATAACCAAAAAGTTGTCTATATACTCTCCATTCAGTGGTTTGAGGATGAGGATGGATTACAACCAGATCAGTATGCAGCAAATTTTTCAGAGGTGCAGTTTTATAATTTTTTGAAGAATCCTAAAATAAGTGAAGAAAATAAACGATATTATGCTCAAAGGGTATATGATTTTCTAACAAAAGCTAAGGAAAATCAACCAGAAGCGTATTATGCGAAGCTTTATTTAGATTCAAGCGTTTTTGCCAATGTGCAAAAGATTGTACTTTCACCATATTATGAAGTTAAGCAATATTTATTAGGTATTCAAGATAAAGCATTAATTTACGAGAAGCTTAAGAGGTTACCTAATAAGAGATCTGGACCAGCATTAAGAACTATAAATTGGGATGATGAATATGCAAAAGTTGAGAAAGATAATGAAAATATTGTATCTACGAATAATCAATTTAATTTGGAGGACAAGCTTTATAATTGGACTTTAAAAGATAGCATTGATAAGCATAAAGGAGAGTCTGAAAATGAAAATCTCATGACATCTAAGGAAATGGCTGATTATAAGTTCTTCTTAAGTGTGTGTAAGGATCTTGATATAAAACCTTACATAGTTATACCTCCGGTTAATGGATGGTTTTATGATTTTGAGGGACTTACTAAGGATAAAAGAGAAGAATGGGATAAAAAAGTAAATGAAATCGCAAGAGATAATAATCTTGATGTTCTTGATTTACAGGCCTATGATTATAAAAAAGATTTCTTGGTAGATACAAAGCATTTAGGAGAAGAAGGGTGGCTTAGGGTAAGTGAAGGAATTTATAAATACTTTGGTAAATAATAAAGATTTAAAAAGGGCTGCAATGCTGACAATTGCACTAGTTTTAATATTAGTGGTATATATTTTTCAAGCATCAACAGATTTGCCATTTGTTTATAGTCAATTTTAAGTGTAATTAATGTTTATAGAGTTAAAAAATACTTAGTAAAGAGTTTATTCTCATAAAGTAGTGCTATAAACAAAGACTACAATAATTTAAATTAATATATAGTTATGAAATTGACAGAAATAAACTTATGGAGGAATTGAAATGACATTAGTTGAATATGGAGATTATTTTTATTTATATATACTTGCAATCGCATTGATACCAGCTATTATTTTAGGACTTTTAGAAAAGAATATTAAATATTATGGGATTTTTATATCTATTTTAATGATATTAGCAATAATGGGGATAGGGAAGGTATTTCCGCTATTCTTGGTCGGAGAGATTGCTTTAATTAAGATATATTCTGCTTTAAGAAAAAAAACAGATAATAAATATTTATACTATCTTATCTTATTTTGTTCGATGTTACCGTTGATTATCCTAAAAATAAGTGGAGCAGTTAGTATAAAGACTATTGGATTTATAGGGCTTTCATATATGAATTTTAAAGCTATTCAAATGGTTATTGAAATATATGATGAAAATATAAAAGAAGTCAGTATATTAAATACATTATATTTCTTTATATTTTTTACGACATTAACTTCTGGGCCAATAGACAGATCTAGAAGATTTGAAAGTGATTTAGAGAAGAAGATAAGCAGAGAAGAATATATAAATAATTATTTAGGTTTTGGTGTGAAAAAAATAATCATAGGTATAGTATATAAATTTGTTGTAGCAAATTTGATTAATTCACTATGGATGAGTCAAATTCCAGTACTTGCAAGCATTCATGAAAAATCATTGATAATTAAATATTCAATAAACTATATGTACTCATATAGTTTGTATCTATTTTTTGATTTTGCAGGATATACAGCTTTTGCTGTAGGAACAAGTTATATTTTGGGGATTAAAATGCCAGAAAACTTCAATAAGCCTTTCTTGAGTAAAGATATGAAGGAATTCTGGACTAGATGGCATATATCGTTATCCAAATGGTTCGGAGATTATATATATTCAAGATTTGTATTAAATAGTATGAGAAAGAAAAGATTTAAAAACAGATTTATCGCTTCTCATGCAGGACAATTATTAACAATGTTTATTATGGGAATGTGGCATGGGCTAAAATGGTATTATATAATATATGGGATATATCAAGGCTTAGCACTAGTTATAACTGATATATATCAAAGAAGGGCTAAATTTTATAAAACGCATAAAAAACAAAAATGGTTTCAATATGTCCAAGTTGTAGTGACATTTCATATAGCATGCTTTGGACTGCTGATTTTTTCAGGATATTTGTTTAATAGTTAACTATTAGTAAAGTATTAAACATATTAATTTATTATTATAAAGTTTTTTGATGATTATCTCGATGCTTTTGAGATAGTCATTTTTTTATTCTTTTTGAAATTGTATTAAAATAAAATCTGCAGATAACTTATATAATAGATTATTTTATAATATATTGATAATCGCTATGTTACATAGAATTAATTAAAATAGAATAAAATAGGTATTGGGATTGTAATTGAATTTTGGACATAAATATTTTAGAAGAAATTTGGTGATGGTGAATATATGTTTTTTGAAAATTTAAAGCATAAAATAAATTTATTAATGAGCCTTATAGAAAAGGTGAAAAAAGATGATGTATTCGCATTGGCATCTCAATTGGCATATTATCTAATGTTATCATTTTTTCCATTTATGCTGTTTTTAATGACATTAGCAGGTCTTAGTAGTTTAAGCTCCAGTGATGTATTAAATCAGTTGAGCGTAATGCTTCCTAAAAGTATATTAGATTTAACTCAATCAACAATACAGGAAGTATTTGATAATGAATATACTGGACTATTAGGAATATCAATTCTCCTAATGATATGGACGTCATCATCTGCTTTCAAAGCTATAATTAATAGTGTAAATAAAGCATATGATTTTAAAGAAAATAGATCTTTTATTAAGCTTTCAATTATATCAATGGCAGGTATACTGGCACTGGCTTTAACTATGATATTGTCTTTAATAATATTGGTTTTTGGAAATGTAATAAGTGAATACATTGAAAGCTTTAATTCAATTTATAGAGTAACATTGGCTCTTTGGAGTATATTTAGATATACGTTTATATTTATTATTATGATAATTATATTTGTTGGTATCTATAGGTTTGCACCAGCTCAAAAAATTATCTTGAAGGAGGTTATTCCAGGATCAATATTTAGTACGATAGGATGGATCATAGTATCTTTAGGATTCTCTTTTTATGTTGATAACTTTGGGAATTATTCAAGATTTTATGGAAGCCTTGGCGCTGTATTTATACTTATGACTTGGCTATTTTTAATATCTATGATATTTATTCTAGGAATAGAAATAAATTTTGTCATAAATAAAAGTAAAAATAAAACTAATATACAAAACCATAGATAAATTTTTTTATTTTAAATGAATATAAATTATTTAACTGGATATAACTTTAGAAGAAAAATATTCAGGAGGTAAGATATGAATAAAATAATATTATTAGGAAGATTAGTTAAGGACCCTGAACTTAGGCATACTGAGAACGGCGATAAGATTTATACTAAGTTTACTATCGCAGTACAGAGAAACTTCAGATTACCAGATGGGATTAGAGAAGCTGATTTTATACCAATTAAAGTTTGGGGCAAAAAAGCTGAGGTTATTGTTAAGTATATGAAAAAAGGAAGCCTTATAACGTTAAGCGGAAGACTTAGAACAGGTAGTTACGAAGATAAGGAGGGAAATAGAAAATATATAGCAGAAGTTGTAGCGGAAGACTTTAAGTTTCTTGAAAATAGAAAAGCTCAAGCTATTGAAGAGTAATAGCTGATTTACATATTAATTTCAGTAAAAATAAATATATAAATCAACTTATGCAGATAGTAAAAAAGGTTATCTGGTTTATGTTGCTAAAGATAATTAATATAAATTCAGATAACCTTTTATATAAGTTTTAATTTCAAAAATATTAATATATACGTTGCAATAATAAAATTATATTTGAATTCATGTAGGATAAGTAAATATCTGAATACAAAATGAAGAAGACTATTTACAACATATATATTTGATAAAAATTAGATTTATAAAATAAATTATTTTGTCTGGGATTTTGCATTAATGACTTATTAGATTTTTATAAATAGCATACTTTTTAATAGAAAATAACAATTTCAATTGCTAAAGATTACCGTAAATAGTATAATCTTTTTGTGTGCAGAAACATATTTCATATATATTTGATAATGAAAAAAAATTTTCAAATCCATCTAAATAAAATTTTTTAAAAGTGTTGTAATTATGTGAAAATATGTTATAATAATAATATGTAAACGATATCCATGACGTATTTCAATTGTGGTAAAGTAAAGAGAGATTATGAGATAAAAAAAGAGCTGTTAGCTCTTTTTTTATTTTCCAATAAATACAAGAGACATTAAATTATTTATATGATATTTGAAGTGAGAAAATTATATTTCGACATAGACTTCTTTAAAAATGGGAATTTGAAGTATCTATATGTTGTAAAAGCTAAATCAGGAAGTTTTATTGTCAATAAAAAATATATAAATATTGAAAACGTGGACATGCTTTGACAATTTATTGATGGGCTATGTGATAGTATAAGGTTGTAAGCAAAAATATTATATTAAGGGGTTGAGAGGTTATGAATTTAGTTGAGGAATATTCATCTATTAATTGTGATGGTAGTGTAGAATTTAGATATGTATATAGGCTTATAAAGAAAGATTATAAGGGAATAACGGCATATGGCATCGAAATTGAAAGAAAAGATTATGTTGATTTGAAGAACATAAACTTAGAGAGAGAAAGAATAGATATGATATCAATTCACAGACATAAAGTAAAACAGTTACTAATGAAGTTATATAATAATCAAGTATCTCCACTTCACTTAATTGATATTGTTGGTGCATATGCGGATGAACATGCATACGAGTTTGATACTGGAATAAATGAAAAAATTATAAATTAATATGAAAGTGTAGCAATAATTAAATATTTACGCTAGTATATGGTAAGATATTACTAAGAAAGGCGGTAAAATATGATTATTGGAATTGGTACAGATATAATAGAAATTAATAGAATAGAGAAAGCAGTAAATAGAACGAATAATTTTATTATAAAATCATTTACTAGTAATGAAATTGAATATTTCAACTCAAAGGGATTTAAAAGTAATATAATTGCAGGTAATTTTGCGGCCAAGGAAGCTATCAGTAAAGCATTAGGAACTGGTTTTAGAGGGTTTGGACTTAAGGATATTGAAGTATTAAGAGACTCATTAGGAAAGCCAATTGTGCACCTTAGTGATAAAATTTGTAAGCTAATAGATATGTCACAGTTCAATATCTATGTCAGTATTTCGCATAGTAAGGAAAATGCAATTGCTTATGCGGTAATGGAGGTAATATAATGTTTGAAGTTTTTTCAGCTAAACAATGCAAGGAGATGGATAGACAGAGCATTGAGGAGATTGGAATACCTGGAATCGTGCTTATGGAAAATGCTGCAATAGGCATATTTAAAGAAGTGGTAGAAAAGGGAGAAACATTTTTAATTTTATGTGGTAAAGGCAATAATGGAGGAGATGCCTTAGCATTATGTAGACATTTAATATTGGCTGGAAAAAGGGTAAAAGTTTATATTGTAAGTAAAGATGAGAATTATACAAATGATTTTAGAGTTAATTTTAATATCTTGGAAAAATTAATTGATAAAAAAGATCTTGGGCTTATAAAGTCAGAAAATAACGTAAATGATAATGTAATTGATGAGTTAAAAAATTACGATGTAGTGGTTGATGGAATTTTTGGTGTTGGTCTTAATAGAGATTTAGAAGGAATGTTTAAAAAGATAATAGAGTATATAAATAGTTATGCCAAATTAATTATATCTATTGATATTCCATCTGGTTTGGATTGTGATTCGGGGAGAGAAAGAGGAATAGCAGTGCATGCTAATATCACTTATACATTTGAAGTTGTTAAGCAAGGATTTTTAAATTATGAGGCGATTAATTATGTCGGAACGTTAAAGATATTGAAAATAGGAATACCAGAATCAATAAAAAAGAATAATTCTGGAAATTTTTATATTCTTAAAGAAAAGGAATACAAAGGATTTCTTCCAAAAAGGCTTGTGTATGGACATAAAGGTAATTATGGCAGAGCAGTGGTTGTGGCAGGAAGAAAAGGATTTACGGGTGCAGCTTTCATTACAACAGAATGTACTGTTAGGGCAGGAGCTGGATTGACTACATTAATATGTAAGGAAGAGGTTCAACCAGCACTATCGGGTAGAATAATAGAAGCCATGACATTAACTTGGAATGAGGATGTAGATAAACTATTAAAGAATGCAGCAGCTATTGCTTTTGGGCCTGGAGTTGGAACTGGCGATAGAGAGATGAATATGCTGGAGAAAGTTATAAATGAAAGTAAATGTTCAATTGTTATTGATGCGGATGGAATAGCCCTACTAGAAAGAAATAAATCTTTATTAGATAAATTAAGAGGCAGGGCAATTATTACACCACATCCAGGTGAAATGGCACGATTTCTTGGAGTAACCATTGATGAGATAGAATCAAATAGAGTTAAAATAGCTAAGGAAGTTGCAAAGCAATATGGGATAGTTGTGTTATTAAAGGGATATAATACTGTAATTTCAAATGGAAAGGATATTTATATAAATCCGACCGGTAATAGTAAAATGGCATCAGGAGGTATGGGAGACGCGTTGACTGGAATAATAAATGCATTTCTTTCACAGGGAATTAATTTAGAACAGGCAGTTCTTTTAGGTGCATATATTCATGGAAATATAGCTGATAGGTTAGGCAAACAAGTTTACATAGTAAATGCAAGAGATATTATAGATGAATTACCTAAAGAAATTAATAGTATTATGACTTAATTAAGAATAAAAGTCTCAAAGTTTTCATAAATAGTATACATAGTAATAAAACTTTGGAGGACTTATGTATTTGAAAAAACTTTTAAATAATAAAGCTTTAACAGTTGGAGTACTTGTGCTTATTCCTATATTTGTGATTTTGTTAATTGTTTTATGCAGGCACGTCATTATGCCTTCAAATGAAGATATAGTTAATGATTTAAGGAATACTAAATGTTATAGCAGTAAAGTAGAGTATTCGTTCATAAATTCAAGATCAGAATCTAAGGAAAGCACAATGCAATATTATAGTTTTGGGAAGGGATCAAGGATAGAGTTTAATGATGGATACAGGCGAGTTAAAGTTTATAAAGGAGGAGAAATTAAAGTACAAGGAGATGACGAGGAAGAATATACGCTTGATAAGGATATAGATGTAATCTATCCTCTAGCATTCATAGAAAATATATTATCGAATCCGCAAAGCAACGATATTAAAGAAGTGAAAGCTGAATGGGGAGATGGAATATATTTGCAGGTAGATATAGAATATAATAATAAAAATAAGCATTTAAATAAGGCTGAGTTTTATATAGATAAAAATAAAAGAGTTCCAGTCTTGTTGAAAATTTTTGATGATAGTAATAAGGAAAGAATTTTAATAACTTATAAGGATTTTAAAAAAGAGAAAAGTTTAAATAATAATTTGTTTTAAATTTAAAAAATTTACTAAATAGAAATCAGGCCAAGCATTAACATTAAAAAGGGATGTACCTAAGTAAAGAATATATTAATTAAAGTACATATAGGTTGCAGAAGAATTGAGGATTAAATAAAGCATATGTGTAATATGAGAAATTAATTATACAAATCCTTTGACAAATTGACATAATTTGCAATATAATCATAGATAGAGAAACTTTTTACTACTATGGAGGCGGAACTATGTCAATAAATAGTCTAAACAGTGCGAATAAGAAAAAAATAAGAAGTGTAGAAAGTAAGAAAATTAGAAAAAGTAGTGGAATTATGGAGAAATCGTTAATACAATATATTAACGAAGGAGTTTCAGTGGATTTTGAAGAACTAATGAAAAAAGGTTATCAAGAAATGGCTGAAATAAACTTAGAGTATTCTAAATTAGGTTTTGAATATATGTTAGATGATGTTAATGAGTATGAGGCATGGATTTGCGGAGTGTGATTAATTAAAAATGGCAAACATTGTAGTAAAAAGAGGGGAAATTTTTTATGCAGATTTAAGTCCAGTTATAGGCTCTGAGCAAGGCGGTATAAGACCTGTTATTATAATACAAAATGATATTGGAAATAGATATAGTCCTACGGTTATTGTTGCCGCAATAACATCACAGATAAACAAAGCAAAGCTTCCCATTCATGTTGAGATTTCATCAGAGGAATATGGATTAAATAGAGATTCTGTTGTCTTATTAGAACAAATAAGAACATTAGATAAGAGAAGATTAAAGGAGAAAATTGGACATATGACTGAAGCTGACATGAAGAAGGTTGATAAGGCGTTATCAGTGAGTTTGAACTTAAATTAGTAGTATAAGAAATGAATAGAATATTATTCAGAGGTCGAAGTGAGGATTACACTTAATGACCTAGGTTGAATATATATTTAATTTTATTTAATATATACCTTAGTGGGAATATTGAATTATAATTTAAATATTTATAGTAAAGAAGGAGAGTAGTGTAAATGAAGTTTATGCTACTCTTTTTATATAAAGATGTTATATTATATAGAAAAGAACTGTAAAAAGTATATCACATATTTAAATGGAGTATACAAGTTATAATTTCTGTGTTAGAATAATTATGTTAAAAAGGAAACATAATATTAAATATTCAAATAGATTAATAACAGGGGGTTGTGTAATGAACAATGAATACAAACTTGAAGAAGTTTCAAAGCTAATGAGAAGAGATATAGTATCTATGCTCACAGAATCAGCATCAGGACATCCAGGAGGATCTCTATCAATAACTGATGTTATGGCAGTATTATTCTTTAAAGAAATGAATATAGATGTATCTAAACCAAATGATCCCGATAGAGATAGATTTGTTTTATCGAAAGGACATGCGGCACCGGCATTATACAGCGCTTTAGCTAGAAAAGGATATTTTGAAGTAGAGGAATTAAATACTTTAAGAAAAACTGGTTCAAGATTACAAGGACATCCTAACATGAATGATCTGCCAGGAATTGATATGTCTACAGGTTCTTTAGGGCAAGGCATTTCAGCAGCTGTAGGAATGGGATTAGCAGGAAAGCTTGATAAAAAGGACTATAGAGTGTATGCAATTTTAGGTGATGGAGAGCTTGAAGAAGGTCAAGTTTGGGAAGCATCAATGTCAGCAGCTCATTATAAATTAGACAATTTGACTGCATTTGTAGACAATAATGGACTACAAATAGATGGAAATATAGAAGATGTAATGAATCCAGGACCAATAGATAAAAAATTTGAGGCCTTCGGTTGGAATGTATTAACTATAGATGGTCATAATTATGATGAAATCATAGATGCAATCGCAAAGGCTAGAGAATTTAAAGGGAAACCAACTGTGATAATATGTAATACAATAAAAGGAAAAGGCGTTTCATTCATGGAAAATAATGCAGGGTGGCATGGAGCAGCTCCTAATAAAGAACAATGCGAGCAGGCATTAAAGGAAATTGGAGGGATAAACTAATGGGAAATAAAATAGCAACTAGAGAGGCATATGGTAAAGCATTGGTAAAACTCTCAAATTTAAATAACGATGTTGTGGTATTAGATGCTGATTTATCAAAATCTACTAAAACAGCAGAATTTAAGGCTGTTTCACCAGAAAGATTTATAAATATGGGAATAGCAGAAGCAAATATGATGGGAGTTGCAGCTGGTCTTTCAACTTGTGGGAAAATTCCATTTGCTAGTACTTTTGCAATGTTTGCAGCAGGAAGGGCTTTTGAACAAATTAGAAATTCTATATGTTACCCTAAGTTAAATGTTAAAATTTGTGCAACTCATGCAGGATTAACAGTTGGAGAAGATGGAGCTACTCACCAGTCAATTGAAGATATATCATTGATGAGAAGTATTCCAAATATGACAGTAATTAATCCGGCAGATGCTGTAGAAACAGAAGCAGCAATATTAGCAATAGCAGAATATAAAGGTCCTTGCTATGTAAGATTAGGAAGATTAGCAGTAAGTACTATAAATGATGCAGAAAGCTATAAATTTGAAATCGGTAAAGGTATAACATTATCAGAAGGTAATGATGTTACCATAGTTGCAACAGGAATGATGGTTGAATTAGCATTAGAAGCTAAAGAAGTCTTGTCAAAGGATGGAATTAATGCTAGAGTAATAAATATACATACAATAAAACCAATCGATAAGGAACTATTAGTTAAAGCTGCTAAAGAAACTAAAGCAATAGTTACAGCAGAAGAACATAGTATAATTGGCGGATTAGGTTCAGCTGTTGCCGAAGTAACAGCTGAAGAATGTCCAGTTCCAGTTTTAAAGGTTGGAATAAAAGATACTTTTGGTGAAAGTGGAAAGCCAAATGAGCTTTTAAAAGCTTATGGTTTAACAGTAGAAGCCATAGTAGAGCATAGTAAAAAGGCTATTTCTTTAAAGAAGTAACACAATCTTGAATTCTTACTTGTAAGAAATCAATTAGAGATTAAATGTAGAATTAATTAAATATTGAATAATAAAAGTGCAGGATATGTGGCTTCAAAGAGTAGTTACATCCTGCACTTTTTTGTTCTTTTTGAATAATGCAAAACAAACAAGGAAAACTAGGAAGGAAAATTTTAATATTAATAGAAATGTAAAGGGGAAGATAAAATGAAAACATCTAAATTTAAGGAGTATGGCATAATAACCTTTGGAATAATTCTAGTTGCATTTGCAATTGAGTATTTCTATGCACCTAATAATATTGCGGCAGGAGGCGTTACGGGAATAGCTATAATTCTGAATGCAGTTATACCAACGCTATCAATAGGCGTGATAAGCTTTGTTTTGAATGGATTGTTATTTATAGTTGCAGTCATATTTATAGATGGTAAGTTTGGGGTAAAAACTATTTACGCAAGCTTAGGATTATCTGTAATAATATGGGCGATTGAAAAGTTCTTGAATCCAGTAGCTATAACACATGATTTGATGATAGCTACTATATTTGGAGCGTTAATTTCAGCTGTTGGAATGGCTCTTGTATTTAATGAAAATGCATCAACTGGAGGGACAGATATATTAGCTAAAATGTTAAATATATTTTTTCATTTAGAAATAGGAAAGTCTTTATTAGCGGTTGATTTTATAATAACACTTGTAAGTGCACTTGTATTTGGCGTGGATGTAGCATTGTATTCTATGTTAAGTATAATATTGCTTGGTACATTAATTGATAGAGTTATAGAAGGATTTAATGCATGTAAAAGTATATTTATTATTAGTAATAACAATTATGAGATAAGTCGATATATAATAGATACATTAGATAGGGGCTGTACATTCCTAACTGGAGTAGGAGCGTATACAGGAAAAGAAAACAATATTCTTTATGCAGTGTTAAGTAGAAATGAATTTATAAAATTAAAGAAATTTATAAAGGAGACAGATCCTGAGGCTTTTATAACAGTAGGAGAGGTTCATGAAGTACTAGGAGAAGGATTTAATGATTTAAAGTAAAATTATAGATATCCAACATATAAACTAAATTGGCAATATTAACTACATGCCTTTGATAGTTATAAGTGATAAGTTAAGGATGAAGCTCAAAGAGAAAGTTTTGCTAACCAAGTACAAGATTTGGAGTATCACTTTTCCCTTCTAGGGATTTCTGAAATATATATAGTTGAAGAGCCAGAGACTTTTCAACTTTAACTTTTAACTGATTTAAGGGATTCTCTTCCTTAACTGTGCAAACTATGAATCATAAATTGGATTAAATTTTTTAATTATTACTATTTTGATCATTGCTTAAATCTAAGCTTTTATAAGGTAATTTCAAGCAAAAAAGTTGGACTTGCTTATAAAATAATTGGATATGTATAAAACATAATAATTGTCAATAATGGATTAATATTTAATAAATTTGTATAACATTAGAAAGTATTATTATGATATAATTGATTTTGTAGGTTTTACAATTAATTTGTGGGATATACAACAAAGAAGGAGTGTTTAAATATGATCGAATTTAGAGGAATATCTAAAATTTATGATAATAATGTAAAAGCCTTGTCGGATATTAATGTCGAGATAGAAGCAGGAGAATTTGTATTTTTAGTAGGACCAAGTGGATCTGGAAAATCTACTTTCATAAAAATGCTTCTAAAAGAAATTGAGCCTACTAATGGGAAAGTTATGGTTGGAGACAAAGATCTATCAGCAATTACAAGAAAACAAGTTCCTTATTATAGAAGAAAAATAGGAATGGTATTTCAAGATTTTAGATTAATACCAAGCCTTAATGTATATGAAAATGTTGCATTTGCAATGAGAGTTGTAGAAGCACCACCAAAGGATATAAGAAGAAGAGTACCAATGGTGCTGTCTTTAGTTGGATTATCTCATAAGTATAAAATGTTCCCTAATGAGTTATCAGGAGGAGAACAACAAAGAGTTTCCTTAGCAAGGGCGTTAGTTAATAATCCATCTGTGTTAATCGCGGATGAGCCTACAGGTAACTTGGATCCAGATACAGCAAGAGAAATAATGTCATTACTTGAGGATATAAATAAGTCTGGAACTACTGTTTTAATGGCCACTCATGCTAAAGAAATTGTTGACTATATGAAAAAAAGAGTTATAGCTATTGAAAAAGGGGAAATTGTCAGAGACGAGAAAAGAGGTAAGTACGAAGATGAAAATTAATACCATTATCCATTTTATTAAAGATGCATTTAAAAGCTTAAAAAGAAATAAAACTATTAGTATTGCTTCAATAATTACTGTTCTTATAACTTTTTTTGTATTGGGAATATTTTTGTTAATGGCTAGCAATATAAACAAAGGAATCGATAATGTACAAAATAAAGTAGAATTAAAGGTTTTTCTTAAGGATGATATAAAACTAATTGATCAAAGAGAGATTGAGATTAAGTTAAGACAAATTGATGGTGTTAAAGATGTAGTATATCAATCAAAGGAAGATGAATTTAAAAATTTCCAAAGTACTACAAATGATAATGATGGATTACTAAAAGGATACACATTACAAAATAATCCATTTAATGCGTCATTTACAGTGAAACTGGAAGCACCAGAATATGCATCAGCTGTATCGGACGGAATAAAGGATCTTCAAGGAGTTGAAAGTATAGGAGATCAACAAGAACTTGTTGATAAGATTGTAGGAATAGTAAAAGGTGTAAAGTTAGTTGGAGCCGTATTATTTGTAATATTAATAGGAGTTTCAGTTTTCTTAATAATGAATACAACCAAATTAACAGTATATTCAAGAAGAAGAGAAGTAGGAATTATGAAATTTGTAGGGGCTACTGATTGGTTTATTAGATGGCCGTTTGTTATAGAAGGTATGGTAATAGGCTTAATAGGAGCAATTTTGGCATGCGGAGTACTATTAGTTGCGTATAATGCTTTGGTTGGATGGATATCTAAACAACTAGTATTTATAAGTTTGGTACCAGTAACATATATTTTAACGACGCTATCATGGCAATTTATACTTGGCGGAATTGTAATTGGCGGATTTGCGAGTATAATTGCATTAAGAAAATTCTTGGTGGTATAATTTTTGCAAATAAGTATAATCATAAACTATAGGGAATAAAATCTAACACCATAAAATCTAAAACTTGCATGATAATCCAGTTTTGTCTATAAGGATATTAAAGTGGGATTATGTTTATAATGCATATGAAAGGAAGTCTTTATAGGTGAAGGACTCAAGAAGATACATATTTGCAAATAATAGAAAAAAGAGAAGTACGGTAATATCAGTAATTTATTTTATTGGTATTATCGCTTTTCTAGGAATCATTAGCTTTGGATCATTATGTGCGGGAAACTATATGGCCACAAAGGGAATATTTTTAGTAAAGACGCCATCTTCGCAAGTTGAAAGTACTGCAGAACAGATTAATGATAAGAGTAAATATTCAGCACTTTTTACAGTTAGAGATAAACTGCTTGAAAAATATGATGGTGACATTGATGATAATACTCTTTTAGAAGGTGCAATTAAAGGTATGACTAGTTCATTAGGAGATAAATATACAGTATTTATGAATGAAGAAGAGTATGAAGATTTCATGAAACAAAGCAATGGAAGTATTACTGGAATAGGTGTAACTGTAGCTTTGAAAGATGGAAAAGTCGTAATTCTAGAAGTAGTTAAGGGAGCGCCAGCTGATAAGGCAGGTTTGCAGGAAAATGATATAATAGAAAAAGTAAATGATGTAGATGTATCGGGTGATGATTTAGATAAAACAACGTCTATGATTGCGCAAGCTAACGGTTCAGAGGTAAAATTAACTATTAAGAGGGCTGGACAGGAAGAATTTGATGTGAATATAGTTCCTGAAAAAGTAAAAATTGAATCAGTTGAAGGCAATATGCTGGATTCTTCAATAGGGTATGTCCGCATAAAAACTTTTATGAATGAGAATACAGCAGAAGATTTTAAAAATATGGTTGATCAACTAAAGGGTCAGGGAATGAAAGGTATGATATTAGATTTGAGAGAAAACCCAGGAGGGCTGTTAAATGAAGCAGTTGGAGTTGCATCTCAATTTATACCAAAAGGAAAGATAATAACTTATACTATTGATAAATATGACAATAGAAATGATTCTTTATCAGTTGGTGGGGATGCTGAAGATATTCAATTAGTTATTTTGGTTAACGAAAATAGTGCAAGTGCGTCAGAAGTCGTTACAGGTGCTTTAAGAGATTATGGAATTGCAACGATTGTGGGGAAAACAACCTTTGGAAAAGGAATAGTTCAACAATCATTTAAATTTGATAATGGAGTTGGCGGACTTAAAGTGACTACTTCTAAATACTATACACCAAACGGGGAGAATATTCATCAAAAAGGGATAGCACCTAACTTTGATGTAACCACACCAGTAGGTATAGATGAAAAAGGATATGATAAAAATGCAGATGAGCAATTAAAAGTAGCAATCCAAAAAGTAGAGGAAAAGATACAGTAGGGGGAAATAAAATGAATCTATTTATATATACGCTAAGGAATGTGGCAGGAGCAATAGTGACGCCCCCGTTAGCTTTTCTGCTAATAATTTTAATGGTAATTCTATATTTTAAAAATAAAAAAATAGTAGCGATGCAAAAATTGATTTTAGGAGGTAGTGTAAATTCATCCGTTGAACTAACACTATCTCAACTTGTTTTAGGAATCTTAGGCGGAAGTATAGGAAGTTTGATTTTTTCTAGTTTAGGTATAGTTTTTAGTGAAAATTCAGGGATAATGTTTTTGTTCTTTATATCAATATTATTAGCATTTGTAAAACCAAGACTTATATGTTTTTCATATTCTGGAGCTATTTTAGGAGCTATAAGTATTTTGATTAAATTAGTAAATGAATTTAGTTCGCAATACTTAAGTAACTTAACATTAGATATTGATATACTAGGCTTAATAACATTTATAGGAATCTTTCATATTATTGAGGGACTTTTAGTAATGGTCGATGGTGATAGGGGCGCAATTCCTGTATTTACAAATAAGAATGGGAAGATTTTAGGAGGATATGCATTAAAAAGATATTGGGTATTGCCTGTAGCAATAATGATTGCAATTTCTATGAATAATACTTCAATAGATTATTCTACAGAGATTATAAAAAGTCCAAGTTGGTGGCCATTGCTGGGGTCAGCATCAAGTTTGACTTTATTAGCCAGCAGTGTAATAGCAATATTTCCTTTTTATACTATGCTGGGATATTCGTCAATTACATTCACAAGAAGTAAAAGAGAAAAGGCAATATCTTCAGGCTTGTATATATTGATTTATGGAATAATATTAACTATTGTGGCTCAAATTTCTAAATTTGGATATTTAGGCGAAATATTGGGTATAATTTTCATGCCAGCTGCGCATGAATTTATGTTAAGATACCAAGTGAGAAATGAAAATAAGAGGCAGCCAAAATTTGTGAGTGATGAAGAGGGTTTAGTGATTTTAGAAATTTCACCAGATTCTAAAGTTAAAGAATTTGGAATTAATGTTCAAAATAAACTTATATCGTTTAATGGCACGAATATTAATTCAGAATCAGAGGCTTATCCAATCTTAAAAGAGAATCTATATAATGTGAGTTTGAAAATAAAGGATTCTAATGGAATCATACGTGATGTTGAATTTAGACATGATAAAAAATCAAGACTTGGAATTTTATTAGTTCCTAGAAATGTCAAGAAGGAAGAAGTGGTTCCAGTTAATGATAACAGCTTTAATAGCGTCTTAAATAGTCTTAAAGATTCAGAAGATAAGTTTAGTGATGATAAAAATGAAAATAAGAAATTATAAATTAAAAGGTGGCATAGCCACTTTTTTCTTTAAAAAATTATAATATCTAAAATTTAAGAGCATAATTAAAAGAAATAATTAATTAGAAAATTAACGGCATAATTTGTTGACTTAACATTAATGGAAAAGTAAAATATACATATGATGCGAATATCTGTTCGAGAAGGAGGTATAATCATGGGAGAATTTAAAATACATTCTAAATTTAAACCTACAGGAGATCAGCCGCAGGCTATTGATAAGCTGGTTGATTCAATAAACCATAGTAACAGAGGGCAGACTTTACTAGGGGTAACTGGTTCAGGTAAAACATTTACTATGGCTAATATTATTGAAAAACTTCAAAGACCTACTTTGATTTTAGCACATAACAAAACTTTAGCAGCACAATTATGTTCGGAATTTAAAGAGTTTTTTCCAGATAATATAGTCGAGTACTTTGTATCATATTATGATTATTATCAACCTGAAGCATATGTACCTCAAACAGATACATTTATAGAGAAGGATGCATCTATAAATGATGAAATAGATAATTTAAGGCATTCAGCCACTTCGGCTCTTATTGAAAGAAGAGATGTAATAATTGTTGCATCTGTTTCGTGTATATATGGTCTTGGTAATCCGGATGAATATAAAAAGTTAACAATAAGTCTTAGGACTGGTATGCAGAGAGAAAGGAATGACATTATAAAGAAACTCATAGAAATTCAATATGAGAGAAATGACATAGATTTTTCGAGAGGTACTTTTAGAGTTAGGGGAGACTCATTAGATATAATTCCAGCTTCATATTCTAATAAAGGAATTAGGATTGAATTTTTCGGAGATGAAATTGATAGAATAAGAGAATTTGATGTGTTGACGGGAAGTATCCTTGGAGAAAGAAATCATGTTGCGATAACTCCAGCATCCCATTTTGCAACTTCTAGAGAAACTATTGATAAGGCAATTGGAACAATTGAAGGCGAGTTAGAAGAAAGACTTAGGGAACTCAATGCTCAAGATAAACTTTTGGAAGCTCAGAGATTGAGACAGAGAACAAATTTTGATATTGAAATGATAAAGGAAATGGGTTATTGCAGCGGCATTGAGAATTACTCAAGAATATTAGATGGAAGAGGGCCTGGAACGCCTCCTAAAACTTTAATAGATTACTTCCCAGAAGACTTCTTGATGTTTATTGATGAGAGCCATGTAACTCTGCCTCAGGTTAGAGCAATGTACGCTGGAGATAGATCGAGAAAAAATACTTTAGTTGATTATGGATTTAGGCTTCCGTGCGCATATGATAATAGGCCTTTAAAATTTGAGGAATTCGAAAAGAAAATTAACCAAATAGTTTTTGTAAGTGCAACACCAGCTGCGTATGAAATAGATAATTCAGAGGAAATTGCAGAACAAATAATAAGGCCTACAGGATTACTTGATCCAGAGATTGTTATAAGACCAATAAAGGGACAAATAGATGATTTATATGGAGAGATTAAAACAACTACAGAACGTGGATTTAGGACATTAATAACAACCTTAACTAAGCGTATGGCTGAAGATTTGACTAAATATTTAACAGAGCTTGGAATTAAGGTGACTTATATGCATTCGGATATTGATACCATTGAAAGAATGAAAATTATAAGAGATTTAAGACTTGGAGAATATGATGTATTAGTAGGAATAAATCTATTGAGAGAAGGTTTGGACATACCAGAAGTTGCATTGGTTGCGATTTTAGATGCTGATAAGGAAGGTTTTTTAAGATCAGAAACATCATTAATCCAAACTATAGGAAGAGCAGCTAGAAATTCGGAAAGCAGAGTTATAATGTATGCTGACAATATAACAAAATCAATGGATAAAGCAATGAAGGAAACTGAAAGAAGAAGAGCTATACAAAAAGATTACAATGATAAGAATGGAATAGTTCCAACAACAATAATTAAGGATGTAAGAGATGTTATAGAAGCTACGAAGGTAGCCGAAGAAATTGAGAAGTATAAAGCTGGAGACAAGAAGAAACTTAATAAAAAGGAAAAAGATAAGTTAGTTAAGGATCTTACAGAAGAAATGCTACTTGCAGCAAAGAATCTTCAATTTGAAAGAGCGGCAGAACTTAGAGATATTATAAATGAACTAAAAAGTACCAATAAGTAGTAACTTAAATTGGAATATTATATTAAGTAAAAGTAAAGAATTAAGAATAAAACTGTTAACTGTCAATTGTTGATTGTTAATTGAATTTTTGGGGGTTTGTAATGAACGATAAAATAGTAATCAAAGGTGCAAAAGTTAATAATTTAAAAAACGTAAGCTTAGAAATACCAAGAGATAAATTAGTTGTATTCACAGGCTTATCAGGTTCAGGTAAATCATCTTTGGCTTTTGATACATTATATGCAGAAGGCCAAAGGAGATATGTAGAGTCATTATCTTCTTACGCAAGACAGTTTTTAGGGCAGATGGATAAACCTAATGTAGAATATATAGAAGGGCTTTCACCAGCCATATCCATAGATCAAAAAACAACAAGTAAAAATCCAAGATCAACGGTTGGAACAATAACTGAAATATATGATTATTTAAGATTATTGTATGCAAGAGTTGGTATACCTCATTGTCCTAAGTGTGGAAAAGAAATTACTAAACAATCTGTGGATCAAATTGTTGATAAAATTATGAGCTTTGGGGATAAAACTAAACTTCAAATTTTAGCCCCTATAATTAAAGGACGAAAGGGAACACACGAAAAAGTACTAGAAAATATAAAGAAAAATGGTTTTGTAAGAGCTAGAATAGATGGAGAAATATATGATTTAACTGAAGAAGAAGTTAAATTAGATAAAAATAAGAAGCACAATATTGAAGCAGTTATAGATAGAATTGTAATAAAAGAAGATATCGAAGGAAGGCTTACAGAGTCAATAGAAGCAGCCTTGAAAATGGCAGAAGGATTAGTGATTGCAAGTGCTGTTGATGGTGAAGATACCTTGTTTAGCGAAAATTTTGCCTGCCCAGATTGCGGAATAAGTATTCCTGAGCTGGAACCTAGATTATTTTCCTTTAATGCTCCATTTGGTAAGTGTGATCATTGTGATGGACTTGGAACTTTAATGGAGATTGATGAAAAATTAGTTATACCTAATAAGGAATTGAGCATTATGGAAGGTGCTGTAGCCAGCTGGGGAAGTGGAAGGCTTAAGGATGATTCTTGGACATATGCAATACTTCAAGCACTATCAAAAGAATATGGATTAGATTTAAATACACCTATAAAGGATTTGGATAAAAAGTATGTTGATTTACTATTGTATGGTACAGAAGGAAAGAGACTCGAGGTTAAATATATTAAGGATGGAATTAAATCTACATATTATTATGCATTTGAAGGAGAAATTAATGCATTAAGCAGAAGATACAGGGAAAGTAACTCTGATCTTATAAAAGGTGATATAGAACAGTATATGAGCGATGATTTCTGCCCTAAATGTAAAGGTGCTAGATTAAAAAAAGAAGTATTGGCAGTTACTGTTGGAGGAAAGAACATATATGAATTTACAAGTATGTCAATAAAAGATGAACTTGACTTCATAAATGGAATAGAATTTTCTGAAAAGAATAGAATTATTAGTGAGCAAATTGTAAGAGAAATTAAAAATAGGCTGCAGTTCTTATTAGATGTTGGTCTTGACTATTTAAATTTGGCAAGAAGTTCTGGAACTCTATCAGGTGGAGAATCACAAAGAATAAGGCTTGCAACTCAAATCGGATCAGCACTTATGGGAGTTTTATATATTTTGGATGAGCCTAGTATTGGCTTGCATCAAAGAGATAATGATAGATTGATACATACTTTAAAAAATTTAAGAGATGTTGGAAATACAGTAATTGTTGTAGAGCATGATGAAGATACTATGAAGGAAGCCGATTATATTGTTGATATTGGACCAGGTGCAGGAGAACATGGAGGAAAAGTTGTTGCTGCTGGAACTTTGGACGAAGTAAAGGCATGCAAAGATTCAATAACAGGACAGTATTTAACTGGAAGCAAATCAATTCCTACACCAAAAGTACGAAGAAAAGGAAATGGACAAAATATAAAAGTTATAGGTGCGAAAGAAAATAATTTGAAGAACGTAAATATATCAATACCTCTTGGAACTTTAACTATAGTTACAGGGGTTTCGGGTTCTGGAAAAAGTACTTTAGTAAATGAAATACTTTATAAAGGATTAAATAAATTGGTTAACAAAAGTAAAAATCCAGTTGGTAATCATAAAGAAATAACTGGATATGAAAATATAGATAAAATCATAGATATAAACCAAAGTCCGATAGGAAGAACTCCGCGTTCTAATCCAGCAACATATACAGGTACTTTTGATATAATAAGAGAATTATTTTCACAGACTACAGAAGCTAAAATGAGAGGATATAAGCAAGGAAGATTTAGTTTTAATGTTAAAGGTGGAAGATGCGAAGCTTGTTCAGGTGATGGAATAATTAAAATAGAAATGCAATTTTTATCAGATGTATATGTACCATGTGAAGTTTGTAAAGGAAAAAGATATAATAGAGAAACTTTAGAGGTTAAGTATAAAGGCAAAAATATAGATGATGTGTTAAATATGACAGTTGAAGAAGCCTTGAAGTTCTTTGAGAATATACCTAGAATTGAAAATAAATTAAGAACATTAAATGATGTTGGACTTGGGTATATCAGATTAGGCCAGCCATCAACTCAATTATCAGGAGGAGAAGCTCAAAGAATAAAATTAGCATATGAATTGTCAAAGAGAAGTACAGGTAAGACCTTATATATATTAGATGAACCAACAACAGGCTTGCATATAGATGATGTTAACAGGTTGGTAGAAATACTTCAAAGATTAGTAGAGGCAGGAAATACTGTGGTCGTAATTGAGCATAATTTAGATATGATAAAGTGTGCAGATTATCTTATTGATTTAGGTCCAGAAGGTGGAGATAAGGGAGGAACTATCATAAAAGCAGGTACACCAGAAGAACTCTGTGAGGTTGAAGCATCATATACAGGAAAATATCTAAAGAAAATCCTTAATTAGTGAGCTAAGTATGAAAAAGTAATATACAAAATATAATTAGCAGACTAATGATTAATTATAAATAATTTAAAATTGACAATTGAAGCATTATGAAAGAAAATATGGTATGAGCATATTTTACATAAATCATAATATAAAAATAATTATGAAGCTTAATTTTAAGAAGTATTTAATATACCATATTTGCTTTTTTATTGTATAATCATTAGTAAGACAGTTATATGTACAATTTAAAAAGTATGCATTTAAGAATAGTTATTTTTCATATGCTTATTATAAAGATGGAAATAGATATATTGAGGTGGAAATATGAGTTTTTCAAAAATAATTGCCGGGATTTTTGGAGTAGTTTTTATTGTTATACTATATGTAATAATATATTATGCATTAAAGATAATGTATAGAGACGTTAAAAATGGTGGTAAGAAGAGAAGACCACCTGTTGTAAAAGGAAATTATGGATTAGAAATCATAAATTCTGGAGAAAGCAGAGATTTAAAAGAGGGAGCTATAATTCCAATAAGATCAGATTTGACAATAGGTAGAAAAGACAATAATTCAATTGTTTTAGGAGATCAGCATGTTTCTGGAATTCATGCAAAAATTATAGTGAGAAATGATACGCTGTATATAGAAGATTTGAATAGTACAAATGGTACTTATTTAAATGGCAATAAGATAAATGGAAAAGCAAAGCTCGCTAATAAAGATGAAATAAAAGTTGGAACAGCGGTTTTTAAAATTTTAAGATAAAAACATAGAAACAATAATTATAACTTATAATTATTGTTTTTGATGAGTTAAGGCAATGGTTAAATTAGTGACAAAGGAAAAGCCTTTAGGCTTTTCTTCTTTAACTTACAACTCAAAACTAATTAAAGGTTTAAATGTCAAGGAAATAGTAGACATAATGGGGTGATACGGATTGAAAATAAAAAGAGATGAAGTAAAGTTATTAGTTTTGACATATTTATTATGCATGGCGCTTTTTATAAATTTAGCAGTCCTAAAGGATCAAATGGATAAAGGCGCTATCTATATGGGACTAATAGTATGTGGATTAATAACTGTTACTCAGATTGTAATACGAAAATTTTATCCCCAGGGAGATAAATTTTTAATTACATTTGCATGTATATTATCAGTTATAGGAATAGCTATATTATATAGGTTAGATACAAGTGTATCTATTAAGCAATTGATTTTGTTTGCAATAGGAGTTGTTATATTTATTGCTTTAGTAGTAGCAATCCCTGATATAAGGGAATTCGTTAAATATAAGAAGATATATATGATAGCAACCTTATTAATTATGCCTATAGCACTTTTAGCACATCAAGAAGTTTATGGTGCAACTAACTGGGTCACAATTGGTGGATTTAGTATTCAGCCATCGGAATTTGGCAAAATAACCTTTGTTATATATCTGGCTTCAGCTTTACATGATTATGAAGATAAAAATAACATTATAGAAGATTTTAAGCAGCTTTGGCAGCCAGCTCTAATAGTTATGTATTCACTTGGGTGTTTAGTTGCTCAGAAGGACTTAGGATCAGCTTTAATATTCTTTGGTATTGCATTAACAATGCTCTATGTTGCTACTGGAAAGAAAAAGTATGTATTAATTACATTTGTACTATTTGTTTTTGGATCTATCATATCATATAAATTATTTCCTCATGTACGGGAAAGAGTAATAATATGGCAAAATCCATGGAAATACTCAGACACAACTGGATATCAAATAGTTCAGGGACTATATTCAATTTCTTCAGGCGGAATGTTTGGAAGCGGACTTGGCCAAGGCTACCCAGGTTTTGTGCCAGTAAATACTTCTGATTTAATTTTTGCAGTAATATGTGAAGAATTAGGAATGGTATTTGGTCTTGGAATTATGATAATATATTTCTTGTTTTTCTATAGAGGAATGAGAGCAGCATTTAGAGTTACAGATAGATTTTCTATGCTTAATACGGTAGGTTTTAGTGCTATGATAGCTTGTCAGGTTTTAGTTATAATTGGAGGCGTGTTTGCAGTTATACCGTTAACAGGTATTACATTACCTCTTATTAGTGCTGGAGGTTCCTCAATAATAACTATGTTTTTTGCATTAGCAATACTACAAAAGATATCAGAGGAGGGCTAAAAATTGAAAAATGTTTCTAATAGTATAAAACAAGTAATGATAGTATTTTTATTCTGCTTTGTAGCTCTTATCTCATACATAGCATACTTTCAAGTTTTTTCGGCACCTACCATAGCAGAAGGAGCAGGAAATCAAAGGCTTTGGGCAAAAAGAAACGAAGTTTTAAGAGGAACTATATATGATAGAAATAAAAATCCACTTACCCAAAGTGCACGTGTAGATGCACTTAAACAAAAAAGGACATATGTTAATGGGGACTTGTATGTTCATGCTATAGGGTATGTTGATCCGAGATATGGTTTAACAGGCTTAGAAGAAAGTTATGATAGTGAATTAACAACTTATAGTAAACTCTCTAATAATCTTTTGAATCTAGCAAAAGACTTTAGTATAGATAAATTAAAAGATATGTTTGAAAATAGAAAAGAAGACGAGGATAAAATCGGTAATGGCATTATAACAACACTTGACCCAGCTCTTCAAAAATTAGCATATGATGCTCTTGGAAATAATAAGGGAGCGGTGGTTGCTTTAAATCCTAAAACAGGAGAAATACTCGCAATGGTTTCAAAACCAACATATAATCCAAATGATTTGGAAGCGTCAATGAAGGCGGCAAATGCAGGTACAGCTGATAATAGCCCTTTAATCAACAGAGCAACCTCTGGATTATATCCACCAGGATCAACTTTTAAGACAGTTACACTTAGCAGTGCTTTAGAAAATATGCCAGGAGTTACAACTAGAACTTTTAATGATACTGGTAAGATAGTATTCAATGGCACACAATCTCTAAGTAATGATAACGGAGAAGTAAATGGAGAGATAAATTTAAAAGATGCCTATAGATTATCAAGTAACTTTGTATTTGGAACTTTAGCAATGGAGCTTGGAAATGACAAGCTAAAAGCTACTGCTGAAAAGTTTGGATTTAATAGTAGTATTGAGTCTGATGGCCTTACTATTGCACAAAGCCAGTTCCCGAAACTTTCAAAGGCTGAGGTCGGAAATATAGCTCAATCAGGTATAGGGCAAAGTAGTATTTTAGCAACTCCAATGCAAATGGCCTTAGTTGCAAGTACAGTGGCTAATGATGGTAAGATGATGGAACCAAGACTTGTAAATCAAGTAATAGATAAGGATGGAAATGTACTCAAAACAATACAGCCCAAATTAGATAAGCAGGTTATCAGCAGCGGTGATTCGGCTACTATAAAAGAGTATATGAAGTATTTAGTTGATTCAAGAGTTGACTCTTCATGGGGATTCTTTAAGGGCACTAATGCTGCTGGAAAAACAGGTACAGCAGACTATAATCTTGCAAATGGTCAAAGCGCAACACCTCACTCGTGGTTTATTGGATTTGCACCGGCAGATAATCCAAAGATTGCAGTAGCAGTGATAGTAGAAAACGGAGGATATGGAGCAAGTGCAGCAGCACCAATAGCAGGAGAAATGATGAGTGCAGCTGTAAATAATAAGTAATTTAATATGAAAAATACCCCAGGAGAATTGCTTCTGGGGCATTTATTACCTGTAGACTTGTTACACTTATAAAGTGGAGGTGAATATTATGTTTGATTTTAAAGCCCAGTTAAAAATTTTGCCGGATAAACCAGGTGTTTATTTAATGAAAAATAGCCTTGGTGAAATTATTTATGTCGGCAAAGCAAAGGTGTTAAAAAATAGAGTAAGACAATACTTCCAAAATTCTAAAAATCATTCAGAAAAAGTAAAAGCAATGGTTAAAAATATTTCGGAATTTGAGTATATAGTTACAGATTCTGAAATGGAAGCATTAATATTAGAATGCAATTTAATAAAAAAATATAGTCCTAAATATAATATATCTTTAAAAGATGATAAGTTTTATCCTTTTATAAAAATAACAACTAACGAAGATTTTCCACGAGTTTTTATAACTAGAAATTATGCAAAGGATGGGAATAAGTATTTTGGCCCATATCCTAATGCAGGGGCTGTGCATGAGACAATAAATCTGATCAGAAAGATTTTTCCTTTGAGAACTTGCAAAAAATTAATTTTAGAGGATGGAAAACACACCAGACCATGTCTAAATTACCATATAAAAAAATGTAAAGCACCATGTGAAGGGCATATATCAAAAGATGAGTATAGACATATGATAGATGAAATTATGGATGTATTAAGTGGAAGAGATAGAACTCTTATAAATAAGTTAAAGGAAGAGATGCAGGAAGCTTCATTAGCATTAGAGTTTGAAAAAGCTGCATCCGTAAGAGATAAAATTTTAGCTATAGAGAGCATAGCAGAAAAGCAAAAAGTATTTAAATCTCAAGAAAATGATGAAGATTTCATAAATATATATAAAGATGAAAAGGACTGTTGTATTCAGGTATTTTTCTTAAGGGATGGAAAAGTGACTGGAAGAGAACATTTTGTTATTGAAGATAGTGCTCATGAAGAGGATAAAACAGTTATTTCACAGTTTATTGTTTCTTTTTATGGTGGAACTCCAAAAGTTCCTAAGAATATTTATATACCAGAAAGTGATGAAATAGAAGCTTTAGAAGAATTCTTGAGTGTAAAACGTGGCTCAAAGGTTTTTGTTAAGATTCCTATAAAAGGTGAAAAGAAAGATATGTTGGAATTAGTCAAAAATAATGCAAAAGTTACATTGGACCAATTTAAAGACAAAATATTAATGGATAAGGAAATAAACAAGGTAAGTTTAGAGCAAATACAAGATTTACTTGAACTTGATAGTTTACCTTTAAGAATTGAAGCTTATGATATATCCAATATACAAGGTGTTGACTCTGTTGGATCGATGATTGTATTCGAAGATGGTAAGGCTAAAAATAGTGATTATAGAAGATTTCGTATAAAGACAGTAAAAAGTGCCAATGATTATGATAGTATGAGAGAAATATTAGAAAGAAGATTTTCTCATGGCTTAAAAGAAATACAGGAAATTCAAGAAAAGAAAATTAAATTTTCTAATGGAAAGTTCTCTAATTTTCCAGATTTGATCATGATGGATGGTGGAAAAGGGCAGGTGAATGTAGCTC
>JAEZKY010000047.1 GCA_023435985.1 Bacillota bacterium | reverse complement strand
GGAGAGATGAGAATGTTAAAGGAAACAGCCATGAAATATTGGACAGATAAATATGATTTAAATTGTGCAGAGTGTATTATGTATGCTGCTAACGAAGAATATAACTTGAATTTGTCTGAAGAAACACTAAAAGTTATGGCGGGTTTTGGAGGTGGAATGGCAACAGGAGATGTTTGTGGAGTTATAATAGGCTCCATTGGTGTAATTGGAGCAATGTTTACAGAAGTAAGCGGACATAAGAGTCCAATTGTTAGAGAGATGACGAAAGAACTTATAAATAATTTTGGAGAAAAATTAGGACATACCAAATGTATAGATTTGAAAAAAGAATATAAAGATGTTAAAAAGTGCACACTAATGATCGAGACAGGTGCTGAAATTTTAGAAAATATAATTCTTAAGGAAAAACACAAATAAATACTTAGAACATAACTATGAAATTTAATATTCGTTTTAAATTTAAAAGGAGTAATAATAATGGATTATAAAAATATAAAATTTTCTAGAGATCAGGTTATAATAGAGGGAGTTAAGAATTTTAAACTTAAACATATATTTGAATGTGGACAGATTTTTAGATTTGAAGAGGTAGAAGAGAATGATTTTATAGTCATTGCTTTTGGAAAATTAATTGAAGTAAAAGAAGAAGGAAATAATGTAGTAATTTATAATACCAATGAAGAGGAATTCAATGGAATTTGGTTAAATTATTTAGATTTAAATAGAGATTACTCAGATATAAAGGAAGAGCTTTCAAAGGATATTTTGCTTAAGCAGAGCATAGAATTTGGATATGGAGTAAGGGTATTAAATCAAGATCCGTTTGAGATGCTGCTTAGTTTTATTATTTCGGCCAGAAATAATATCCCATCAATAAAAAAGACTGTAAATAAAATATCAGTTAAGTGGGGAAAACAAATTAATTATAAAGACAAGATTTATTATGCTTTTCCAAGTATATATGAAATAAAAGATGCAACCTTAGAAGAAATACAAGAAACAGGAGCATCTTTTAGAAGTAAGTATTTAATAGATACAATTAAAAATGTATATAATTCAGTAAAAGATGAAAATTTAAAATTAAATGAAGAAAATCCATACCTTAAATACAATTTGGATTATATTAAAAGATTAAGTGATGATGAATGTCATGATGCTCTTCAGGAATTTAAAGGGGTAGGCTCTAAAGTGGCAGATTGTATAATGCTATTTTCTATGGAAAAGACTTCTGCATTTCCAGTAGATGTGTGGGTTAAGCGTGCAATGATTCATTTCTATGGAGCAGAAGATTCGTCATTAAATAAAATTAGAATTTTTGCAAGAAATAAATTTGAGAAGTTATCAGGATTTGCACAACAATATCTATTCTATTATGCAAGAGAAAATAAAATAAATATAGACTAGACTTGAAATATCAAGGGTTTCATATTAAGAAATGTTGATTCGTCAAAAATTCGTCAAAAAAAATTTCTAAAAAATTTTATTAATTGTTTTAGTAGCATTATTTAGCATTTCGTCGGTTACATGGGAATATGTTTTCATTGTCTGTTCGACGTCATGACCCATTAATTTTGCTACTGTTTTGAAGTCTGTTCCATTTGCTATTAAGCTTGTAGCATATGTATGCCTAAATTCATGTATAGACAAGTCATATCCTAGTTTCTTTGTGTAATTTCTTAGTAATGCAGTTAATCCGCTTATGCATTTGTAGACTATTATTCTATTGCTTATATTTATTGGTTTTTCATTTTGCCATTGTATAAGCAATTTTTTTACATATGGTGATATAGGTATAGTTCTATAAGAATTTTGTGTTTTAAGACTTCCTAAACCTATTTTATCGTCTTCTAGATTCTTCCATTGAGTATCTATTGTTATATTGTTATTTATGAAGTCTACTTTATTCCATTTTAGACCTAGTATTTCACCTATTCTTAGTCCACACATTCCAGCTAAAGCAAATATAACTTTATATTTTAAATTTTTAGTTCTAGCTATTAAGTCTTTTAACTCTGAATTGGTTAATGCTTTTTTCTTGTTAGGACTCTTATTTATTTTTATTTCTAAATTTTTTACCGGAGATTTAGAAATAATGTTATATTTATCTATAGCACTATTGAATATTGCTGTAATTCTATTTTTGTATGTTTTTATTGTTCCATGAGATAATCCTGATTTTATCATGTTATCTATGCAATTTTGAATGTGTATAGTTGTAATTTTATCCATTTCTAGCTTGAATATAGGTTCAAAATTCTTCAATGCCATATTATATAGTCTTATTGTATTTTCTTGCATATGTAGTTTTATATGCTCTATATACATGTTTTTAAATTCCTCAAAAGTTATTTCTCTAAGTTCTTGATTTAAGTCTTCATTTTCTTTTAAGTCTTCCAATACTTTTTCGGCATGTTCTTTTGCTAATGTTTTGGTTTTAAAGCCCTGTTTGCTTTTTACTTGTTTCCATTTATCTTCTTTTTTGCTTATAATGTATTGCCAGCCTTTGTCCTTTTGTCTGTATGTTATGTTGTAATCCATTTGTTATCAATCCTTTCCGAAATACTTACAATTTACTCTTGTGAAAAAAATAAAAACTTTTATTGGACAACAATTTAATTCTTTGCTTAAATCTAATATTAGATTTAAAGATGGGTTAAAGTTTTTATCTCTCCTTTCTAATCTGCTTACATAACTTTTGTTTTTTCTTATCCTTTTTCCTAGTTGTGCCTGTGTTAGACCTTTTTTTATCCTCTGTTGTTTTAGCATGTTATCACCTCGAAATTATTTTACTCTAAATTTGTCTAAAAGTTGAGTTATATTAAACCTTTTTGGGTGTATAATCATGTTAAAATAAGAAAGGAATGGTAAAATTATGAAGAAAGAAATAATAAAAATGATAAATTCTATAGATGATAGAAGGATGTTGATTTTAATTTATAGTTATGTAAAAAGTTTATTAAAAGCAAGCTAATGAGGCTTGCTTTATTTTTTTGATAATTCATCTATTAATTGTTCAACTATATTTAAATATCTATCATTTAATTTATTTAAGTTCATTACTATTTTTTTTATATCTTCATTGTTTGAAGTTGATATGTTTGCTAATGCCTCACTCAATTCATGGTCTTTTTCAGGTATTTCGTACATTTCTCCGTTTCCTGTTAATAACCATTTTTTATTTATATTGAAAGTTGTACATATATGATTTATTATTAGCGGTTTTGGCTCGACTCTTCCTAACTCGAGGTTATTTATTACATCTCTACTTACTCCCAGTTTTTCCCCAAATTTTGGTTGAGATAAATTTTCTTTTTTTCTTATTAGTCTTATTCTTTCATTCATTTTTAATCCCTTCCATTTGCTTTTTAATTTTATTTTAGTTTTAAAAATCGAGTTTGTCAACTTCAAAAATGTAAAAAACTCTCAAAATACGAGTTGACTAAATCGCAATGGTATTATATAATGAGTTCAAGAACTCTAACGGGAGGTATTTATATGGTTAGAAAGAGTATTTTATCTGTTATTCCTAAGTTGCAATCCTTAGATAAAGATAGGCTTCAATTAATTATTGGTTTAATTGATTCTTGTCTAATAGTTCAATCTTTGGAGGATAATTCAATTTTGAAAATGAAAGTTGGTGATTTTAATGGATCAAATATTATTAAGTAGACAAGATTTAGCTGATAGATGGGGGTTTAAGAGTACTAAAGTTATTGAGAATTATGAGTCTGTCGGAATTATTAAAAGAGTTCCTAATTTGCCTATGCCACGTTATTTTCTTGGTGAGATTGAACGTATAGAAAATGCAGGGTTGGATATTAGTCCGCTTTCCCCTATGGAACGTATTAGGCTAGAACATAAAGTTCAAACACTTGAAAAAGAACTTGATTCTTATAGAGAAAAAATATTTTCATTAAAGGCTTTAATTGAGTAGAGGGGTGTTTTTTTGAAAAATAAAGATGATATCCTTTGTGATGGTTTCTTATGTTCTAATGTTAATAAATGTAGTATGAAAGGTTCTTGTACTGTATGTAAACATTATTGTCGTTGCTCTTATTGTCTTTTTACTTATAATGCTATATCTCAGTTTTGTGAATAGGAGGTCTTTTTTATGATTAAATATAGTGTTCGTTCTGTGGTTTGTGATTACGGAGTTTATGAAAATGATAGACTTATTGTTATTTGTGAAAGGTATAGTAATGCTTTGCTTGTTGCTGATATTTTAAATTTTGATTTGCAAACTAAGGGACTTTCTGATTTTAGTCATAACAGTTCTGAAAGTGAACAAAGTAGAAAAATTTTAGGTAAAAATTAGTGCGCTTAGCTAGTATTACCTAAGCGCACTTCTGTGTCATGTGTCAAACTTTTGGGAAATAAAAAATATTAACTTATAAATGACTATATTAGAGGTTTTAAGTTGTATTGTTTTTGGGAAATAAAGTTGTGTCAAAGTTGTGCCAAGTAGTTGTGTCAATTTAACTTCTGTGTCATTTCATGATTGAATGGTGGTGGTTCTTATTGTTAAAGATAGTAGGTCTAGAAAGTGGCAAATAACTATTAATAATCCTATTGAATATGGTTATAGTCATGAGCATATAAAAGAGCTTTTAAATGAGTTTTCTAGTCTTGTTTATTGGTGTATGTCTGATGAAGTTGGTGAACAGGGCACTTACCATACTCATGTTTATTTTTGTCTTAATAATGCTAGTAGATTTAGTACTATTAAGAGTAAGTTCAATGGCCCTCATGTTGAAATGGCAAATGGTACTAGTCTTCAAAATAGAGATTATGTATTTAAATTGGGTAAATGGATAAAAGATAAAAAACATGAGACTAACTTAGCTGATACTCATGAGGAATTTGGAGAGTGTCCTGTTGAACGTCAGGGTTCTAGAAATGATTTAAATGATTTATACGATATGATAAAGAGTGGTATGAGTAATTATGAAATTATTGAAGATAATCCTTCATATATGCTTAACATTGACAAGATTGAACGTGCTAGGCAGATTGTAAGAGAGGAGAAATATAAGGATATGTTTAGAGAATTAGAAGTTGTTTATATATGGGGTGAAACTGGCACTGGTAAAACAAGAGGGGTTATGGAAGAGTACGGTTATTCTAATGTATTTAGGATAACAGACTATTTACACCCTTTTGATAATTACAAAGGTCAAGAAGTAATTATTTTTGAAGAGTTTAGAAGTAGCTTAAAAATACAAGACATGCTTAATTATCTTGATGGATACCCACTTGAATTGCCTTGTCGTTATGCTAATAAAATAGCCTGTTATATTAAAGTTTATATTATAACTAACATTGATTTATTACAACAATATGAAAGTGTTCAAAAAGAATATAGTGAAACATGGAAAGCTTTATTAAGACGTATACACAAGGTTAAACAATTTTGCAGTGATAAAGTTTATGAATATAGTTTATTTGATTATTTAAATAGAGATTTAATTCCTGTTTCTGATACTGGTTGCCCTTTTAAACAAGAAGAAATGTCTATTAATAAATAATGTGGGGTGTGTATTATGGGAAAATATTTATATATGGCAGTTACTCCGGATAAATATGAACTTCCTATGGCTGTTGAGGAAAGTGTAGTTGAATTAGCGAATAGATTAGGTATTGAACCTACTACTGTATATCTTTCTTTAAGGGATAAATATAGTGGTAAAAATGCTGGTAGGAGGATTGTTAAGGTTAGAAGTTTATAATTTGTAGAAGGGGTGTATTAAAATGGCTAAAAAAAGTATTTCCATTGATGAAGGTTCTATAAGAACATTAGATTTTTTGATTGAGGAATATTATAAAAATAAAGATTCAAATTGGTGGCAAAAAGCTAAGATGCCTGAGTTGCGAAATAAATTTATTACAAATTATATTGATAAAGCATACCAGGAATATCATGAAAAATATGATAAAGATAATTCATAATACTATTATATTATGTTTTTAAGCTAGGTTTTTCCTAGCTTTTCTTTATGTTATAAAAATATTTTTAAATAAAATTATAGGGTTTTAAAAATCTCATGTTAATATTCAATTGTGAAATAAATGAAATTTAGAGAAAAGGTGGAATTTGGTATGAATGAATTTAATGTTTTAGGTATTGTTAGTGGAGTTAGTAAGAAGAGTAATAAGGCATATTTTATGCTACATCTGACTAGACCCTTTACTGAAAGTAATACTCAATTTAGACAAGGTCATGAATGTTTAACTCAATATGTTGAGGGTACTGTTCCTCCGGATATTCTTGTAGGTTCTGTTGTTGAGTTTGATTATACATTAGGTAGTAATGGTTATCCGGTAGTTTGCGGTGTACATGCTGTATAGGCGTTTTTATGGATATTACAACTTCTTCTTCGGTTGATTATACTCATCAGTTACAATCTATTAATGATAATCTTATTTCAATTCACAATGATTTAGTTTTGCTTAATAATCAATTTTTTTGGTTTTTAGTTGTTGCTTTTGTCGTTTTAATGATTGTAATTTGTTATAGTATTTTAAAGTCATTTTATTAGTTAACTAAAGCTATGCTTTTGTTATAAATACATTAATTTGGAGGTATAGGTATGATAGAATTATCTGCTGATATGTTTAGTGGTTTAACTACTGCTATTACAGCTAATGCTGGGGTTTTGCTTCCTGTAGGCATTACAATTATGGGAATTATGGTTGGTATTGGCTTGATTCCTAGAATAATTTATAAGTTCTTATAATTTTTATGCCCACCCTTTAAGGCAGTCACGCTTGCGGCCTGCCGTGGGTGGGCATAAATATTTTTATTTGTTTATAAAACTCTTTTAGGAGGTTTTTATGGTTAAGTTTATTTATAGATTTAAGTCTTTTATTATATTTCTTTGTATTGTTTGCTTTTTACCATTTTCATATTTAAATACTAAACGTGCAAATGCTGATGCTATTTCTTCGGTTATTGCTCTTACTACTGGTGGTTTTATTTCTGCTGAAGCTATTCCTATTTTAATTGCTGCTGCTATTCCTTTAGTTGGCTATGAAGTTTATGAAAAATATAAAGATGATTTTTTAAATTATATAATTGCTAATCTTGGTACTGATTTTATAGAAGCTTATTGTCATATTTATCAAGATTCTGCTGGTGCTACTTATGCTGGTATTGATTCTGCTGGATTAGATGAATTGCAAAATATGTTGTCTAATTTTTCTTCAAGTTCTGCTATTGTTCCTGAACCTATTAGTTCGACTGATAATACTATTTCTGGTACTCCTCAGCCTTATATGTTGAATGGTTTTTATATGAATCCTATTCTTTTTAAGTATATTAATAATTTTCAAACTCCTTACGAGAAATTTACTGTTAAATATGGTGACACTTTTTATTGCCAACTTTCTTATAATGGTGTTTCTAAAACTAATTCTTTTACACCTTTGGGGGATACTACTGTTTTTATTTGGCAAAATAGTGATACTTTTTTTATTTCTTATTTAACGTCTACTAGTTTTACTAACTTGCTTACTTGGACTCTTTATAATTCTAATGTCTATATAGATTATGGTTATTACACTACCTCTAAGACTGTTTATGTTCCTGCATCTAGTACTATTTCTGGTACTGGTATTGATGGTTCTGCAAGTGATAAGGTTGGTTCTAGTGTTGTTGCAGTTCCAATTTCTGGACAATATGATTCTAGTAAAGGTGATATTGTTTATGCTCCTATAGATGGTTCTACGAATGCTACGCTTGTTGATGGTCTTAATGTTAAGACTAGTACTCAAACTGGAACTGGAACTGGAACTGATGCATCTTATTGGAGTCAATTGTGGGATTGGTTAAGGCAAATTTTGGATGGTGTTAAATCTATTCCCGAAGCTTTGGAAGGTCTTCCAGCTGATATTGCTTCTGCTATTGGAACTTTGTTACAATCTTTGTTTGTTCCAACTTCTGCTGATTTTACTGATTTTTATGACGATATTCAAAATGATGTTCAAGTTAAATTTCCTTATTCCCTTAGCATTTTGAATAGTTTAAAAGTTGGTGCTGATGAATTTACAGATATTCACGTGAATATCTGGGGGCATGATTGCGTTATTGTATCTGCTCAGTTTGTTAATAATAATATATCTTGGATACGTGTAGTTACTTCATGCTTTTGGTTATTTGCTTTAGTTGTTTATATTTGGCGTAAAATTAATTCTGTTCTTGGTGGTAATGATGTTAATTCAACTACTGTTTATGCTCCTAATAATGGCGGGGGTTCTGGCCCTCCTTCTGTATTCTAAAAGGGGGATTTTATATGTTATGGCAATTGGTTTTAACTTCTATGAAGTTATTTATTGGTACAATTATTAGTCTTATTCCTGCTATTCCTAGTATAGAAGTTGATTTATCAAGTATGATTCTTTTTTTACGTAAAGGATTATATTTTACTGATGTTAGTATATTTACATTTGTAATTTCTACTATTGTTACCGTTGAATTTTCTGTTTTTACATGGAACTGTATAAAATTTGTTTATAGTAAGATTCCATTTATTAATATTAGATAGGGGTGTTTTTATGAAGAAAAAGGAAAATTCTATTTATGTTAAGCCTATTTATCCTCTTATTATTGAATTGATTATTTGGAAAATCAAGGATTTTATTAGGTTCTTAAAAAATAAGGATAGGAAAATTCATATTTATGGAATTTATGGCTATTTTGGATTGCCTGGAAAGGGCAAGACTATGGCTTTGGCGGAACTTGGTTTGCGTTATCGTCAGAAGTATGGAGATAGAATTTATATAGTAGATAATTTTGGTTATGAATACAGTGATTGGCATTTTGATTCTGCTAATTGGAAAGAACTTCTTATTGAACAAGATAAGCCTACTCTGTATCTGTTTGATGAAGTTCAAAATATTTTTAATAGTAGAGATTTTAAAAATTTTCCTACTGAACTTCTTACTCAACTTACTCAAAATCGTAAAGGTAATGGTAAGATGATTTGTTATTCTGCTCAACGTTGGGCTCGTGTTGATAAAATTTTCCGTGAATTGTCTCATAAATGCTATGAATGCAAAACTTTGTTTGGTAGGCTCACCCTTACTAAAGCTTTTGATTGGGAAGATTATGAAATGTATGTTAGTTGTACTGATGTTAGAACACGTATGAAAATACATTCTCGTAGATATAGCTTTATTCAAACTGATCAAATACGTAATAGTTATAATTCTTATCAAATGCTCAAATCTGCTAGAGATAAAATTTATATGGATAGGGTAGAGATAGCACAATTAACTAGATAATATAAAGTAATTATTAAATAAAGACATCTATTGATAGCTTAAAATTGCATATTCTGTTTTAAATGTCTTAGTAAAAATATAAATAATTTAAATGATAGGAAATATAACAATGGTATTAAATTTATTATTGGGATTAGATTTATTAACATTAAGATATTTAAATAATAAACGATTAGAGTTAAAAGAAACTAATGATTATCAACTTAAATTAGGTTATAAGGATAATTTCTTATATAAGAGACCACTTGTAGTGGATATGAAAATCACACCACATATACTTGTATGTGGTCTTTCTAATAGTGGTAAAACAAAGATGATAGAGTTTGCTATTAAAAATAAAAATGTTGTGCTGCTTAATGTATATCAAGATGATTTTAAAGCAGTTAATTGCCAACGTATAAATGGTAAGGATTCTATATTAGAATTTCTTAATTCATTGTTAATTCTTAAATTTCAAAAGCTTCCATTATATATTGTAATTGATGAATTATTAACTCTATGTATAGATAAACGTATTGTTGAAGCAATAACTAATCTTTTAGCCATAGGTAAGCATCTTAATGTATTTATTATAGGCATAAGTCAGCAAGGTACTAAAGAGAGTGTTAAATTTAAAGATTTATTTAATGTGCGTGTATGTTTTAGGCAAGTAGAAGAAAGTTCCTATAGGGCTGTATTAGGTTATAGTCCTCAAGATACTCATTTAGTTCATAGAGAATTTTATTTATATAGTGATTATATAGAAAAAGGTTACACATATACAATATAATTAAAATAAGCTTAAATAATTAGGAAGAAGAGTGCTATATGCAGAACTATCGGTATAAACTCGTTTGTAAAGATAAGTTCGGAATGTAGCACTCTCTTAACTCTTTATTTAGTTTTATTTTATATTTTATTGAATATTGTAATCATGCTTTGCATAAGGTAAATAAATTTAGTTATAGTATAAATATATCTGTATAATTAAACACTAAAATTAAAGATTAATGCTCAAAGGCCTTCTTTCCTAAAGAAACCAACTATTTAGCCCCTTTATGGGGCATTTTAGTAGCCTTTTAATATAGAAGTATGTTTATAGAATTGTTTTTTTGCGTGCCTATCCGGCGTGAGGATAAGAGCTTTAGCGTGCCTAATTTTACTATTTATGTTTTATTTTATTTTCATCTAATACTTTTATTAATTCTGTGTTACTATTAGATATTGTCTCATTTGCTGATTTATAATTTTCATCTGCTGATTGTTTGTATTTCTGATCGTTTGTTTTTAGATAAATTGATTCATTTTCATAACCATTACATAGTTGTTCATACCCTTCTTTTATCTCATTAATGTAATTATTTAGTTCGTTAGGATTTTTGAGATTTTTTATATCTGTTAAGTTCTTTTTTACTATCTCATTATGGTTTTCTATATTCTTTATATATTCTGCTTGACTTAACCTTTTATTGTTAACTTGTTGGACTTCATTATTTTTTTCTTTTGTTTCATCTGAGATATTATCAATATAAGGTTTTAGTTCATTTAAGTAATCAACTATTTCCTTTTGTTTATTTTCTTCTTGTATATTTGTGGTGTTAGCATTATTGATGTTAATTTGCGTATTTCTAAGTGTATTTATATTTGAAAATTTATTATATATAAAATATGTTATAATTCCTATAGTTATTATTGTAACTATGAATGATACTATTTTTTTATAAATGTTTTTGATTTTTTCTTTCTTTTCATATCTTATTCTTTGCTCTGGATTCTCCAGATTGTTTTGTGCTATATATTTGTAGTAAGTTTGTTCATTTCTTTCTTTTAAGTTTTTTAAACCTTTTTCCATTTCTTTCTTAAATTTTTTTTGTCTGGGGTTCAATTCATTCACCTCATTTATGGATATTTAACAATATTATATCAAAAATGGTATATAATTGGAATTAAACTTTTAAGATTAATTTTATTATCTGCCGTCAAAAAAACGTCAAAAATTATTTTTTGTTTAATTCTTTAATATTTTATAGAAATGTATTAAAACCCTTGTATTTCCTAATGTCTTACTAAAGTTTACTTTAAATTCCTTCATTATTATATATGCAAGAGAAAATAAAATAAATATTGATAATTAAATTACTAATTTACAGAATTTTAAGTTAAGATTACATGAGAATTGTTATAAGTCAAGGTGCCATTTATATTTTATAGACTATAAGAATATATATTACAAATAGCAAATGCTTTGTGAATATATTGACGAAGTTTAATATAATATATAGTGGTAAATTGGCTTATTATTTTTTGAAATGTCCAAATATACAGAAAATTACTTTAAAGTAAATAATTCAGAATATTTAAATTATATAAAAATCGTTATAGTTTTAACAATAGTATGGTATAATTATCTCATGCTATAATATGAAAGTAAAAAAATAATCATAGGAGAGTGTATATTAATGTTTCAATTTGAAAATCGACTTTTAAAGTTAAAGCATGAGGTTTTAACAAGAGTGGCAGTATTAGCTAAGGAAAATAAAATAAGCAAGGAAGAGTTAGAAAAAATCCCTTATGATATGATTGAAGGAGATATGCCAAATTATAGAGATACAATTGAGCAAGAAAGAGATGTAGTTTTAGAAAGAGCAAAACTTGCAGCAGGTTATAAGCCAAATGGCAAAGAGGGACAAGAGTTAATTGATGTAGAAGATGAGAAACAAATTTTATATGTAATAAAAGAAGCGTGTGATAGATGTCCAACAAAGAAATTCCAAGTTACTGATGCATGCAGAAATTGCGTTGCTCATAAATGTCAAAGTGCATGTAATTTTGGAGCAATTACATATGTTGATGGGAAAGCTTATATAGATCCTGATAAATGTAAAGAATGTGGAATGTGTAAAAAGGCATGCCCATATGATGCGGTGGCAGAAGATATGAGACCGTGTAAAAAATCATGTCCAACAGGGGCATTAAGCTACAATGCTGAAGATCTAAGAGCTGAAATCACTGAAAGCAAGTGTGTAAATTGTGGTGCTTGTATGTCAGCATGTCCATTTGGAGCTATAGAGGATAAAAGTTCAATAGTTAAAGTTGTTTATGATTTAATGGATGAAGGAAATATATATGCTATAGTTGCACCAGCAATAACTGGAGAATTTGGACCAAAGACAACTTATGGACAAGTTAAGAATGCGATTAAGGCATTAGGATTTAAGGACATGATAGAAGTAGCATGTGGAGCTGATGCTGTTACTGTACACGAAAGTAATGAATTTGTGGAAAGAATGGAAAGAGGAGATGGCTACATGACAAATTCATGTTGTCCAGGTTTCCTTAGCTATATTGAAAAGATGATGCCAGATCAAGCAGAAAGAATTTCAGGAACTGTTTCACCTATGGTAGCTACAGGTAGATATATAAAATCTAAGGATAAGGGTGCAAAAATTGTATTTGTAGGGCCTTGTACTGCTAAAAAGAATGAAGCGTTGATAGATTCGATAAAAGATTCAGTAGATTATGTGTTAACTTTTGAAGAATTGGTAGCTTTATTTGATGCATTTGAAGTAGATCCAGCAAATTGTGAAGATATAGTAGTTGATGAAGCATCTATTTTTGGAAGAAATTTTGCTGTAGGTGGAGGCCTGACTGCAGCTATAGAGAACTATGTTCAAGAAAAAGGGGTTAATATAGAATTCAAGCCAGTCAAGGTTTCAGGTGGAGCTGAAATCAAGAAGACTATGACTATGGCTAAGGCAGGAAAATTACCTGGAAACTTTATTGAAGGAATGATGTGTGAAGGCGGTTGCATAAATGGAGCGGCTAAAATAGTATCAGTAATGAAAGCTAAAGCACCTTTCACAAAGATAAATCAGCAAACAACAATTAAAAGCGTATTATCTAACAAAGCATTAGAAGAATTCCACAATATAAATTTAGAAAGATAATATAATCTAAGATAAGTTTTTGGGAGAATACTAGATTCTTATTAAATTTAAAATTTAGCGATGTAATCATATTATTTGATTATTAATTTTGAATATTCACATTACTAAGAATTAAAATGAAAGTATCTAAAGATAATTAAAAATTATTTTTAGACACTTTCTTTTTATATGAGAAAAATTAAGTTTTTTACTTAATAAATGCATCACTTTTTTGATTCTCCAGCTTATTAAAATTTTATGAGCTAATGTGTTGATACAGCAAGTATAACGGTTAATTAATAGAGAAAATTTAAAAAAATAATTATAGAAGAAATAAAACAGAGAAAAATTAAGTAATTAAGACATATTTTAAGATAAAGAGTTATATTCGCTGAAAAGTAGGATATAATATTATAAGTAATGTTTGAATTATATGGGTATAAAGGATATTATAATTATGTTAGCACTCGACGACGATGAGTGCTAACAGAAAAAAATAAAGACAATTTATATTTTTAAGGAGGGTTTTTCATGAATATTAAACCACTTGGTGAAAGAGTAGTAATTAAAAAATTAGAGGCGGAAGAAAAGACTAAAAGTGGAATAGTCTTAACTGGTACTGCAAAGGAAAGACCACAAGAAGCAGAAGTGGTTGCAGTTGGTCCTGGAGCTATTGTAGATGGAAATAGAATAGCTATGGAAGTAAAAGTCGGAGATAAAGTTTTATACTCAAAATACGCTGGCACAGAAGTTAAAGTAGACGGAGAAGAATATACTATATTAAAGCAAGATGATATATTAGCAATAGTTGAGTAATTGATTTTTCATTACAAAGAAATTTTAAAGTAAGAAATAAAAAGATATAAATAACATATAAAAAAGGAGAGTGTTATAATAAATGGCTAAGATGTTAAAATTCGGAGAAGACGCAAGAAGTGCTATGCAAGTAGGCGTAGATAAGTTAGCAGATACAGTTAAAGTAACTTTAGGACCTAAAGGAAGAAATGTTGTATTAGATAAAAAATTTGGTGCACCATTAATAACAAATGATGGTGTTTCAATTGCAAGAGAAATAGAATTAGAAGATCCATATGAAAATATGGGAGCTCAATTAGTCAAAGAAGTTGCAACGAAGACAAATGATGTAGCTGGAGACGGAACTACAACTGCAACTCTATTAGCACAAGCTATAATTAGAGAAGGGCTAAAAAATGTTACAGCTGGAGCTAATCCTATTTTAATTAGAACTGGTATTAGAATGGCTGTAGATAAAGCTGTTGAAGAAATTAAAAAGATTTCGAAACAAATAGATGGAAAAGAAGATATTTCTAGAGTTGCTGCAATTTCAGCTGCTGATGAAGAAGTAGGTAAATTAATTGCAGATGCCATGGAAAAGGTAGGAAATGAAGGCGTTATTACTATAGAAGAATCTAAATCAATGGGAACTGAATTAGATGTAGTTGAAGGTATGCAATTTGATAGAGGATATGTATCACCTTACATGGCTACAGATACTGAGAAGATGGAAGCAGTTTTAGAAAATCCATATATATTAATAACAGATAAAAAGATTTCAAATATTCAAGAAATATTACCAGTATTGGAACAAATAGTTCAATCAGGTAGAAAATTATTAATAATTGCTGAAGACCTTGAAGGAGAAGCAATGGCTACATTAATAGTAAATAAGTTAAAAGGAACATTTACATGCGTAGCTGTTAAAGCACCAGGTTTCGGAGATAGAAGAAAAGAAATGTTACAGGATATTGCAATATTAACTGGTGGAACTGTTATCTCAGAGGAATTAGGAAGAGAATTAAAAGAAACTACAGTTGATATGTTAGGTACAGCTGACAGTGTTAAGGTATCTAAAGAAAATACTGTAATAGTCAACGGTAAAGGTAATTCTACTGATATAAAGGAAAGAATAGGTCAAATAAAAGCTCAAATAGAAGAAACAACTTCAGAATTTGATAAAGAAAAGTTACAAGAAAGATTAGCTAAGTTAGCTGGTGGAGTTGCAGTAATCAAAGTTGGTGCAGCAACAGAAACTGAATTAAAGGAAAAGAAACTTAGAATTGAAGACGCTTTAAATGCAACAAAAGCAGCTGTTGAAGAAGGAATAGTATCTGGTGGTGGAACAGCTTATGTTAATGTAATTAATGAAGTTGCAAAATTAACTTCAGATGTTCCAGACACTCAAGTTGGAATAAATATAATCACTAAGGCATTAGAAGAGCCCGTAAGACAAATAGCAGCTAATGCAGGAGTTGAAGGTTCAGTAATAATTGAAAAGGTTAAAAATAGTGAACCTGGTGTAGGATATGATGCTCTACACGATAAATATATTAATATGATTAAAGGCGGAATAGTTGATCCTACTAAGGTTACTAGATCAGCACTTCAAAATGCAGCTTCAGTAGCTTCAACATTCTTAACAACAGAAGCAGCAGTAGCTGATATTCCAGCAAAGGAACCAGCAATGCCTGGAAATCCAGGAATGGGAATGGACGGAATGTACTAAAATAAAAATACTACTAATGTATTTAATTAGAGTAAGCAATTATTATAATTGCTTACTTTTTTAATGTCTATATAAGTTGTGTTAAGGAGTCTACATTGCATATTTTGTGTTTGTATTCATGTAAATAATAGTGATGTAGTTTTAGTATAACAACTTATATAAATTATTCATAAGGTTTTTGGATTATGATATTAAATGATAAATTTCCTTCTGCATGATTTTTGAGATTATTCTTAGC
>JAEZKY010000020.1 GCA_023435985.1 Bacillota bacterium | reverse complement strand
CTACTGAAGAATCACTTGATGTCCATGTTACTTGTGCACTAGTTGTTGTTGACACTATTGCTGTTAATTGTCCTGAATCACCAGCATTTAGGTCCATTGATGATTTGTCTAATGTTATTGATTCTTTTTGTTCATTATATGGTTTTAATTCTCCTGATGAGTCTATATCTATTGCATCTATAACAAACTGGTATGCAACTATATTAGTTAAAACTATACTATGTTCTCCTTTAGATAATCCTGCTTTTTCATATACTAACGTTTTTCCCTTTTGAACATTATTTCTTTCTGAAAATCCCCCATAATCAATTCCATCAATTTTTACATTTACATTTGTAGTATGATCTGAATAAAGTTCTGTAATAATTCTTATTTTATCTCCTGTAAAATTGAATTTGCATACACTATTTATATTATTTGAATAATATGCTGTAGAATTTGTCCATATATCAGCTGATCCATTCCATAAAGACCATCCTCCAACATAACTAATATTTTTATTAGTGTCCTCATATCTTGTCCAACCACTTTCTGCTTGAGGCAATTGTTCTCCAACTGTAGCAGCAAAAGCACTAATACAAGTTCCAACAACTAATAGTATAGCCATTATAAGCATTACACTGAACTTTTTTAAATTTTTCTTCATTTATCATTTCTCCCCTTTTGCTTAATAATAAATGAACGCGCGTCCTATATACCTATTTTAACTTTAATACCAATTAAATCCAACTAAAACCGTAATACAAATTCTTTTATATATAAGAATTTAAGTAAATTTTTACAATTTAATATATTTCAAAATTTATGCTTTTCAATAAAATAGACAACAAAAAACGCCTCTTAAATACTGCTTATCTATTGCCTATATTTTTTCTATCATGCATTAATTAGTTCATAAAATCAGTAAATCTTTAAATGCCTCTTTTATTAACTATAAATTAAATTTATCTACAAATAAAAAGAAATAGCATTCTTTTATTAATACTATTTCCAGAATACTATTTCTTTCTAACATAAATATATTTTCAAAATAAAAATTTACTTCACACTTATATTTTATGGACAGTATTTAATCTTTAGTACGAAGCTAAAAATATTAACATGACTATAAACTTCATGTTCCTAATTAAAGAATTCAGTAAACGCACTAATTATATATTCATTATCCATTACAGCTGCTAATTCTCTTATTGAATGCATACTTAATATTGGTGCACCTAAATCTATTACTGGTATGTTTAATTTTGCTGCTGTAATAGGCCCTATTGTTGTTCCGCCTCTTAAGTCTGACCTATTTACAAATACCTGACACGGTACTCCAGCTTTTTCACATATTCCTTTAAATACTGCGCTTGCATAGCTATCTGTTGAATAGCTTCCTCCCGCTGCAATTTTAAGAACTGGCCCTTTTCCAAGCATTGGTCTGCTGGTTGGATCGCATTTTTCAGTATAATTGGGATGCAGTGCATGAGCTAAATCTGCTGAAATCATTATTGAATTACTTAAGGCTCTCTTAAAATCTTCTCTCTCTTTTTTCAAACCTAGAGCTATTCTTTCTAAAATATTACTCAAAATAGAAGAATTCGCGCCTTGAGAAGTTAAGCTTCCTATTTCTTCATTATCTAAGGCTACTAAAACCTTAGTTTCCTTAATTTCATTACTGCTAGTTAAAGCCTTTAAACCTGCAAATACCATCCAAAGATCATCTAATCTTCCGCATGATATAAATTCATTATCTGCTCCAAATAAAATTCCCTCTGCATACTCATATAGAAATAAATCAAAGTCTAATATATCACTAGCATCTACTTTTAAAGTCTCTGAAATTAGATTAATTAGATATTGATCATTTTCTAGTTTATCTTGAACCATTGTAAGTAATGGCAATGTATCCTTCTGCTTATTATATTCATAGCCTTCATTAATGCTCCTATTCATATGTATTGCTAAATTAGGAATTATTAAAACTGGTTTATTAATATCAATTAACTTAGTCTTTGGGTTAAAAGGATCTTCTCCTTTTAATGTTACTCTTCCAGCTATGCTTAATGGTCTGTCAAACCATGTGCTGAGTATTGCTCCTCCATAAACCTCTGTATTTAATTTAATATAATGACCTTCAACCTTAATCTCAGGATTTGGCTTTATTCTAAAGCCTGGTGAATCTGTATGTGCTCCAATTAATCTAAAGCCATCTTTTTCAATATCACCGCTTCCAATTTCAAATGCAATTAAAGCAGAGTCATTTTTCATTACATAATGTTTTCCGCCCTTTTTTAACTCCCATTTATCCCCTTCCTTAAGCTCATCATAACCTTCCTTATCTAAAATTGCCTTAATTTCATAGGCCCCTTGAAAAGCCGTTTTACTCTTATTTATAAAATCTAATAATTCTTGTGTATTGCTCATATGTTTACCTTCTTTAATTATATATTAATTACTTATTTGATTATTGGTAATCTTTCCAATATTCCATAGTTCATACTCACTAATATCAATGTCTTCATTCCAACTAACCCCATATCCATGAGTATCTACTTTTGCTTGTTCGAATAATAATTTATTTTTTAAATCACTATAAAACTCTTCATCTAATTTAGGTTTAAAATCAATTTCCTTAACTACTCCATTATCAAATAAAACTATTAGGATATAATGCTGAGAATCCACTTGTATATTTTTTATCTTAGGGCAATCCATAAGCTGTTACTCTAGCCCTTCCAATTTTCTGAATACCTTAGTATTCCACATATCTATTAAATCTTTTTTATATTTCTCAGCCCATTCTTTTACTAATTTTAAAGCTCTATTTGATAAATCTCCTTCTAACATTTCCAATGTATTAATGTCTATAACTCCAACAAATTCACCATATATTGCGTGAAAATGAGGAGGTGTATGATCATTCGGATACATTTTAACTACTATTCCATAAAATCTTGTGATAACCGGCATATTATTCACCTCGTTCATTTATTCATTTATTCATTTATTCATTTATTCATATTATATACTATACTCACACATACATAAACACCCTGTGAATCAAAAACTAAAACTACTCACAAGCTGTTCATCTTTTCCTAATTCTCTTTCGCCACTATATAATTCCATTACTTCTTCATTATCATCATTAACATTAATTTCATCACTAATATTATTATTTTTCCGTTTACCTTTACTAACCTTTTTCTTTTTTTCTAATGTTTTTTGAACACTTAACTCAAAATTTTCTGTATGAATTCTTTCTGTCTCAATCTTGGCATCATTAGAAGTTTGATCAATAGGTTTAATATTATTCATCGCATTTACATTCTGAATCCCATTTATTTTAATATCCTTAGATGCATCAGCTTTTATAGTATTATTGCTATAAGTCAAATTGTCTATATTATTTGCTCTATTTGTATCGCCAGCTTTTGAATTTTCATTTGTACTGTTATTGTTTAATGGAATAACATTATTACTTAAATCAGCTGCTGCCTCGCTGATATCTCTTAACTGTTCTTCATTCTGAGCAGTACTATCTACCGATTTATTTTCAAAAGTTTTTGAGCTGGTTTCAATTTTATCTTCTGTTTTAATTTTTTCCTCTATCCTAATATTTTGATGCTTTGCAAAGTTTTTAACTCTATATATTTTATCTTCAGTTAATTCAACCATTTCAAGCTTTATAAAAGTTTCTATTGCAAGCTCAACTTGAGAAGGCTCCCTATTGAATTCTATAGCTAAAGTTTCTATAGTATATGGAATATTTCTAGATAAAAATAATTCTCCTCCTAAATTCACCTTCCCAGCCAAAGCAATAAGCCTGGTCCAAATATAGTGGATGAGATCTCTCTGCTCCATTCTATCTATTATCTTAAATTTAGTATCCTCATACATATCAACTCTTAATTTAACAAATTTTCTTTCTCTCATTATTTAATCAGCTCCTCTATATTAATACTTCCTATATAGTAGATATGCTTTAATTGAAAAAATAACAGGTATTTTTAAAAAATTTATTAAAAAATTTTTACTCAGGCAAATTTCATTATATATAAAAACACTTGCCTATATAAATAAACAAGTGTTTTCTTTCTAACTTTTATGAGTTAAGAACAAAATTTCTTATATGAATTTTTGTCTCTTAACTGTTTAAACAAATCTTTATAGTTTTACGTAATAAACATATATCTCTTTTCGATTGATACATGCTTAATTCTACTCTACACATTCTGGATATCTATATAAGATTATTCTTAGAAAGTTGTTCTTTTAGTAGCTCTAAGTTTTTGCCTTCCATAGGGAATAGTGGCATTCTAAGAGGTCCCACTTCATATCCCATAAGACCTAACGCTGTCTTTACTGGGATCGGATTAACTTCTACAAACAATGTATTAATTAGGTCTAAATATTTTGTTTGAAGTTCACTGCTTTCTTTTACTTTTCCTTCAAAATATAAACTACAGATCTCATGTGCTTCCTTTGGCATAACATTTGAAAAAACAGAAATAACGCCTTTTCCCCCAAGCGATAATATAGGCAGTATCTGATCATCGTTTCCTGAATAAATATTAAGTTCATCTTTGCAAAGAGCTCTTATTTTTGCAATTGCTGAAAGATCTCCGCTAGCTTCTTTTGTAGCAACGATACGTGGATGCTTAGCTAATTCAACATAAGTTTCAGGTGCTATGTTAACTCCTGTTCTTGATGGTACGTTATATAAAATAATTGGAATATTAACTCTATCTGCAATATAGTTATAGTGTTTGATTAATCCGCTTTGAGTAGTTTTATTGTAATATGGTGTAACTAATAAAAGTGCATCAGCACCAACGCTTTCAGCATATTTAGAAAGTTCCACTGCATAAATTGTATCATTAGAACCTGTACCTGCTATAACTGGTACTCTTTTATTTACGTACTCTACTGTAAATTTAATCACTTCTCTATGTTCTTCATCACTCATAGTAGAAGATTCACCTGTAGTTCCTGCAATTACTATTGCATCACTACCATTCTCTATATTAAAATCGATTAATTTTTTTAATTCAGAGAAATTAATTCCATCTTCTGTAAAAGGTGTAACAATTGCTACTGCTGCACCAGTAAATATAATATCCTTCATAAAAATTGCCCCCTCGAATATTTTCTATATAATTATAACATAGTAAAGTGATACTATAAACTTAGAATGCATTTAAAATAATAAAAAATGCCTGATTAGCTAAAAATATTGTTATAATAAATATATTAATTATTGTTAGTTTTCTATGGAAATGATTGGAGTGTACAAAATGTTTGGTAAATTATTAGTCGATAAATTAGTAAAGGATAATACTAATATCAAAGATGATAAGGTTAGAAATTCTTATGGTATGCTTGGTGGAGTTATTGGAATCTTAGTAAATGTGATTTTATTTATTATAAAGCTCTCTGTAGGAATCATTGTTTCAAGTATAGCTATTACGGCTGATGCCTTTAACAATCTTTCTGATGCAGGTTCTTCTTTAATAACTATCTTAGGCTTTAAGCTTTCAAGTAAGCCTGCTGATAGGGAACATCCTTTTGGTCATGGAAGAATTGAATATCTTTCAGCTTTACTTGTTGCTTTTATGGTAATGCTGGTTGGTTTTGAATTTATTAAGTCTTCCTTTGAAAAAATAATTACTCCAGAGCCTATTACCTTTGAGCTGATTTCTTTTATTCTGCTTATTGTATCTATCTTTTTTAAACTTTGGCTTTCAAAATTCAATAAATTTATTGGTGAAAAAATTAATTCTGCTGCTTTAAAAGCTTCTTCTACGGATGCATTAATTGATGTGGTTACTACAATTTGTATAGCTATTTCACTTTTAGTTTCAAGATTCACCTCTTTGCCTATAGATGGCTACATGGGAATTTTTGTTTCACTATTTATAGTTTATTCAGGCTTTAACCTAGTTAAAGATACCATCAATCCTCTTTTAGGTGAAGCTCCAGATCCTGAGCTTGTTGAGTCCATAAAAGAAATGGTTTTATCTTATGATAATATTCTTGGTACTCATGATTTAATTATTCATAATTATGGTCCTGGAAAATGTATGGCATCAATTCATGCTGAAATTCCAAGTGATATAAGTGTTGTTACTATTCATGAAATAGTTGATAAAGCTGAAAGAGAAATTTCTTCTGCTCTTAAAATTTATTTAGTAATACATATAGATCCAATTTGTGTCATCGAAGGTGAAGTTAAAGAGGCTTATGACGAACTTATGTCTTTAATTAAGGAATATGAATATATTGATTCTATTCATGATTTTAGAATTGTTGGTGAAGGTGAAATTAAAAATTTAATCTTTGATGTAGTTATTGAACCATTAAAAAATTCTCACATAAATGATAATGAATTAATTAATACAATATCAGAAAAAATCAAAAAATATCATCCTGCATATAATTGTATAATAACTATAGATAAACACTTCACTTAATGATTAGTTCATGTTTAGTTTTATTGCATCTGCATAAAACACTTTATTATTTGTTAATTTTATAAATATATGATATTCTTTCAATATTAATTACTATGTTTAAAAGGGGGATGAACATGAAATGTTCACATTGTGGAGAAGAACTTGGGTTAAATGATATATGTATAAATCCTAAATGCTCTCATTTTGGTACTGGAATTGATTCACCACAAGGATCTAATTTAAATAATACTGAAAATAGCACACAATTTGAAAATATAAATACAACTGAAAATAATTTGAATTTTAATAATAATTACTCTGAATCAGCTAATAATAATTTTTCTTATAATAAAGCCATGGATGATTCAACAATTAGAAATTCGAACAATTATAATGATGATATATCTATAGAGGAATTTTCTACTTTTATTGGATATCATAATACAAATCATTATCTTAAATATATTAATAAAAGAAAAAATAATAAAAAGTTTGCCTCTTGGAACTGGCCTTGCTTTTTCCTAACTTATTATTGGTTATTATATAGAAAGCTTTACGTTCCTGCTATTATTTTTATATGTTTAAATTTTGCTCTATCACATGTATTAATAGGTGCAAAACTAAATACGATTTTGACACTAATACTCCGTATTACTTTATCTATTTTTGCAAATGCTCTTTATCTTAACCATTGTGAAAAGAAAATTAAATCTATCAAAGAAATTAGAATGAATTTAAGTAACTTACAATATATGAATAGATTACAAGCAAAAGGTGGCGTTAATTTAGCTCTACCAATAATAGTTTTCGTAATTTTATGTATAGTAGGAATTGTAATCTCATCTTTTTTATTATTTTCAACTTTGCATAGTCCTCATGAATTTTCTTCTCCTTCTTATTATTTTTAAAATTCATAAAAGATTAGGATTTAAAAATTCATTATAAAAAATAATTAAAAACACTTAAAGTTAGAATAAATCTATCTTTAAGTGTTTTATGTTTTTATAGATAAACAAGCTAAAAACTGTACTTATATGTATATCAAGCAAAGAAATAAATGCATATTTATGAAATAGGCATTCAATTTCGGTTTATTGCCACATAAGCCCATATAGTAACTGACTTATCTATAGCACTTTTGATAAGAAGTCTATTGTACGTGGATTTTTAGGATTTTTAAACAATTCTTCTGGTGTTCCTGATTCTACTATCTTTCCTTCATCCATAAATAATATTCTATCTCCAACTTCTCTTGCAAATCCCATTTCATGAGTAACAATTACCATTGTCATACCTTCTTTTGCAAGATCCTTCATAACATTTAAAACTTCTCCTACCATTTCTGGGTCTAGAGCTGAGGTTGGTTCATCAAATAACATAACATCTGGCTGCATTGCAAGCGCTCTAGCTATTGCTATTCTTTGCTTTTGTCCTCCTGATAATGAAGCTGGATATGCATCTATTTTATCTATTAGACCTACTTTTTCGAGCAGTCCAACTGTTATCTTTTTAGCTTCTTCCTTTGAAGTGCCTTTTACCTTAATAGGTGCTAAAGAGATATTTTCACATACTGTTTTATGGGGAAATAAATTAAAGTGTTGGAATACCATACCCATCTTTTCTCTAACTTTATCTATATTAGTAGATTTCGCTGTTATATCCTTGTCCTCAAAGGTAATCTGACCTGATGTAGGAGTCTCTAATAAATTAAGGCATCTTAAAAATGTACTTTTTCCTGAACCTGATGGGCCAATTATAACTACAACTTCGCCTTTGCTAATGCACTCATCTATACCTTTTAAGACATCATTTTTTCCAAAACTTTTGCACAAATTTTTAACGTATATCACTTGCCTTCATTCTCCTCTCTACATAGTTTAACACTCTTGACATGGTGAAAGTTAATACAAAGTAAACAACTGCCGCTACTATTATAGGTTCTAAACCTAAAGCTGTATTTCCTCTTACAATTCCTGCATTATACATAAGCTCTGCAACTCCAATAACTGAAACCATTGAAGAATCTTTAAGTATAGCAATAAATTCATTTCCAAGTGCCGGCAATATGTTTTTGAATGCCTGAGGTATAATTATATGGATCATTGATAATCTTTGATTCATACCTAAACTTCTTGCTGCTTCCATCTGCCCTCTGTCAACAGCATCTATTCCTGCTCTAATTATTTCTGACACATATGCTGCTGAATTTAAAGCCAATGAAATTGCACCAACAGTCATATCTGGCATGTCCACTCCTATTAACTTTGGTAATCCAATATAGATTATATAGATTTGAACTAGAAGTGGAGTACCTCTTACAAATTCTACATAAGCAGCTGCTACAAAACTTATTGGCTTAATTTTTGAACGTCTTAAAAGTGTCAAACCAAGACCTAAAATTGTACCAAACAATACTGCAAAAAACGCCAATACAACAGTTATTTCTGCACCTTTTAAATAATATTCCGAGTATTTTCCTAAAAACGTAAAATTCAATATTTTCCCTCCTAGTTCTTAAGCATATGAAAAGAAACAAGATGCCAAAAGCTATATTCCATAC
>JAEZKY010000322.1 GCA_023435985.1 Bacillota bacterium | reverse complement strand
AATAGCGTATTCTGTGCAACGTTTTAGTAATAATTGTTTACCCAAATTCGCAGATGAGGAGATAATAACGATATATTTATGGGCCACAATGCAAAAGCAATTTACTAAAGTTAAATAACACAAGTATAAAGGAAAGAGACAATTGTATTGGATTCAGTTCTTATGTAGTAAGGTTAGAACAAAAGGTAGGGGTATATAATAAAGATTCTAATTTTGCATTACCATTTCAGGAATAACTGGTAAGATAAATTCTTATCTATTATTTTTTTGTAGTAATAAAAAAATTGGAAGTTAAACTTCCAAAATCAGGATCTCTGGGGTAATAGTAGTGAATTTACGAACGACTTGCTAGCCGATATAAATAACAATATTGTTTTTTAAAAGAGCACAACAATATTAACTAGCACAATAAAAGATAGTTTATCATCATATAATAATCTTTCGACTAATAATACAACAAATCACAACCTAATAATCATGTTTCGCTCCACCAGACAACATATTTATTCAACTCTATATAACCTCACGGCTACATAAAATCAATTCAACACACTGAATAATGTTAACTCGACCTTAAATAATAAGTTGGAGTACTATTATAATAAATATAATAATATATAATCAACTATAATAAAACTTTTCCATACTATTTAAAATCTTATCGCCGACTAAATATAACAACTACATTTATAATCATTATATAATCTTTGTTCGATATATATACACCCTTTTATTTAGAGCATATATATATCTTTGCTCAACTGTTATATCCCTTATGATAATAATATGTGCATTTTCATTTTAAATATACATATTATTATAAATTAATTTATTGGAAATTGTATGATTTTTTATAACTAAATATCCAATATGTATAAAATTAAAAAGCACTTAAATGTTTAAATAAAGGAACATTTAAGTGCTTTTCAGTTTTATAGTAATCACTTTCATATAATTATAGAATAAAGAATGATGCAGCAATAATTAAATATACTGCGAGCAATTGTACACCTTCCAGCCAATTCGATTCTCCATCATTGGATACTCTGTTTACTATTAATACAGCAACTATAAGAGCAATTAATTCAAATTCATTAAAAATAATGCTCATAGGAGTAAATAATAAACTGATGAAAATTAATACTGGAGCAACAAATAATATTATTTGAAGACTTGAACCTATAGCAATTTCTAAAGCTACATCCATTTTATTTTTAAGAGCCATAACCACACCAGTACTATGCTCAGCAGCATTTCCGATTATAGGGATTATTATAATACCTACGAAAAATTCGCTAAGACCTAAACTCTTTGTTATATCTTCAATACCACTTACTAAAAATTCACTTTCAATTGCAATTAATACAGTGGATATAATTAGTATTAATATAGCTTTTTTTAGTGACCAATTAGCACTTGTTTCTTCCTCAGAATTAACAATATAAATATCTTTATGAGTAAAAAAGGAAAAAACCAAGCTTAATATGTATATTGTAATCATTACGATTGCTACCACTATACTTAATCCTTCATATCGTGTGTTCAAAAGAGATGGATCAACGGTATGAGTAAATAATGCAGGAATGCATAAACCAACTACTGCAAATAGAAGCATACTTGCAGAAACTTCTACTACCTTCTTATTAAATTTTTGAGTTTTATGTTTTAAACCTCCAGCAAGCATGCTAGCACCGAGTACTAATAAGACATTGCCTATTACTGCACCAGCAACGGATGATTTAACAACTTCAAAAAGACCTTGTTTAAGTGCAAAGAATGATATGATAAGTTCTGTTGCATTACCAAAAGTACCATTTAGAAATCCACCAATTTTAGGACCTGAATAAAATGAAATTTCTTCTGTTCCTTCACCCATAAGACCAGCTAGCGGAATTATAGAAAAAGCTGCAAGTACAAACATAATTGAAGGTGAAGCATGCATAAGTTCTGCTATAAAGCTTATTGGAATGAATATAAGCATATATTTTAATATTTTCATCTAATTATTAACCCCCTTAATTATTCTTAATATCGATAAAAATTATGAATGTTATAGCTAGAGTCACTGTATACTATTATAAAGTATAAGTTGATATTATGCTATATTTTACTAGTTAAGTTAAACGTAAAAAACCAAGTAAGGTAAATTTTAATATTTTATATAAATTAAAGTATTTTTTGATTTTAATTTATATGTTATATTATGATTATGACAATTTATATAGAGTTCATAATAAAAATTATGCTTAGATATTATAAATTCTAAGCAGTTATGTTTTAAGCATAAGATAATTTCTGTTGCATTTGCATATATATTTATAACTATAGTATATAAATAATCTATATAAATTATTAGAAATATTATAATTTAAATTGTACACTAATAAAAGGAGGTACTGATATGTCAGTAAAAATGTTGCATACCTGTATAAGAGTTAAAAATTTAGAGGAATCATTAAAATTTTATAAAGAAGGTTTAGGGCTAATAGAAACAAGAAGAAAGGATTTTCCAGAGCATAAGTTTACTCTTGTTTATTTATCAAATGAAGCTAATGGTTATGAAATTGAACTTACATATAATTATGGTGTAGAAAAATATGAATTAGGAAATGGATTCAGCCATGTTGCTATTGGAGTTGAAAAGTTAGAAGAATTAAGAGATAAACATATTGAGCTAGGATACGAAGTTACACCTTTAAAGGGGCTACCAGGAGAAAAACCAGGATATTATTTTGTTACAGATCCAGATGGATACAAGGTTGAAGTTATTAGATGCTAATCACTAACTACATTAAGGAGGCTGCTAAAAGAGAGTGCAGCCTCTTTAATCATTTATAGCGTACAATATCAAAATGTATTTTTATATAAAGTCATATGTTATAATTTACTTAATTGATAAAATTATGAAGGGATGATTATATGGAAAAAAAGAAAAATATTTATGTTCTTATCGGTACGGCGGTTGTAGTCATTCCATTTATTATTTGTGTAATCGCTTTTTTTGTATATAATAATATGCACAAACCTACAGACAAATTAACAGAGTATATAAATTATCTAAACCAAAAAGACTATAAGAAAATGTATGAATTAACCGATGCTGAGACAAAACAAAAAATTTCAGAAGATGATTTTGTTTCAAGAAATAAAAATATCTATGAAGGTATACAAGCCAGTAATATTAAAGTAGAGGTTAAAGATGTTCAAAAAAATACCACTGAGGCGACCATAAATTACATAATGAATATGGATACTTTATGTGGAAATCTAGAGTTTTCAAACAGTATAACCATGAGTAAAGATATAGGTAAAGATTATATGATAAAGTGGGGTTCTCAAGTGATATTTCCAGATTTAGCTGATAATGATAAAGTCAGAGTGGAAACAATAAAATCAAAAAGAGGGGATATTTTAGATAGAAATAACGTGAAGCTTGCAACTGATTCTGTCTCTTCTAATGTAGGCATTGTTCCAGGTAATTTAGGCAATGATAAAGACAAGTCTGTTAATGATATTGCAAAATTATTGGAAACAACTCCAGATTATATAAACAAGCAATTAAATGCTTCATATGTAAAACCTGATATGTTTATTCCAATAAAATCCATACCTTATGGTGATGATAGAATTCCAAGTTTACTTAAAATTCCCGGAGTAAAGATTAATGATAAGGATTCAAGAGTATATCCTCTAGGTGAACAAGCAGCTCATCTAACAGGTTATGTACAAACTATAAATTCAGATGAATTAGAGAAGCACAAAGATGAACAATATACTGAAAGTTCATTAATTGGAAAAGCAGGAATTGAAAAAGCATTTGAAGACACTATTAGAGGAATAGATGGTGCAGAAATATATATTCAAAGTAATACAGGAGATAAAAAGAAAACTATTATAACTAAAGACGTTAAAAATGGGACAGACGTGAAGTTAACCATTGATAGTACTATAGAAACTCTTTTATATAATCAGCTAGGCAGTGATAAAGGGGCTTCGGTAGCTATGAATCCAAATACAGGTGAAGTTCTGGCTTTAGTTAGTACTCCGTCCTACAACCCTAACGATTTTGCTTTAGGTATGTCTAATGATAAATGGAACAGTTTAAATAATGATCCTAATAAGCCTTTATACAATAGATTTCAAGCAACCTTAGTTCCTGGTTCTTCATTTAAACCAATTACAGCAGCTATTGGGGTTGATACTAAAAAGATAGATCCAAATGCTGACAAAAACATAAAGGGGTTAAGCTGGCAAAAAAGTAACAGTTGGGGAAGTTATTCTGTCACAAGAGTAGAAGCGTATAATGGACCATCTAATCTCCTAAATGCTCTTGTTTATTCTGATAATATTTATTTTGCACAAGCAGCACTTGATATAGGAAAGGATACTTTTAAAAATAAATTGATTAGCTTTGGGTTTGCTGACAAAATTCCGTTTGAATACCCATTATACAATTCACAATTTACAAATGATAATAAAGATTTTAAATCAGAAGTCCAGTTAGCTGATAGTGGATATGGACAAGGAGAAGTATTAGTTAATCCAGTTCATTTAGCGTCATTATATACAATGTTTGAGAATGATGGGAATATTTTAACTCCTTATTTAACCTATCAAAGCAATCCCCAAAGTAAGATATGGAAAGCAAATGCAGTTGCCAAAGAATCATCAGATTTGGTACTTCAAGATTTAATACAAGTAGTGGAAAATCCTGCTGGTACTGGACATGGAGCTTATACAAACGGGTTAACTATAGCAGGAAAAACTGGAACAGCAGAAATTAAGGCTTCACAAACAGATGTTAACGGAACTGAATTAGGTTGGTTTATAGGTATGACTACAAATAAGGCGCCTAATAATTTACTAGTTTCAATGATGGTGGAAGATGTTAAAAATAGAGGCGGAAGTCACTATGTGGTTCCAAAGGTAAAAAAAGCACTAGAAACTGTAAAATAGAAACTTATTTTATATAAATGAAATAATTTATAATTTGCTTATATAAAAATCAAAAAATTATCATTAATTACTGAATAGGAGAGTGTACTAATTATAATTTGCTTAAATATTTGTTTTGCAAGATACTTAGAACATTCTCCTATTAAGCTTAAAATTTTATTTATTTAAACTCTTAATAAGCTACAGAGTTAAGTTCAAAATAAATTATTCAAAATTTCGTTCAAAAATACTTATCTTGTCTTTATCATGAAAATCATCCAATGAATGTATATCAAGCTTTTCCAAAACTTGATCAAGTACTTTACTATGAAC
>JAEZKY010000318.1 GCA_023435985.1 Bacillota bacterium | reverse complement strand
TTTATACTATACATAAATATTTTTTACAATTTATTCACACTTTATTTACATATAATTCAATAAATTTATGTAAAAATTAAAGTAATCATCTGTTAAAATTAACCTAATTTTAACAGATGATTACCTAAATAAATTATTTTAAACTATATACATTGCAAGGCTATTTCGGACTCGTTATTTATTTTCATGTGCCTTATTTATATGTTCCTATATCACTTCTATAATATGCACCTTCAAACGTAACACACTTAATATTTTCATAAGCATCACTTCTAGCTTCTTCTAAAGTTTTTCCAAGCCCTACAACAGACAATACTCTTCCACCATTTGTCTTTAAGACTCCATCTTCTGCTTTAGATCCAGCTAAAAACACCTTATCTTTTACCTTTTCGTCTATTTTTATTTCATACCCCTTAGTGAACTTTCCTGGATATCCTTTTGATGCTAAAACAACATTAATACAAACTCCGTCATTCCACTCAATTGTGGTCTTATATAGTTCTTCTCTTAGCGCTGCTTCAATAACTTCTACCAAATCACTTTCCATTAAATAAAGAACTGATTGAGTTTCTGGATCTCCCATTCTTACGTTATATTCTAGAAGATAAGTCCCCTTATTAGTAATCATAATGCCAAAGAAGATAATCCCTTTATAATCAAAACCTTCTTCTTTAATTCCATTTAAAGTCTTAGCCATAATATTTTCTTCAAAGTCCTTCATTACATCTTCTGTAACATAAGGATTTGGAGCGAGCACTCCCATCCCCCCTGTATTAGGTCCTTTACCATTATCAAATATCTGCTTATGATCTTTTCCTGATACAAATGGTATAACTGTCTTACCATCTGTAATTGATAAAATTGAAGCTTCAATACCTTCAAGGAATTCTTCTATTACTATTTTTTGTCCTGCTCCATTAAAGATGTCCTCTACCATATAATCTTTTACAGCCTGAGCCGCTTCATCTTTATTTGCACATATAGCAACACCTTTTCCAGCAGCAAGCCCGTCTGCTTTTACAACTGTTGGATATGAACAGGTTTCTAAGTATTTAAGCGCTTCATCTGCACTCGTAAAAGTTTCATATTCTGCAGTTTTAACTCCATATTTTTTCATGAATTCTTTCGAGAAGCTTTTACTGCCTTCAAGTCTTGCAGCACTTTCAGCCGGTCCAAATATTTTAAGTCCTTCTCTTTTGAATTTGTTTACAATTCCTTTTGTCAATGGATCTTCAGGTCCAACTATTGTCAAATCAATAATTTCCTTCTTTGCAAACTTTACCAATTCATCTAAATCGGTTATATTAATATTTTCGCATTTATGTTCAATTGCAGTTCCACCATTTCCTGGCGCAACAAATATCTTTTCTACCTTTGGACTTTTAGCTAATTTCCAAGCTAAAGCATGTTCTCTACCACCTGAACCAATTAAAAGAAGTTTCATACAATACCTCCAAATTAATTTAGTTATGAGTTAAGAATTAAAAGTTATGAGTTGAGGATAAGATTCCTACAGAATCTTTTAATTTTGTTTTATATTTTAAACGCCTTTGGCGTTTGTTCCTTAACTCTTAACTCTAAACTTTAAACTCTTAACTTGTTGAATTAGTGTTTAAAGTGTCTATATCCTGTGAATACCATTGCTATTCCATGTTCATTACATGCATCTATTGATTCTTGATCTCTCATGGATCCACCTGGCTGGATTATAGCTTTAATTCCATTTTTAGCCGCTTGATCCACAACATCTCTAAATGGGAAGAAGGCATCTGATGCAAGAATTGTAGCTCCTTTACCTCTCTTTAACGCATCTTCTGTTGGCCAAATTCTATTAACTTGACCTCCACCAATTCCTAAAGCTATTCCATTATGAGCAACAACAATCGCATTTGATTTAACATATTTAACTACTTTCATTCCAAATAATAAATCTTTCATTTCTTCAGCAGTTGGTTTCTTTTCAGTTACAACTTTAATCTCTTCAATTAATTTATTATCCTCTTCTTGAACAAGCATTGCTCCATCAACTGTAACCATATATCTATCTGCTTTTGGCTTATTATGAAATTTAAGAACTCTTAAATTCTTTTTAGTCTTCAATACCTCTAAAGCATCTTCATCATATTCTGGTGCTGCTATAACTTCTAGGAAAATCTTAATCATTTCTTCAGCAGTTTTCTTATCAACCTTTCTATTAAATGCAACAATTCCGCCAAATATTGAAGTTGGATCTACTTCATAAGCTTTCATGTAAGCTTCATATGCATCTTCTCCAACTGCAACTCCACAAGGCGTATTATGCTTTAATGCACAACATGCTGGTTCATCAAATTCATTAGCACATTTCCAAGCAATATCACAGTCCTTAAAATTATTGTAAGATAATTCTTTACCATTTAATGTTTCAAATGTATTCATAGCACCATCAAGCATTGTTGCTGAATAAACTGCTGCAGTCTGATGTGAATTTTCTCCATATCTAAGCCCTTGCATCTTTTTATATGAAACCGAAAGATATTCTGGATATTCTTCCTCATCATCAGATAATAGGAAGTTTGAAATAGCACCATCATAAGCACTCATAAGATTAAATACTTTACCTGCTAATCTTTTCTTTGTCTTTAAAGATGCTTTTCCACTTGCTTCAATTTCTTCCATTACAACTTTATAGTCGTTTTTATCTGAGATTACTACAACATCTTGGAAGTTCTTAGCAGCTGCTCTAAGCATTGTAGGACCTCCAATATCTATAAATTCAACCTTCTCTTCAAACTCTAAATCTTCCTTAACTTTTTCAAAGAATGGATAAAGATTTACCACTACATAATCTATTGTATGAATATTTCTTTCCTTTAAAGTATCCATATGTTTTTCATTATCTCTTATAGCTAAAATTCCAGCATGAACTAATGGATGAAGAGTTTTTACTCTTCCATCTAGCATCTCTGGAAAATTAGTAACTTCATTAATTTCAATTACATCCAAACCATTTTCCTTAAGATATTTATAGGTCCCACCTGTTGATACAATTTCAACATCTTTTGCTGCTAAAAATTTAGCAAACTCTAAAACTCCATCTTTATCAAATACACTTATTAAAGCTCTTTTTTTCATAAAACACCGCTTTCTTCAGTTAACAGCTAACAGTTAACAGTTAACAGTTGTGGATGAAACTCCTGACGGGGTTTCCTTAAATTATGTTTTTTCAACTGCAACCCTTAACTATAACTTCAACTAAGTTTTTTATAAAATAATTTAGAAATTACATAGTAAAAAGTGAGAATCAAAAAGCGAATGTCCAAATTTTATATTTGGAAACATGAACTTTCTCTTTGAGCATTTTATATTTTGTTCTTCGAACTTTATCTGTGAGCTTCATCCTTAACTGTAAACTGTAACTTGCCCACAGGGTATCCTAAAGGGCATAAACTGCTAACTGATTCTCGCTTTTCCATTAACAAATTCAACTTTACCTTCACTGATTAATTTGATTGCCTGTGGCAATAGTATATGTTCTTTTTCCAAAATCCTCTTTTGGAGTGTTTCCGCATCGTCCTCAAAGCAAACTGGCACTACCTCTTGAAGAAGTATTGCTCCCCCATCAACTTCACTATTCACAAAATGAACTGTGCATCCTGAAAATCTTACCCCACTTTTAATTACGGCTTCATGAACCTTTATTCCGTACATCCCTGGCCCGCAGAAAGCTGGAATTAAAGATGGATGAATATTTATTATCCTATTATCAAATTCTTTTAATATTTCTCCATCTAAAATCGCCAAAAATCCTGCAAGAACTATCAAATCAACTTTTCCCTTTGTTAATTCCAGTATCTTATCTGAAGCTTCTTCTCCATATTCACGCCTAGAAACAACAAAAGTTTGTATATTATGTTTTTTAGCCCTCTCTAACGCATAAATATTATCGCGGCTGCCTATAACCATTTCTATTTTAACATTGAGCTCTTTATTTTCTACTGCATCAATTATAGATTGAAGATCTGTTCCTCCCCCAGAAACTAAGACCGCTATTTTAAACAAATACCTTCACCTCCAGATGTTACATAACCTATTTCATAAGCTTTTTCTCCCATTTCTACTAAAGCTTTTATAATAGATGCCACATCTTTTTCATTAACAGCAAGCACAAAACCTATACCCATGTTAAATGTGTTGTACATATGTTCTTTATCTACACCTTTTTCGATAATTCTTTCAAATATAGCTGGAAGTGGATATGAATCTTTCTTTATTACAGCTGTAAATTCTCTGCCATTGAACATTCTTGGAACATTTTCAATAAAACCACCACCAGTAACATGTGCCATTCCTTTTATTTCATAACTTTCTAATAGCTTAAGTACAGGTTTCACATAAATCTTAGTTGGAGTAATTAATGTTTTCCACACTTCTTCACCATTGAATTCTTCGTTTAGGTCTGGAAATACTTTTCTAATTAATGAATATCCATTAGAATGAACTCCTGAAGATGCAATTCCTATTAATTTATCTCCTTCTTTAATATTACTTCCATTGATGATCTTATCCTTGTCAGCTATACCTACAGCAAAACCTGCCATATCATATTCGCCTTCGGAATAAAAACCTGGCATTTCAGCTGTTTCTCCTCCTATTAAAGCGCAATCAGAATCAACACATCCATCTGATATACCTTTAACTAAATCTGACGCAACTTCTGCTTCAAGTTTTCCACAAGCAATATAATCCAAGAAGAATAGTGGTTTTGCTCCATGACATAAAATATCATTTACGCACATAGCAACACAGTCTATTCCAACTGTATCGTATTTCTTATTTTTAAATGCAATTTCAAGTTTTGTTCCTACTCCATCAGTTCCAGAAACTAGTACTGGCTTTTCATATCCTGATGGTAATTCAACCATTCCTGCAAAACTGCCAAGTCCGTTTAGAACATATTGACTCATAGTTCTAGCAGCATATTCTTTAATCAATTTAACAGATCTATATCCTTCTTCGATATTAACTCCAGCTTCTTTGTAAGTAATCATTTATTAACTCCGCCTTTCAAAATGCTATTAGACATATTCAAAAAAATAGTTAATGATATGCCTTAGTAGATATCTAAATCTCTTTTTCTACTGGTGCTGCTACTGGATAAATGCCATTGAAGCATCCCATGCAGAATCCTTCTCTATCATCGCAGCTTCTATAAACGCCTTCTTCACTTAGATATCCTAAATAATCGGCTCCTATCATATCTCTAATTTCCTCTACAGTGTGATTAGCAGCAATAAGTTCACTTCTATAAGGTGTATTTATTCCAAAATAACATGGATATTTTACACTTGGAGAAGCAATTAAGAAATTAACTTCTTTTACTCCAGCACGTCTAAGTGATTCGATTAAATGCTTTGAAGTAGTTCCTCTTACTATTGAATCATCAATGAGTATAACTCTTTTGCCTTCTAAATTTGATTTTAATGGATTTAACTTTACTGCAACTGCTCTTTCTCTTATTTCTTGAGATGGTGATATAAATGTTCTTCCAACATATCTATTTTTTATAAATCCAGTGTCATAATGTATCCCTGAAGCTTTTGCATACCCTATTGCTGCTGGTATTCCAGAGTCCGGAACCGCAATAACCACATCTGCCTCTAGCGGATGCTCTCTAAATAATTGTTCTCCTGCCTTTACCCTTGTTGTATGAACTTCAAGCCCATCAATTCTTGAATCAGGTCTTGCAAAATATATATATTCAAAAGCACATGTCTGGCATTTAGTATTTTCAGAATATCTATATGATTGTATTTCTTGCCCATTTATTATTACTATTTCACCTGGTTCTACATCTCTTATAAACTCAGCGCCTATTGCGTCTAAAGCACAACTTTCAGAAGTTAGTATATATCCCTCTTCAATTTTCCCAATTGAAAGCGGTCTTATTCCATGTGGATCTCTAGCCCCAATTAATTTATCTTTTGACATGATAACTAATGCAAATGACCCTCTAATAGCAGCCATCGCATCAACTACTGCCTTTTCAAGACCTTTTTTAGCACTTCTTGCTATAAGGCAGGCAATTACTTCTGAATCACTTGAAGTATGGAAAACTACTCCTGTATCTTCAAGTAATTCTCTTAAAACATCATCATTAACTAAATTTCCATTGTGAGCCATAGCTATTGAACCAATCTTAGATGTAGTTACTATTGGCTGAGCATTTTCAATACCTTGACCTCCAGCAGTTGAATATCTTACATGACCTATAGCTATATTCCCTTTTAGCTTTTCTAAATCTTCCTGCTTAAATGCTTCTGTTATAAGCCCTAAACCTTTATGGATGTCAATCTTTTCCCCATCTGCTACTGCTATTCCTGCACTTTCTTGACCTCTATGTTGAAGAGCATAGAGTCCATAATAAGTCATTGATGCAACATCTATTGGTTTATTAGCAAAAACGCCAAAAACACCGCACTCATCCTTAAATTTATCATTACTTGGATCTATTATTAATTCAAAATCTGGATTACTCATTCATACAATCCTTTCATATCATTATTTATTTGCTAAGGCACATAAAGAGAAATAATAGCCAAGCCTGCTGATCTATTATTTTTAATTGTGCCTAAAAAAACTCAAAATAGATTCAATTTAGGCACTCAATAAAAATATTATTTTGAAATTCTCTTTAAGATTTCAATATAAGCATCTTTAACATTACCTAAGTCTCTTCTAAATCTATCCTTATCTAATTTTTCTCCTGTTGTAGCATCCCAGAATCTGCAAGTATCTGGTGAAATTTCATCTGCTAAAACTATTGTACCATCGCTGCATCTACCAAATTCAATTTTAAAATCAATTAAATTAATATTTTGTGCTGCGAATACTTCTTTTAATACATCATTTATTGTAGCTGTCATTTTTAAAATTACATCTATTTCTTCAAAAGTTGCTGCTCCAATTGCTACTGCATGATAACTATTTATAAGTGGATCTCCTAATTCATCATCCTTATAAGAAAATTCAAACACTGTAGTCTTAAGTTTATATCCTTCTTCAAGACCTAATCTTTTAGCCATACTTCCTGCTGCTACATTTCTTACTATCACTTCAAGTGGTACTATTTCAACCTTTTTACATAATTGTTCTCTATCATTTAGTTTCTTAATGAAATGAGTTTTTACTCCTTTTTTCTCTAAAAGTTCAAAAAGAATTGCTGTTATCTCATTGTTCATAACACCTTTATCTTCAATTTGACCTTTCTTTTCTCCATTAAATGCTGTTGCATCATCTTTGTAATATATAATTACTTCATCTGCCTTATCTGTTGCGTAAATCTTCTTTGCTTTTCCTTCATACATCATTTCTAATTTTTCCATTATAGTTCTACCCCTTCCGCATTTTCATCTATAAATTTCTTTTTCATATTTAATCTGAATTCTTTTAATTTATTTTTTAATTCATCATTATTAACTGATAACATTTGAATCGCTAACATTCCTGCATTATAACTGTTGTTTATTCCAACAGTTGCAACTGGAATTGATTTTGGCATCTGTACTATTGAATATAGTGCGTCTAAACCTTCAATAGCAGCTTTAACTGGTACTCCTATAACAGGAAGTATTGTTTTTGACGCAATAACTCCTGGCAAATGTGCTGCAAGCCCAGCTCCAGCAATCACTACCTTACATCCTTGTTCTTCAATTTCTTTCAATGTTTCTTCTAATTTTTCTGGTACCCTATGAGCTGAAAGTACAAAAGCTTTATATTCTATTCCAAATTCTTTTAAAGCATTTGCAGCTCCTCTCATAACCTCTGTATCTGATTTACTTCCAAAAAATATTGCTACTTGCATTTTGGACCTCCTATTTATTTAAAATATCTTAACGCACATTTTTCAAACATATTATCCAGAATATATTTTGATAATATTCGAGTAATAAAATCTTTTTCAAAGGAAACTCGACTCACATTCGTTCGCTGAGTAAGTTGGAGTAGCCAAACAAATAAGGAAGCTAACTAGCAGAGCTAGTTAACTAAGTTCGAATGACCAAATACAATATTTGGATTCTCACTTATCTTACTTAAAATAATTAACTCCTGCTTTAAATATCTTTTGATCAAAGTCTCCAGGAATATTTCTATATAAGTCTTTTCCTATTCTTTCACTATGAGCCATCTTACCTAAAACTCTTCCATCTGGACTTGTTATACCTTCAATTCCATACATAGAACCATTAGGGTTAAACGGCATATTTAAGGATACATTTCCATCAAAATCAACATATTGTGTTGCCACCTGGCCATTAGCTATTAACTCTTTAATAAGACTTTCAGGTGCTACAAATCTTCCTTCACCATGTGAAATTGCAACTGAATGTATATCTCCTAAATTAATTTCACTAAACCAAGGTGATTTATTAGAAACTACCTTTGTCCTTATAATTGAAGACATATGTCTATCTATATTATTGTAAGTTAATGTTGCCATATCTTCTTTTATATCTACTATTTCTCCATATGGCACTAAACCTAATTTAATTAATGCTTGGAAGCCATTACAAATACCAAGAGCTAATCCATCTCTATTTTTAAGTAATTCCATTACGCTATTACTTATCTTCTCATTTCTAAGTGCATTGGCTATGAATTTACCAGAACCGTCTGGCTCATCACCTGCTGAAAAGCCTCCTGGAATCATAAGAATCTGAGAATTAGCTATTTCTTTTGCTAATCTATCGATTGATTCATTAAGAGCTTCTTTTGTAATATTTCTAAATACAACCTGAGTTACTTCTGCACCTTCTTTTTCAAAAGCTCTTGCGCAGTCATATTCGCAGTTGTTTCCTGGAAATACCGGAATTACAACCTTTGGTTTAGTTACTTTAACTTTTGGAGAAAGTATAGATTTTTTATCATACAAAACTGCTTCTACTTTTTTATCTACATCTTTAGTCTTTATTGGGAATACTGAGTTTAGTTTTTCTTCATAAACTTTTTCTAATCCTTCAATATTGAAGTTCAAGTCATATTCTTTAGAAATTATAGCTGGCGCATCTATTGTCTTACCAACTACTTTATATAAGCAATCTTTTAATTCTTCTCTTACATTAATACCCTTTTTAACTTCTAATACTATAGTTCCATAGTTGAAAGCAAATAATTCATCCCTTGTCAAATTCTCAATTTCTGCACCAATTCCATTTCCAAGTGCCATTTTAGTAATAGCTTCTGAAACTCCGCCATATTTAATTGCAGATGCTGAAATTACCTTTTCATCTTGAATTAAGTTATATAAGACTTCTAAACTTTTCTTAAGTTTATCGGTATTTATTGTTCCGTCCTCTAACTTTTCAGTTTGAAGTAAAACTAAGCTTGAACCTGACTCTTTAAATTCAGGCGATATTATATGTTTAGCCTTTTCAACTCCTACTGCAAATGATACTAAAGTTGGAGGTACATCTAAATCACCAAAGCTTCCTGACATAGAATCCTTACCGCCTATTGCTGCAGTTTCAAATGCCATTTGAGCTTCATAAGCACCAAGTAATGCTGCAAATGGTTTACCCCATCTAGAACTTTCATCACCTAGTTTTTCAAAATACTCTTGGAATGTAAGTCTTGCTTTTCTGTAATCTCCACCCATAGCTGCAAGCTTACATATACTCTCAACCACTGAGTAATATGCCATGTGATATGGACTCCAAGTACCAAGTTCAGGATTAAAACCAAAAGTCATTAATGTGGCATCTTCACTTTCTCCATGAAGAACTGGTATCTTAGCTGCCATTCCTTCTGCCGGAGTCTTTGAATATTTACCACCAAACGGCATGAGCACTGTCCCATGACCTATTGTTGCATCAAATCTTTCTGACAATCCCTGCTGAGATGCAACATTTAATTTTTTTAAGTTATTTATCCATTCTTCTTTAACATTAACATCATTAACTTCATATGGATAAGCACTTGGCGCTTTAACTGTTACTTTAGTTTTTTGAGTTGCCCCGTTTGTATCTAAGAAAGTTCTCTTTAAGTCAACTATATTATTACCTCTCCAGAACAATCTAAGTCTATCTGTATCAGTAACATTTGCTACTAAAGTAGCTTCTAAATTTTCTTCATTTGAAAGTCTGATAAATTCATCTGCATCTTCTTTAGTTACAACAACCGCCATTCTTTCTTGTGATTCTGAAACTGCAAGTTCTGTTCCATCTAAACCTTCATATTTCTTTGGAACTTTATCTAAATCTATATCTAAGCCTCTGCAAAGCTCTCCGATTGCAACTGAAACTCCTCCTGCACCGAAGTCATTACATCTCTTTATCATCTTAGCTGCTTTTGGATTTCTAAATAATCTTTGTAATTTTCTTTCTGTCGGAGCATTTCCTTTTTGAACTTCTGCTCCACATTCATTTATTGAATCAACTGTATGTTCCTTTGATGATCCAGTAGCTCCGCCAACACCATCTCTTCCTGTTCTTCCACCTAAAAGAATAATTACATCGCCTAAGACTGGCTCTTCTCTAACTACATTTTCCCTTGGTGCTGCTGCAATAACTGCTCCAACTTCCATTCTCTTTGCGACATAGTTTGGATGATAGACTTCTTGAACCTGACCTGTTGCAAGACCAATTTGATTTCCATATGAGCTATATCCATGTGCTGATCCTAGAGTTATTTTTCTTTGAGGAAGCTTTCCTTCCAATGTTTCTTCAACTGGTACTGTTGGATCTGCTGCTCCTGTAACTCTCATTGCTTGATATACATAAGTTCTTCCTGATAATGGATCTCTTATAGCTCCACCAAGACAAGTAGCTGCTCCACCAAAAGGTTCAATTTCTGTTGGATGATTATGTGTTTCATTTTTAAACATGACTAAATAATCTTCCATACCTGTATCAGTTTCAATTTTTACATTAATTGAACATGCATTTATTTCTTCAGATATGTCTAGATCTTCAAGCTTGCCGTTCTTTCTAAGTTCCTTCATAGCAATTACGGCTATATCCATAAGAGTCTTGCTTTTTTCTTTGTCTCCATAAACATAATCTCTTGCTTTTAGATATTTTTCATAACTCATTTTTATTGGTGCTGTATATTTATTATCTTCAATGTGTACATCTTCTAATATTGTTGAAAAAGTTGTATGTCTGCAGTGATCTGACCAATATGTGTCTATAACCTTAATTTCAGTTATACTTGGTTCTCTTCCTTCTCCTTTAAAATAATCTTGAATCATAAGGAGGTCATCAAGACTCATTGCTAATCCTTGTTCACTATGAAATTCTTTCAATTGGTCCAATGTTTTATTAATGAATCCTTCTAAGATTTGGACATCTTTAGGCATGTTTGAAGGAGATGATAATTCTCTACTATTTATATCTACTTCTCTTGAATCGACTGGATTGATATAATATTTTTTAATCTTATCAATATCATTTTGTGATAGATTTCCTTTTAATACTACAATTCTAGCACATTTAATTTCTACCTTATCTTCCGCTGTTAAAAGAGATAAACATTCAGAAGCTGAATCTGCTCTTTGATCATATTGACCCGGTAAGTATTCTATACCAAATGCTACTTCATTTTTGCTTATTGGTAACTCTGATTCATAAACTACATCTACTGTTGCCTCAGAGAAAATCGTATGCAATGCTTTTTTATAATATTCTTCAGATATATCTGAAATAATATATTTATTAACAAGCCTCACATCTTCTAACTCAGCTATCCCTAAGTTTTCCTTAAAATCATTTAATAAACTTTGGGCTTCTACATTAAATCCTTTTTTCTTTTCAACGAATACGCTTCTAATATCTAACATCTTAATTCCTCCAAAATATTGTAAGATTTAGTTAAAGCACTACATCTTTGTAATGGCGAATGCTTTTAAAAAACAACTCACTAACCTTCGTATCGATATTTTAAGATTAACATCTAACACGTACAATGTCAACGCATATTATGTTAAATTTTCATTTTATTTGCATTTTCCCGAATTATGCAACTACACTTGTTTAAAATAATTCGTTTTTTATGTTCATTTTTATTTTTAATTCTTAAATAATAATTATTGTCTGAAATATTTAATATATTATACTTATTATTAAAATGCTCTACAATTACTTCTTTAAACATTACAATAGAAGAAATAGCTCTTATCTATAAATCAATAAAAATCCGCAAAAATAAAGCTGAGATTTACGTCCCAGCTTTACTTCTTTCGATAATTAATACTATACCAAATCACTCTAAAATCTTATCTTTTTTACTTTTCAACTGATATTTGCCCCCTCCAAAAGCAAATGATAAACTCAATCCAATTACAGCAATACCAACTGCTACCATAGTTGCATTTGAGAATCCTGCAGCTACCGCAGCTTCATTTGTCACATTTCCTGCTGCTAAGGTTTTGACTTGAACTGCTGACATTATTCCCATAAAAAGTGATGAACCTATTGCTGCCGAAACTTGTTGAAGCGTGTTTACTATTGCTACTCCGTGAGGATAATATTCCTTTGGTAATTGATTTAATGAGTGTGTTTGAGATGGTGACATAGTAAATCCAACACCTATACATATACACATGTAAATTATTATAACCTTAATAAGTGATGTTCCACTATTAGACTGAGCTAAAGCAAAAGCGAATATGGCTATTATTCCAACTCCAACTGGAACTAACCACTTTACACCAGCTTTATCATATATTTTCCCACCTATAGATGTCGCAACTCCATTGCAAAGCACAGCTGGCAATAATGCAATAGCTGCTATAAAACTTGATGTTCCTAGTGATCCTTGCAAATACATTGGCAACATTACATTCATAGTAAACATAATCATCATTGCTACCATTACTAATAATACACCTATTACGAATTTTGGATATTTAAATGGGGATAAGTTTAACATAGGTTCTTCTAAATAAACTTGACGTTTTACAAATATGACCATACAAACTATTCCTACAATAAAACTTAATGAAGTAACCTTAATATCACCTGCTGTAACATTGCTTATTCCATATATTATAGCCCCAAGTCCAATAGTTGAAAGAAGAATTGACAAATAATCCATTTTAGGCTTTGTAACTTCTACTACATCAACTAATATAATTTTTCCTAAAAGCATTACTAATATTATAATTGGAATTAAAACTATAAATAGCGCATGCCAACTAAAATATTGTAATATAACTCCTGAAACTGTTGGTCCAAATGCTGGTCCAAGTGAAACCGCGCATACACAAGCTGCCATTGATGAACCCACCTTTTCTTTTGGTGAAACCAATAATACTGTATTCATCATAATTGGTATCATCATACCTGTTCCAGATGCTTGTATCATTCTTGAAATCATCAGCATAATAAAACTTCCTGAACATGCTGCAGATATAGTTCCTAATAGCAACAATCCTAATGCACTTAAAAATAAGTTCTTTGTTTTAAATGTTTGAATAAGAAATGCTGTAACAGGAACCATAACTGATGTCACTATCATATAAGCTGTAATTAGCCATTGAACTGTCCCAGTTGTGGCATCCATTTCTTTCATAATACTTGATAGTGCTACATTTAATACAGTTTCATTGAATGTAGCTATAAATGCACTTATTACTAAAACTGTTATAATCGCTGTTACGTTTATATTCTTGGTATTTTTCAATTTATTTTTCCTCCATTTTCTCTTGATTCATTAGATTACTCTGTGCATAAATACTAAAAATAACCACTTTATTTACACTGATTATTTATTTTCTGGTCTGATTGCTGTAATAAAGTTTTTATATTTTTCTTGACGCTTTTTATATTCATCTGATTTTTTTAAATTCATAGCTGTTTCAACTGTTTTTTTGATATCATCTGCATGAATAAATTTCCCTGATAAGGTATCATGAGCATGACCTAATTGCTCCTCTTTGAATTCAAATCTTACTCTATTATCTACAATTTTAATCTCGCCTTCTATACCACATAAGCAACAAACAGCATGTGTAGATTCCCTATCTAAAAAGAAGTTTCTACTATGGCAATGTGGACAAACTCCTTCTTCGCCCTTATAAGAAGCATTTTCAATATCTTTCGCAGCATTTGCAAGATTTTCTCCTATTTTATGAATTCTTTCTACTTTTTTGTCATCTACAATTATGCCTGTAGACCAAGAGAAAACTTCATTATCTATTACTTTCCACATAGGAGTTAGTGCTTGAATTCCTGAATCACATTGAAATGCTGTAACCCAATCTGAACCACCAATTCCTATATAAGAAACTACTTTATCTTTTAGAATTCTTGGATCTGGAGCTTTTCCGCCTGTCTGTTCTGCAATTTTAGTTGCTACAACATTATTTCCTCTATCCATCCTCGGTCCAAAACGATCTCTAATTGTTAAAAACATGCTTGGAGCACCTTTGCAAAAAACTGGATTTGCAAAAATTATTCCGTCTGCATCTAACATCTTGTCTAAGAGCCAATCAAAGTCATCCTTTAATACACACTTATTTCCTTTTCCACTCATAAGTGAGTTAACACATGCTGTACATCCAGTACATGGTTTGATATCCAAATCTAATAAATGAATAAATTCAACCTCTGCCCCCATCTTCTCTGCTGCCATTAACGCTTCTTTACACATAGCATCATTATTACTATCTCTTCTTCCACCTGAAATGCCTAAAATTTTCATATTTATATCCTCCGATTATTTATGTTTGCGTGAATTCTCACACTATTTGTTTCCATTAATACTTTAACACATGGAAAGCACATAAAATATCAGCTTTTATATTATATTTTCTGTAATTTTCTATTCATTTTCACTTAAAAATCTTTTTATGTTTTATTTTTATTAAATAATTACAGTTAAAATATTAAAAAATTGCAGTTTTCATTTTTTTCTTCTTCAACTTTATGTTATACTCCATATTGATAATATGATCATTATCATTGTATAAAATTTTGGTATTTTCTTTTTGTTATGGAGGTATATTATGAATACAAATCAAGAACTTATAACTTTTAAAACTTCTTCCTCAATGAATTTTTCTGTACTTTCAATTGGAAACCTAGAGCGATACTGGCATCAAAGTATAGAGCTGATATATGTATTATCTGGCAGCGTTCACGCTCAATGCCGTAATATGCAGTATAATTTACATGAAGACGATCTTATTGTTATAAACATGTTTGATGTACACGCCTTATCTGGTAACCAATGCGAAGTATTATCATTAAAAATTGATATTTCCTCACTAGATCCTGAAATATCTCGCTTTTCTCAAAAGCGATTTGATTGCAATTCTTCCGTAGAATCAGATAAAACTAAGTTTATTCCATTAAAACGGCTTCTTGCTTTAATTGTAAAATCTAATATTAATCCAGAAGATAATATTGAACTTTTAAATAAATCATATATATATGAATTGTTATATATATTAACTACTAATTTCAATGTAAAAGATACTACTAATTTAAATGATTTAAATAAAAACTCAGAAAGAATGAAAAATATATTAAGTTACATAAGTGAAAATTATAGGAATAAAATATCCTTAAATAATTTAGCCGATATATTTTATCTTTCGAAGCCTTATATTTCAAAAATTTTCAAAGAATTCACAGGTGATAGTTTTAGTGAGTATTTAATGGAGGTCAGACTCTCTCATGCAATAAAAGATTTAAGTAATCCTAATTTTACAATTGACTATATTGCTGAAAAAAATGGTTTTTCAAATGTACGATCCTTTGTTTCTGCATTTAAAAATAAATACAACTGTCTTCCAAGTAAATATCGTAAAACAATAGATATTTATGATTCTAATGAACGAAAGAGCATGACTGAGAATATTAATTATTTTGCTTTGCATCATAATACTTCCTTTAATCGTTTGGCTTATTATCTAAAACAAGATGCTATTATTACGGAAGAAAATAAATCTCATACTAGAATTTATGAAATAAATCCAATTGATACTTCTGAGAAAGGAATCTCACTTCGACATACCTTTAAAACTCTTGCTTGCATTGGGAAGGCAAAACATGTATTGCTTTCAGAAAATCAACATATGCTTCATGAATTACAGCAGGATATTGGGTTCGAGTACATTCGTTTTCATGGTTTACTTGATGACGAAATGATGTTTTATTCCGAAAATGAAAACGGCTCGCCTGAACTATGTTTTACTTATATTGATTTAGCAATAGATTTTCTTCTTTCAATTAATTTAAAACCTTTTATAGAACTTTCCTTTATGCCTAAAGAACTTGCAGAAGATTCTGCTCGTACAATGTTTTTTATTGAATCAATCATAAGTCTGCCAAAAAGTATGGAAAAGTGGACTTATACTATAGGGCAGCTAATTAAACATTTTATTTCTCGCTATAGTAAAAAAGAAGTAGATTCTTGGCCTTTTTTTCTTTGGAATGAACCAGACTTCACAAAAATGTTTGGATTTGAAAATAGAAATGATTTCTTTAACTTTTATAAAAAAACATATGAAACTGTAAAGGAAATCAATCCACATATTTGTTTTGGAAGTTCTCCTGTTTTTGCAGAAACTTTAACAGGATCAAATAACTGGCTAGATACATTTATGGATTTTTGTAAAATAAATAATTGTTTGCCTGATTTTATAAACATGCATTTTTATCCAATGAATTTATCAGGATTAGATGCTACTACTATTTCAAAAGAAGCTGATATAAAAATTCATAGTTATCTTATATATAATGAATCTGAAAATGCCTTAAAAGAAAATATTCAAAGTATAAAAAAGAGAATAAAAGCTAATGATTGGAATACTGAGAAACTGTATTTAATTGGCTGGAATTCTTCAATATCTCATAACGAACTATTAAACGATACTGCATATAAAGCAGCCTATATTGCTAAAAACATATTAGAGAATTACGATACCCTTGAAAGTTTTGGCTATTGGCAAATTTCAGATTTTACTGAAGAAGTAAAAATGAAAAATGAATTATATCATGGAGGCCAAGGAATCTTTACTTATAATGGAATAAAAAAATCCCATTATTATGTTTTTCAAATGCTTAATAAACTTGGTGATAAACTGCTTGAAAAAGGAGACGGATTCTTTATAACTACAAATGGAAGTTCATTTCAAATAATGCTATATAATTATCAGCATTATTCAAAACTGTATGCATCAGGTGAATTATTTGATATGACTTTTAAGAATAGGTATACACCTTTTCCAAAAACTAGTACACTAAAGGTAATTCTTCCACTTACAAACCTTTCTGAACCCAGTTATCAGCTAACAGAAACTATTGTAAATAATGAATATGGAAGTTCCTTTGATAAATGGCTTGAATTAGGTGGTATACCCTTAGAAAGCAGAAATGATATGGAGTATTTAAAATCTGTATCTCTTCCAAGAATTCAAAAAAAAATACTGAATTCAGAAAATAACACCTTAACCATAACTGCTGAATTAAAACCTCATGAAGTACGCTTAATAGAAATTAACCCTCTTTATTAGAATTACACTATCTATAATAGCTGCTTTTTGCTAATCTGACGATATTGACTAGCCTCCTACTACCACTTGCATAGCAAGTGGTTTTTTTTAACAATGAAGCACCTAATATAAATAATAGTTTGCTAAGAATGATCACAAAAATTCTCCTAAGTTATAAGTAATTTCTCATTAAATCTTCTAGCTTATCTCTTCGTCTAATAACCTTTGTTTCACCATTTTCTTTAATAAGAACTTCAGCTGGCCTGAGTCTATTATTGTAATTAGAACTCATTACATATCCATAAGAACCTGCATCTAATATTCCAATAATATCTCCTTCCTGGATTTGTGGCAGCATCACATTTTCAGCTAATATATCTCCATTCTCACATATATTTCCCACTACAGTCACTTCTTCTTTAAGACTTGTAATATTGTTATCTTTTTTATATATTTCTATATCATGATGTGAATTATACAAAACCGGTCTTGCAAGAACGTTGAAGCCAATATCTGTACCTATATATTTTCTTCCATAAGTTAATTTAACAGCATGTACTGTTCCTAAAAGCACGCAACATTCTGCTGGTATATACCTTCCTGGTTCTATTTTAACTTTGATTTCCTTTCCGTATTTCTTAACCCACCTTTCTATCATTAAATCAATTTCCTTTCCTAGTGTTTTTAAATCTATTGCCTGCTCACCTTCTTGTTTCCTATATGGAACGCCAAAACCTCCTCCTATGTCAACAAATTCGAGATCTTCAAAGTTTTCAGCAATAGTGAGTAGCGTTTTAACACTTTCTATATAGGCACTCCCTTCCATGAATAAAGATCCTATATGTTGATTTATTCCTATAATCTTTAATTCATACTTATTAATCGTTTCTTTAACCTTGTCAATATATTTAGGATCCACTCCAAACTTTGCTTTCTTTCCTGCAGTAACCACTTTTTCGTTATGTCCAACTCCTATTCCTGGATTAAATCTAATAGCTACTGAGCCACCTCTATTTATCCTTCCAAAAAGTTCTAGCTGAGAAAGAGAATCTACACTAATACTAACCTTATTTTTTATAGCATATTCCAATTCCTCTTTACTTACATTATTACTTACAAAAAGGATTTGTTCTGGTCTAAATCCCGCCTTAAGTTGAACATATATTTATCCCATAGACATGGCATCTACGTCTAGTCCTTCTTCCCTTACTATCTTTAGTAAATGTAAATTGCTATTTGCTTTTGCTGAAAAACTTACTGAAAAATTTTTATATCTTAAAAAATTCCTCATATCCTTGCATTTTTCTCTAAGAATACTTTCATTATAAACATATAGAGGACTTCCGTACTCTTGAATAAGTTCATATGGATCTCTTTTCATATAGAAATTTATCCTTTCAGTTACATTAAAATATTTATCACACATAATTTTCTCCCCCCATTAATTATATTTTATAATCATTATAGAAATATATTGTCATTGTATACAGTGACAGTTATACTTATTTTAACAATGACAGATTATTAAAATTCTAAATTTAAATTGTACTATCAATAATTCCATATGCTTGAGGTGAAACAAATGTTAGAACTGCTTCCAAATTTGAATTTCGATTCAAAAATCCCTTTATACATACAAATCTATAATTATATCAAGAATGAAATTCTATCTGGCAATATTCCGCATAATAGTAAACTGCCATCAATTAGAAGTTTTGCTAAGGATTTAATGCTTAGCAAGAATACCATTGAAGCAGCCTATGAACAGTTGCTTGCTGAAGGATATGTAAAGTCTAAAAATCGGTCAGGTTTGTATGTTACGAGAATAGAGAGTGGATTTAAGAATATAAACAAGAATTTACAGTCAAGTTCTATTTCTATGGAAAAACCAACTAATTGCAATATAAAAGTCAGATATGATTTTAGCAGTGGGCAAATTGATTTAACTGCTTTTCCATATTCTCAATTTAGAAAAATAGTAGGGCGTTCAATTGATGAATTTTCTAGTGAACTTTTACTTTATGGAGATCATCAGGGAGATTATGGGTTAAGACATGAAATTGCTAAATATATTCATCATTCTAGAGGCGTTGTATGCTCCCCTGAACAAATCGTAATATCTTCTGGCACTCAGCAATCTTTAACTTTATTATGTCACATGCTTTTACACAATCACAACCATGCTGCCTTTGAAGAACCAAGTTATTTAGGTGCTAAAGCTGTGTTTAAGCATTTTAATTTTGATATTTCTCCAATAAAGTTAGATATGGATGGTATAAATATTGAGGCATTGTATAAATGCTTAGCCAAAGTAGTATATGTTACTCCATCGCACCAGTACCCTTACGGAATGGTCATGTCAATATCTAAAAGATTACGTCTGCTCAAGTGGGCTGATGAGAATAATGGAATTATAATAGAAGATGATTATGATGGCGAATTTAGATTCAAAGGGAAACCAGTCCCTTCACTTCAAGGACTTGATAACTCAAATAGAGTTATATATTTAGGAAGCTTTTCTAAATCATTAATGCCTTCAATGAGAATAAGCTACTTAGTGCTTCCAAAATCGTTTTTAAATATTTATGAAAAGAATTATAAGATTTATGAGCAGCCTGTATCAAGATTACTACAAAAATCTCTTGAAATTTTCATTAAAGAAGGTTACTGGGAAAAACACTTAAGAAAATCAAAAATATTATATAAGAAAATATAACAATTATTGGTGCGGATTCCGGTCTCCATATATTGTTGCAAATTCATACAGCGATAAAAGAACACGAATTGATTGAAAGAGCTTCAAATGCTGGAATCAAAGTAGATTCTACCTCTGCTAATTGGATTAATCCGCGGGCTAGCTCTCTTCCTGTTATTTTTATTGGTTTTGCAGGAATAAAAATAGAAGATATACCTTGTGCAATAAAAATTTTAAGTGAATGCTGGTTTTAAGTTGAAGGCTGCACTCGGTTCAGTACACTTCCGCTTTAAATGTGACAAGCTAAACTGAAGCAGCCTCAAATTAAAAATCTTAAAAATAGTAATTTAATCTTAAATCAACTATTATTTATATTTTAGCAAAAAGAAAGAGCCATAAGATTACTCTTATGGCCCAATAGCATACTATCTGTCGAAGTTTCTATTGTTTCTTTGTTGCTTTCTAGCTTTTCTACATTCTGGACATCTAACTGGATCGTTATCAAATCCTTTTTCTTTGTAGAATTCTTGTTCTCCAACTGTGAAAATGAATTCCTTTCCACAATCTTTACATACTAAAGTTCTATCTTCCATTATAAAAATCCTCCCTTTTTCCAAAGATTATAACCTGATACTTGACCCAATCTCTGAAACAGAGGCGAATGTACAGTATTGATTAAATCTTGAATTATCTTACACTCTAAGAATAGCATACTTTATCTTATAATTCAACACAAATTATAAGAATTAATTTATTAAATTTAAACCTTCTCAATTAATAATTTTACACATAAAAAATCTTATCTATATTAATTAATTAATTTTTTCAAAATCAGCTACTGAATAAATATCAATTAATTATTTTCAAATATTAATCCTTCCTGCAACTTTCCGGCTTCCATTGAAACTATTCTATCAGCTACATTTTTAGCAAATTCCATATCATGTGTTATAATCATCATACTCATACCTTTTATACTCAAACTCTTTATTAAGTTTGCCACTTCTCCTGTAAGACCTGGATCCAAAGCTGAAGTAGGTTCATCAAAACACATAATTTTAGGCTCTAATACTAATGCTCTTCCTATAGCTACTCTCTGCTTTTGTCCTCCTGATAATTCAAAAGGATAATTGCTTTTCTTTTCTAATAGGTTTAAAAAGCCAAGGGTTTCTTCTGCCTTCTTAATTGCCTCTTCTTTTGTCCACCCTAATACTCTTTGAGGGGCTTCTATTAAATTTTCTAAGACTGTCATATGAGGGAATAAGTTGAAACTTTGAAATACCAAGCCTATATCTTTTCTTATTTCTTTAAGCTCTTTCTTATCTACATACTTTCCATCTTTACAAAGCATCTTCCCATTTATTTCTATATCGCCTTCATCACAGTATTCCAATGCATTCACACATCTAAGCAATGTAGTTTTTCCACCACCTGAATTACCTACAACAACTAATATTTCTCCCTCTGCTATATCAAGATTAACTCCTTTTAAAACTTCTGTACTTCCAAATTTCTTTTTCAATTTACTAATTTTAAGCATATTTTTTCCTCCACATTACTTATAATAGTCATATTTCTTTTCAATTTTCTTTAGCAATTGACTAAAAATAGCTATTACTATTAAATAAACAACTCCAACTATTAAAAGTGGCGCTAGTGAAACATCTCTATTAGCAGCTGTTTTACCTATCTTTAATAATTCATCCATACCTACTACATATACTAAAGATGTATCTTTAACCAAAGTTGTTATTTCATTTGCAACAGGTGGAATAACTCTTTTAAATGCTTGAGGAAGTATAATTCTGAAAAATATATCTTTTTGGCTAAGCCCCAAAACTTGAGCACCTTCAACTTGTCCATTATCTATAGACATTATTCCTGCTCTAAAAATTTCCCCAAAATAGGCTGCATAATTTAAAGTAAAAGCTAAAATTGCAGCTGGAAATCTCTCAAAATCAATTCCTACTAAAGGTAGTCCAAAAAAAATCACGATGATTTGTAATAGTAGAGGAGTACCTCTCATTATAAGAATATATGCCCCGCTTATCTGCTTAAGTATTATGGATTTTGATATTCTCATTAATGCTACCACTATCCCAAGTGGAATAGATAGCAGCAAAGTGCACCCAAAAATCTCCAAAGTAATAATAAGTCCCTCTAATACCTGAGGCATTATCTCTAAAATATAACTCAAAGTTATTTCCTCCTCTTAATTGTTTCCATGTTAGCTAATTAAATAAAAGTCTTTTTAAATTTAATAATATTACTTAAGAACTATATCTTGTCCAAACCACTTTTTAGATATATCTGCTGCAGTTCCATCAGCCTTAACCTCATCAAAAGCTTTATTAAATGCATCTAAAAATTTAGTATCACCTTTTTTGATTCCGACTCCATATTCTTCATCTCCAAAGTTGTCAGTTAGAATTTTATATTTTTCTTCTCCTCTTGCTTTCATATAATATCTCGCCAAAATTTCATCTACAACTATTGCATCTAATCTCTTTGCTTCCAAATCCATTAATGCAGCGTTATTATCTTCAAAAGTAATAAGTTTTCCACCATCAAAACTTTTCTCTATATCACCGTCAGCTTCTACTGCATCAACTGCTGTAGATCCAGTTTGAGCTCCTACTTTCTTTCCGGCTAAATCACCTTTGGAATTTATATTAGAATCTGCTAAAGTTACTATAACTTGAGTATTCTTTAAATATGGCTTAGAGAAATCCACTTTTTCTTTTCTTTCATCTGTAATTGAATATCCATTCCATATTAAATCAATATTCCCATTATTAAGTTCAGTTTCTTTCATACTCCAATCAATCGGTTGAAACTTTACTGTTTTGTTTAATTTCTTAGCAACTGCATTTGCTAAATCAACATCAAAGCCAACTATTTTTCCACTTTCATCCTTAAAGCCCATTGGAACAAAGGTATCATCTAATCCTATTACTAGCTCGTCCTTATCTAATGCACTTTTACTCCCTGATGATTTATTACATCCAATTAAACTTACTCCTAATGTAGTTATAACAGCAACTATAGTTAATTTTTTTATTAACTTATTAATTTTCATAAATTTTATCCTCCCTAATTACTTCTTTCTATTTATCACTTTATCACACTAAAGTAAAACAATCAAGTCTTTTTTATTTACACGTTTATTAAATACGTGTAAATCATATAAATGTATAACATATAAGCTAAACTGATAACTTGCTACCAAGCCCATATTTTTGAAAAGTTAATGCAACAAGCTCTTGCAGTGATAAGATAAAGAAGAAAAACCTCTGACTTTTCAGAAAAATATATTTAAGAGATCTCGCCAAAGAGATATTTCATCATTAATTTGTCACTTATCACTCAAAACTATATATAAGCTCTTCATCAATTTATATAACCTAAAATTACAATTAATAAATCAAATTTTATATATAGAACAATTATCCACCCTAGTTAAATTTTTATGTATAAATATACTAGAAATCATATACATTTTTGTGAAGCAGGCATTTGAAATTAAGCTGATGAAAGTTTTTAATGTGAGCTTGTTCCATTTACTGCTTGTCACGAACTCGTTTCGGGAACATGCAGAAATTGATACAAGCTCACATTTAGAACTTTCCAGCGAAAATTTCATAAGTCCTGTGAAATAAAAATGTATATGATTTCGGTAAGTTATCACATAATTCTAAATTCAAAGTTGTTTATCTATAGTTATCTTGTTGAAGAAAATCTATCTAATGCTCTTTGTAAATTATCCATGTGAGTCGAAAATTCATCAATAGTATCTGTAACTTTTGTCTTATCAATAGGATCTTTAACTGCATCTGCCCTATCTTTAGCATCATCTACATGATTTTTAACTTCATCTAATTTATCTGATATATCATCAAACTTATCTTTGATATCTTCACTTTTCCCTTCAAGATCAGCACTGTTTAAAGCATCAGTCAACTCATCTGCCTCTTCATTCAGCGCTTTCATAGTTCTTGTTGTATCACTATCAACGTCATCTATTTTATCAGAAATCTCTTTAGGTCTAGATTTTAATTTCTCCATTAAATCTTTCATTTTTTCTGAATCAAATACCTCATTTACCTTATCTGCTGTTGGTTTTTCATCAGTATTTTCATTTGTCTTGAGTATATAATCATCTTTAAGATTACATCCAATTAAGGAGAATGCTAAAAATACTCCTACAACTAAAGTCATCACAGATTTCTTTTTCATTCTTTCACCTCAACTAATTTTGTACTGTATAGTATATATTAATCTTTTCTCATTAGTTTTACAATAATTTAATCATATTATTGTAACGTAATAGTTTTCTATATCTTATAATTTTGATAGTAATCTCTTTTTGTACTTTATGCTTGCTGCCTCACTTATATCTCTTATAAGCTTATAATTCGATATTCCCCCATATGCCCCTATTAACGGAACTCCTTGAATTACTTTAGCTAAAATTATATTTTCAGATAAATTTCTTGAAGCATCCTTTATCAGTTCATTAATATCTACATTGGTATCAAGCTTATTATCAATGCTATAACCAATTCTATCAGCTTCATTAAAATATGCAATTCTTTTCTCTGTCTTATCAGCACTTGCGGAAATTATATTTAAAATGAATGCCTTTTCTTCCTTTGAATTATAATCAAAGCCATAGCTTAAACATATTTCATACACAGTTTTCAATAACATTCCTATAAAAACAGGTATATCTGGAAGTCCTATTCCGAACACTCCAAGTACAGTGCCCTCTACTGTTGTGATTCCTTTATTTATAAGAATACCCTTTTTCACTTTATTATCAATTCTACTTAAATTTTTATTATTTATTTTTTTAGATAAGATATATTCATTTGTATCTGCTTCATCTTTTAATCTTTCAGAATTATAGCTTTTTTCTATTATCATAGTCCCATTTTCAAATACATAATAAAATCCTTTTTCAAAGGCTTTTTGAAATGTATCAATCATTTTCTGTGGAATCTTTTCTTCTAACTTTTCTTTTATTGGAGATATTTTATTTTTTATATATTCATTTTCTTTTTTATTTAAAAATTTCTCTTCTCTTTTTAATAATTTTTTCTTTTGATTTCTTAAAATCCGTTCTTTTTTTATATCACTATAATTCATTTACTTCCTCCACTAAATAATTGGTTTTGTACATATTATATAGTATATTATCTTCATCCAATTTGTTTTTCAAACACTTCTTTAGCAAAAACCGTTAATAATTTCCATTTACATTTTTAATATCAAGTATAAATCTTTTTAAATGCTCCATAAAAGTTATAACATAATTACTTCTTCTTAAATTTCTATTTATAAGTGCATAAATTGTACGACTACATTTCGGTTCACTAATCGGAAGCATGATCGCATTTCTTGAACTCCTCCGTCCCCATGAATACTCAGGCCAAAATGCAATACCTAGATTTGAATCTACCAAGTTTCTTATAGATTCCTGATTATCACTTTCAAATATAATCTTAGGTTTAAATCCTATTTGACTGCAATAATCATCACAGATAATTCTGAAAGGTTTTCTACCCGAAAAACTTATAAATCCCTCTTTTTCTACCTCATTTAAAGTAATGGATTTGAAAGAAGCATATTTGCTTATACTTGGAACTGCCAATAATATCTTCTCCTCAAGTAATGGGATGCTATCTTTAGGAACCATATCAGATGCAGCACAGGAAATACACACATCAAACTCAGTCTCATTAGCATCCTGGGACAATCTGAAATTCACTTCCGGATATAATTTTTTAAAGGAGATTATTGATTGAGTAATAAGTAAAGATGCTGATAATATGTTTAGTTGTATGGTTCTGGATTCTTGATTATTTACTTCTTTTAAACGTTCTGGAAGTGACTCTAGAACACTTATAATTGGAATCAACTCAGCTTGCAATAATTTTCCTGATGCATTTAGGCATATACTCCTATTCCTTCTTTCAAAAAGAGTAACTCCTAATTCTTCTTCCAAATGTTTTATTGACTGAGATAAAGCTGGCTGTGCAATATGTAAAGAATGAGCCGCCTTTGTCATATGTTCATATTCAGCTACAATAAGAAAGTATTTTAATTGAAGAATATCCATAATTCCCTCCATAAAGTATGTATCACAATTTTATCAATTAATTATTAATAAGTTATTACTTATCAATTTGATAAATATTATATATTTTTATTTATTAAAGAACAACGTTATAATAGTATTATTCAAAAGAAAAATATTAAGTAAAAAGTTAGGTGGATTATATTGGCAGATACTAAAAATTATTCAGAAACACTAGGATTTGGAATGTTACTGGCTTCCACAGGTGGTTTTATGGACATGTATTCTTATAGTGTTCATGGACATGTTTTTGCTACAGGTCAAACAGGCAATTTGGTACTTGTCGCTTTCAATTTGGCAGATAGAAATTATATAGAAATGTTTCATGCTCTTGTACCTATTATATCTTTTTGGATAGGTATTTTTATATCATGGTATATGTTTTATTCTATTTTTAAAGAAAAATCTTTATTATGGCAACGTGGAATCATTACAGTCTCAATGGTTGTATTATTTATTGCTGGATTAATACCATCCACATATTCAGATATATTTGCTAACACTCTTGTATCCTTTGCAGCCTCATTGCAATATTGTGCCTTTCGAAAGCTTGGCTCAGGAGATAATTATGCTAGTATATTCTGTACTGGAAATATGCGTTCATGCGCTGACAATTATTTTAAAGGCATAGTAAAAAAAGATAAGGTGTGTCTAAAAAAAGCTTTAAGGTACAGTTGTATTTTAATTTCTTTTTTCATAGGGGCAGTCATTAGTGCTTTAGAAGCAGGTATCTTTCACGAAAAATCTATATGGACTGTTGAGATAATTCTTATCGCTGGATTCATTATCTCATTTTTGTATAATTCAAATATACAAAAAAGAATTGCTTTAGTTAGCATTATTAAAACACAATTTGATAATATAATGTACAAGTTAAAGACACAAAATGAAATAAAATGAGTAGAAGTGAAACTCAAAAAGTCCGAGAAATAAAATCTTACATTTTTGTTTCTCGGACTTTCTTATTGGAACTTTATCCTAAAGCACATAATTCATAACTAATAATTATGTGCTTAAGCTAAAAATACAAGTAATAAATTAAGCTTTTAATTTGTTTTTATAGTAATTATTTATTTCCTTTAAGCATTTCACCAATAGCAGCTATACTTCCAAGCGATGATAATGTTTCATTTGGCAATATAAGCTTATTAGCTGGATTATTAGCCATTTCTTTAAGGGCTTCAACCTGTTTTAAAGCTATAACTGTCTCATTAGTTCCAGAATCGATAATAGCTTGATTTACTTTTCTTATAGCCTCTGCTTCTGCAGCTGCTATCTCTTCTATAGCTTTTGCTTTACCTTCTGCTTCTAATAATTGAGATTCTTTTAACCCTTCAGCTCTTCTTATATTAGCTTGCTTTTCAGCTTCTGCTGATAATATTTTTGCCTGCTTTTCTCCTTCTGCCTTTTCTATTTGAGATTGCCTTAAACCTTCTGCTTGAAGAATCATAGCTCTCTTATCTCTTTCAGCTCTCATTTGTTTTTCCATTGCTTCTTGAATTTCAGCTGGTGGAACTATATTTTTAATTTCTACTGAAAGTATTTTTATTCCATATGCATCTGTAACTTCATCAATAATGCTTAAAAGATCTTGATTTATAGCATCTCTTCCTGATAAAATTTCATCTAATGTCATATTACCTAATATATTTCTCATATTAGTTGTCGCTGAATAAACTATACCTGATTGAAAACTTTCTATATTATATACTGCATCTCTTGCGTTTAACACCTTATAAAATATAACATTATCTACTAATATCTTAACATTATCCTTAGTGATAACTGATTGAGGCTCTACATCTAAAATCTGCTGCTTAGTAGAAACCCTTCTTCTAACAAAATCTACAAATGGCACTATAAAATGCAATCCTGGTTCTAGCACCCTATGAAATTGTCCAAATCTTTCTACCACATATAAATAACCTGTATTTACAACTTTAATTGATGATAATACCACTACAAATACTAATAATAATATAACCCCTAAAACTATAATTACTCCCATAACATTAATCCTCCTGAACCTTTTTAATTTTTAATTTAATTCCTTCAATTCCTGTAATAATAAACTTATCTCCTTCATGGATCATATCTCCTGCATTGATTACAGTCCAATATTCTCCATTAACTTTCACTTGTGCTTTACTACTAATCTCTTTGTCACTTTTCATAACCTTCCCAATATATGTTTCTTCCATACGCGGTATGCTTTTGTGCGCCGCCTTAAATTTTTTCTTAAGTATTGGATAGCCTACTAAAAATGCTATTATATTCAGTATTGCAAACACTATAACTTGAATTCCTAATGTTATTCCCATCATCTCACATATTAGAGCTGCAAGAGCTCCTATTGAGAATAGCATAAAGCAAAAATTACTGGTTAAAATATCTATTGCAAATGCACAAATAATAACAATTAACCAAAAAATCACTATTCCACTCATTTTTCTCCCCCTCAAATAGCGTACTAAATTCTATATTAGTATATCATCCTCAGTTTTTAATTTAAAATTATTACATGTAATAATTTTATTATATACTCATTTTTTTAAAAATCAAGTTTTTTTTATCTCTAAATAAGTTATTCAATACCACTTTATTATTTTGATTTTACTTCTATATTATTATATAATTACTATTATATATATTACAATTTGCAATGTGCAGCTTATAATTAACAATTGTACATTGTAAATTATTAATTTCAACATATATATCTTTTCATTAAGGCATATGAAAGAAAATAACAATTCAAAGCAATTTATGTATTTTATTTCATATGCCTTAAATGTAATCAATTTATATATTTAAAATATTAATTTTTTCAAAAGTCAATTTTTATAAGGAGTGATTAGATGGATTTTATTAAAGTTGCTGCAGCCTGCCCTAAAACCAGAGTTGGTGATGTTGACTATAATATTGAAAATATATTATCATGCATAGATGATGCAAAAAGGAATGGAAGTAAATTCATAGTTTTTCCTGAACTCTGCGTTACCTCTTATACTTGTGGAGATTTATTTTTACAAGAATATTTAATTACTAAAGCTTTAAATGGTATTAAAGAGATTTTAGAAAATACTAAAAACAATGATATTTTAATAGCTGTTGGTGCTCCACTACTTTATGGCAGTGCCCTATATAATTGTGCATTTCTATTGTTTAAAGGAAAAATCTTAGGAATAGTCCCAAAATCATATCTTCCAAATTATAGTGAATTCTATGAAAAAAGATGGTTTACTGAAGGACTTTCAGTAGAGGATGAAATAGTTGATCTACCTTACCAAAAGGATATTCCATTTGGTACAAATTTAATTTTCTCATCTAGCATTGCAAACTTCGGAATTGAAATTTGTGAAGATTTATGGGTAGCGATACCACCTAGTTCTTATCTTGCTCTTATGGGCGCTCATATAATCGGAAATCTTTCAGCTTCAAATGAACTTGTAAGTAAAATGGATTATAGAAAAAGCCTAATTTCAAATCAAAGCGCTAGGACAATGTGCAGTTACATATACTCTTCAGCTGGAATTCACGAATCTACTACAGATGTATTATTCAGCGGACATTTATTAATAAGCGAAAATGGTTCTTTATTAAAAGAAAATAATAGATTTCAAAGAGAAAATGAAGTAATCTCTTCTATCGTTGATGTATTTAAATTAAAAGCTGAACGAATGAAAAATCTTAGTTTTAGAGATTCATCCAGATTTATAAATAAAAAACCTAACATCATTAAATTTGAATTTGATAATACATCTATACAAACCTTTGATAGGTTCATAGATAAACATCCTTTTGTACCTTCTTATGAAAAGGAAAGAGAAATGAGATGCAAAGAAATATTTAACATCCAGGCTGCTGGATTAGCTAAAAGATTGGAACATACAAGATCACAAAAAGCAGTTATTGGAATATCTGGCGGCTTAGATTCTACACTTGCACTACTTGTAATAGTTAAAACCTTTGAACTTCTAAATTTAGACAAGAAGAATATTGTAACTATTACTATGCCTGGTTTCGGTACAACTGATAGAACTTATAATAATGCTGTTAATCTATGCAAAGAATTAGGTACAGAGCTTAGAGAAATAAATATTGTTAAAGCATCTCTTCAACATTTTGAAGATATTGGTCATGATAAAAATATACATGATGTAACCTATGAAAATGTTCAAGCAAGAGAAAGAACACAAATTTTAATGGACCTTGCAAATAAAGAAGGCGGCCTTTTAATTGGAACTGGTGATTTATCAGAGCTTGCTCTTGGCTGGTGCACTTATAATGGTGATCATATGTCAATGTATTCTGTAAATCCATCTATTCCTAAAACACTAGTTAGATACCTGGTACAATATGTTGCTCAAAATGAATCTACTGATATTGTCTGCGATATACTTATGGATATTTTAGATACACCAGTTAGTCCTGAATTATTACCTAAAGACAAAAACGGTGAGATTGCTCAAAAGACAGAAGATATTGTAGGCCCTTATGAGCTCCATGATTTCTTTCTATATCACTTCATAAAGCATGGTTCTACAAAAGAAAGAATATTTTTCTTAGCTAAAAATGCATTTAAAGATAATTATTCTGAACAGGAAATACAAAAATGGCTGGATAAGTTTATGTTTAGATTCTTTACTCAACAATTTAAAAGAAGCGCTCTCCCTGATGGTCCAAAAGTCGGCAGCATTTCTTTAAGCCCAAGAGGTGATTGGCGTATGCCTTCTGATGCTGTTCCTTGGAAATAAATGAGCTAATAATGAATAATTAAGAATTATATTCTGAGTTATTCATTATTTTTTTAAATTATAATTTATTACTAAAATTCCACTTTTTAAACTCAATTGTGGAATTTTTTTTAAAGTAGTGCTAAAATAGATGTTATTAATAAGGCATATTCA
>JAEZKY010000240.1 GCA_023435985.1 Bacillota bacterium | reverse complement strand
AAGTAAGCGGATAATACTCATAAATTCTTTAGTTGAACGCGATACTGTAAATTCTATATAATCATAAAATTTAATATTAGAATAAAAAACAAGCTTATAGAATCAAAGCTTGTTTTTATGTTTAAGTATTTATTTTAGATGCTATAATAACTATATATGTTGCAATTAAGAATTTACACTGTACAATTGTAAACTGACAGCGCAAATTGTAATATATATAACTAATATTTTATAAAGATTATTTTGGTTTATTAATTATCCTCTCACATACTCAGATATATGAGATACGCTTTTTTCTAACTTCTTATCTACCTTTCCAGCTTCTTCAATATGTTGTGTAATTTGATTATTGGTTATTTTAAGAATATTATTAACTTCGTTTATTGTATTAAAGGTTTTATCAACATTATTTTTTTGCGAGTTAATTGTGTTGATTAATTTCCCTGCTTCACCTTCAACACCATTAAATGAATTTAAAGCTTCCTCTATCTTTTCAAGTGCTCCTTTTGATGAGGTTACACCTTCTGTTACTACTAATGTACTTTTTTCAACACTTTTTAATACAGCTCTTGTTTGTGTATCTATTCCGCTGATTAATTTAGTTATATTACTACTGCTTTCACCAGTCATTTCTGCTAATTTTCTAACTTCATCAGCAACTACTGAAAAACCTTTTCCCTGCTCTCCTGCTCTGGCAGCTTCTATTGCTGCATTAAGTGCAAGAAGGTTTGTTTGAGAAGCTATTCCACTAATCAATTGAGCTATTTCTCCAATTTCTTTAAGTTTTTCACCTAAAGAAGTAATATTTTTATAAGTGTCTTTAGTTTCTACGTCTAGATTTTCGATTACTTTAACCATACCTTCAATTGACTCTTTACCTTCAATTGATTTTCCTACAGTATTCTTTGTAGCATTTAACAAATTTTCCCCTTGGCTATGCAGCTCATCTGTTGAACTATTAGTCTGCTCAGTTAAATTTAATACTATTTTCATTTGATTTTCAATTTGTTCAGCTAGCTCTGCAAGCACATCATGTTCGCTGTTAACTTTATTATGTTGATTTATTATATCTTCAATCTGAACACTAATTTTCTTTAAAAATTCTATTGTATCAGTATTTTTAGTTTGAGTTTGAACTTTTTCCTCATCTAAATGTTTATCTTCAATAAATTCACTTTCGGTATTTTTTCTTTTGAAAACATTAATCATATATATCCCTCCAATATTTCTTATAGATATCAAACTTTGAACTTAAATTCTTGTGATAACTAACCAAAATCACAAAAACTTAATAAGAATAGATAATTATTTTATATAAAAGTCAAATTTATAAGTTATACATCTATACACTTAACAATTATGTTATCGAAGAATTTTATAAAAACTAAATCTAAATAATGAAGAAATATGATTGCAATAAGTAAAATTTAAGTTAAAATTACTCATTGCAATAGAACATACATTCGTATATAATATTATACAAATGTATGTTCTGTAAATTCTCACTTATAAAGGAGTGTTAAGATAATGGATCTAATGGAAAAATTAAAAGTTTTATCTAATGCAGCAAAATACGATGTATCATGTTCTTCATCCGGCTCAAAAAGAAAAAATATTAATAATGGAATAGGTAATGCTTCTGAAAGTGGTATTTGCCATAGCTTCACCCCCGATGGCCGTTGCATTTCCCTGCTTAAAATATTATTTTCTAATGATTGTGTGTTTGATTGTAAATACTGCATAAACGGTGCCTCGAGAGATTTTTTAAGAGTTAGTTTTACTCCTGAAGAAGTTTGTGAGCTTACCATTAATTTTTACAGACGTAATTATATAGAAGGACTTTTTTTAAGTTCCGCTGTCATCAATAATCCTAACTACACCATGGAGCTCCTACTTAAGACTGTAAAAAAGCTTCGTATTGATAAAAAATTTAATGGATATATTCATCTTAAAGCAATACCTGGTGCTGATGATTCCTTAATTGAGAGAGCTGGAACCTATGTTGATAGAATGAGTGTCAACATAGAACTTCCTTCAAGTGACAGCCTTAAGCTTTTAGCTCCTCAAAAAAGTAAAGATAAGATTTTAAAGCCAATGGGTATAATTAAAAATTCAATAAATAATTATAGTGAAATGAAAAAAAACATAAAAAGTACTCCTCTTTTTGTTCCTGGAGGGCAAAGTACTCAGCTAATTGTTGGAGCTACTCCTGAAAATGATGGAAAAATACTCAAGCTTTCAGAAGCTCTTTATAGCAAGTACAGTTTAAAAAGAGTTTATTACTCTGCTTATGTTCCTGTAATTAAGGATAACAAACTGCTCCCAGATATAACTCATCCACCTATGCTTAGAGAGCATAGACTTTACCAGGCTGATTGGCTCCTTAGATATTATGGATTTAAGGCAAAAGAGCTTTTAAAAAATGATGATGACAATTTTGATTTAAATTTTGATCCTAAAACTTACTGGGCTTTATCAAATTTAAATGAATTTCCTGTAGAAATTAATAAAGCTCCTTATGAGAAATTATTACGCATCCCTGGCATTGGTGTTACTTCTGCTAAAAAAATCTTAAAAATTAGGAGAGTTCATAACTTGACCTTTGAAGACTTGAGAAAACTGAGAGTAACCCTTAAAAGAGCAAAATATTTTATTACCTGCAATGGTAAATATCATGGTAATGTTTTATTTGATCATATTAGAATAAAAAATAAACTTTTAGAAGGTACTATTTCAAAGGCTACAAATATAAATCCTGATCAAATATCATTTTTTGACAGCTTCTCGTTAGATGAGACATATACACCTTCTGGAATCATCCTTCCTAATGGTTATGATTTTTCTTCTAATGCAATTAACCACAGTAAAAATGTATCATCAAATTTTTTATTACCTAAAATTAATACTATTAGCTTAGGTGAAAAAATCACTGTACTAAACGGAGAATTTTAATTATGTTAATCTACATCTATGATAATACTTTTGAAGGATTATTAACTGCTGTATATAATGGCTTTTACTCAAAGAATCCCCCTGAATTTATTTATGGTGAATTTGAATCTAATATACCTTTTTTACTTGGAGAAATTGTTGAAGTGATTACTGACGAAATTAAATTTAATAAAGTCAAAAATGCAATTATAAACAAAATAGATTTTCTTTCATTAAAAAAAATTTATATGACATACTTAAGTAATTATGAAAATAAATCTACCCTCATTTTTAATTATTTAAAGATAGCCTTTAAGCTTAAACATAATGTCCACAGTTTTCTTAATATTGATGTAATAAGGCTTGTTGATAATATAAATAAAAAGGTTATGTTTGAATGTCATAATTTTGAAGGGTTTATAAGGTTTAATTATCTTGATGAAAAATTTTTATATGCCTCTATAGAACCAGACAATGATATTTTAGAACTTATTGGAGAGCACTTTAAGAAGAGATTCCCTAAAGAGTATTTTATTATCCATGATATCTCTAGAGAAAAAGCCTTAATATATGATACCCTTTCCTATGAAATTGTCACAATGGATTCAGATGTATATGAAAAGCTCAAACTTCATAAAGACGAATATACAGAGCTTTGGAAAACTTATTTTAAAGCAACAACTATTGAGGAAAGAAAGAATCTTAGATTACAGCGCAGAATGATGCCAAAAAGATATTGGAAGCATATACTTGAAACTGACACAATTATTGATAAGTGAAAATCGAAAAGTTCGAGAAACAAATTTTGCATTTGGTTTCTCGAACTTTCTTTGTTTACATTTTATTTAGTTCCTTGAACCTTCTTCTTGAAATTCCATCTTGAATTTAAAACTTCTAACATTTATTGTTTATCTCCGTTTATTATAACTTCAAGTTCTCCTGTTTCTGGACTGATAAGTAAACCATGCACCCTTACTTCTTTAGGAAATAATGGATGATTTTTTATCATTCTTACACTTTCCTTTATTGATTCTTCGACCGATTCAAATCCACGAAGCCACTTTTCAACGTTGATTCCTGCATTATTCAATGTTAGTATAGTCTCTTCATTTATTCCTCTATTTATCATTTTATTCACAAGACTTTTAGTATCTAGATTACTCATTCCACAGCCATGATGACCTATTACGAAAACATCTTCTGCACCAAATTCATACACTGCAACTAATATACTTCTCATTACTCCGCCAAATGGATGCATAACAGTTGCTCCTGCATCTTTAATTATCTTTGCATCACCATTTTTTATATTCATTGCTTTTGGTAATAGCTCTGTTAATCTAGTATCCATACATGATAGTATTGCCATTTTCTTCTTAGGTATCTTAGTTGTTACATATTCTTCATAATCCTTGTTTTCAACAAATCTCCTGTTGTATTCGATTATTTCTTCTAATTTACTCATTCAGCCCCACATCCTCATTAAATTTATTTGTTAATGATAGTTCCCGTAATTTTATTTTATTATTATAATATTATATTAACTTTAAAATATTGTAAAGCTAACTATTGTTTTCTATATATTCTCTATAAGGGATACGAACAGAAACTCCTGTATTATCAAATTTATATTCTGTACCTTCAAGTGGAGGCTTATTATTAACTAAATTCATTCCAATATCATATACTGCCCTTGCCATTTCATACGCATCTTGAATAACTGTCCCTGCCATTTCTCCCATTCTAATTAATTCTCGTGCTTCTGGTATAGCATCAACTCCAACTACTGGTATTGTCTTATTTGGATCTCCTTTGTTATACCCATATTTTTGTAATACTTCAATGGCACCTATTGCCATTGCATCATTATTAGAAATTATAACTTCAATTTTATCACCATTTTGCAGGAATGCTTGTTCCACCCCCACTATGGCCTGATTTTTATCCCAATTACAAACTTTTAAAGCAAGTTCCTGTGTTTGTATTCCCGCATCATTAATTGTCGATACAGAATACCTAGTTCTGCCAATTGCCTCCAAAGTATTATTATTTCCCATTAACATAACATATTGCATTATATTATCATGATTTTTATCTATTTTTTCTTTATTTTGATTCCATAATCTTATAAGTATCTTCCCTTGGAGTACTCCCGCTTCTTCTGGATTTGTTCCAACAAAATAAGCCTTATTGTATGACCTAAGTGCATCCATGTTAGGTTCTTCTATATTAAAAAAAACTACCGGAATATTTTTCACTTTAATTTTATCAATAATACTTTTTGTTTCCTTAGGATCTATTATATTTATCAATAGAAGATCCGTATTTCCGCCTTCTAGTACATTATTAAGTAATCGGTCTTGCTCTGCCTGATTATTTTTAGAATCATAAAAATTAAATTCAATTTTTCCTTTATCTTGATTTTGTATTCTTTCTAAATTTCCCCTTAGCAAAGCGTTATATGGATCAGCTGGCTGACGTAGCAATACACTTGCTCTAACTGGTTTATTAGCTTCCACTTGAGCATATGTAACTAAGTTATTCAAAAATGTCTCAATGATTATTATTACAACTACAGTCATTTTCACTACCCTTTTTAATATTTTCATTTTAGCCTCCATATTACAATTATCTGTCAAAACCTAATTTTATTATGTGTATTCATAAAATCATTTATACTAACGGCACAAGTCAAGAAGTTTACAGTTACAAATTAACAATTTACAGTTAAATAAAAAAAGCCTATACGGCTTTTTCTTATTCTAAATTATATTTTTGTATCGTTTATATGTTTGATTTATCAATTAATAATTCTCTATATCATATAAGTTTACATGCGCCAAAAATCATATTTATTATTATTTATCCCCTAAAAACGAATCTACATTTTTGCTTGTGACTTCAGTATGAGAAGTTCTAATATATTGTCCTTTTTCTAAGCCATCAACTGAATTAACATTTCCATGCGTAGCTAATGTATATGCAATATTAAAAATGCCCTCCGCCTGTTTCTTTGAATCATTATAAATAGTTCCAATCATAGTTCCATTTTTAACTGCTTCCAAAGCTTTAGGGATTCCATCAACGCCAACTACTAGCGGTCTATTTTTTACATTAGCATTGTCTAATGCATATATAGCTCCAAGTGCCATATCATCATTATTACTGAATACTACTTCAATTTTATCGCCAAAATTCTTAATCCATTGTGTCATTTTTGTGGTTGCCTGAGCATTTTGCCAATTTGCTGTATCATCTGCAAGCTTTTCTAATTCAATTCCACTTTGAGTTATAGTTTTAATACAATATTCCGTTCTGATTAATGCATCCTGATGACCAGGTTCTCCCTCAAGCATTACATATTGAATCTTCCCATCTCCATTTTTATCTACATTCTTGCTGTTTTCTTTATAAGCATTTATAATAATGTTTGCCTGCATTTCTCCTGATTGTTCCGCTTTAGCTCCTACATAATACAACTTATTCCATCTCTCCATATCCTCTTCCACAGGTTCACGATTAAAGAAAACAATCGGTATATTGGCTGCCTTTGCCTTGTCAATAATAGTTGATGCTGCAGTTCTGTCAACTAAGTTTACACATATAACATCATAATTTTGAGCAACAAATTTATCTACCTGATTATTTTGATTAATAGAGCTTCCCTTTGCATCCAAAACATCTATGCTCATTTTATATTTGCCTTCATTTTCTTTTTCATTTTCCTTTGCGACTTCTTGAATATTTTGAGCAATTAGGGAGATAAATGCATCATCCTGCCTATACAAAGTTACACCAATTTTTATCTCTTTAATGTTGTTATAACTTCCTGTCTTTACATTTGCGTCACATGCTGATAATACATTAAATACTGAAATTATTGCTAAGAATCCTGATAATTTTTTAATTAATCTCACTATAAATCCCTCCGCAATATATTTATATCCATATTAAATATTTATCTGATAAATGGAAATAATAGCCTTTGATTTTCTTCTGAATACATATTATCTCTATTAACTACAGTGGAAGAAATATTACTATTGTCCATACTTTCACCTTTGATTCTATTTACTGCTGATTTTATACTTAAATATCCTACATTAAATTCATTTTGAATAGCAGTCGCTTTTATAGTCTTATCTTCTAATAAAGAAATTATTTTGCTTGTACTTCCTGCTCCATAAACCTCAATAGCTGCTTTTTCTTTGTTTGTATTTATTAAATCTTTCTTTGCCTCTGAAATGCCTTCCAGTATTCCCGTATCAAAGGTAACTACTACATCAACATTATTATCTTCCAATAAGTTCTTTCCTTGATTATAATAAGTTTGCTGCTTTTCATCTTTAAGTTCCCAAAAAATATAATTATTTTTTGTATTCTCCATAACACTCATGAAACCATCATATCTTTCCTTTATACTACTGCAATCTAAATTATTTTTTATAATCGCAATATTACTGCACATCTTTCCATTTTTTATTACTTCTTTTCCTAAATTAACTCCAAGGTTATAATTATCACAGGAAATACTTAGTTCAACGTGCTTTGAGTCAACAGTTGATTCAAATAATATAACGGGCACTCTTTTCATTGCATTTTCTATTGGATTAGTCATTTTCTCAAAATCTACAGGTGATATGATTATTGCATCCGCGTTATTTTTAATTTCTCTTTCTATTAGTTGACTCTGCTCATCAATGCTATTATCTTCTGATAAAGTAACAAAACTTGTATTTACGTTCATTTCTGAAGCCGCCTGATCAATTCCCTGCTTCATTATCAGTAGACTTTCACTATTCTTCCCTCTAGTTATAATTGATATATTATATATTTTTTTGTCTTTTTCATGCCATAAAGTATCATTTAGGAGCAGTGGAAAAAGTGAAATTAATAATAGAAAAGCAATAATTATTATTAGTTTTTTTCTCTTTTTCACTATTCTTCTTCCCCTCTCTTCTTAAGCTCATAATAATTCATGCATGGCATATGAATACGAATTGTAGTACCTTCATCTGGTTCACTATAAATTTTAAGACCATACCTTTTCCCAAAATATAATTGTATTCGTTCATTGACATTTTTTAGTCCAATACCTGAACTCTTCTTTCCAATCTTACTTTCACTAGTTAAAAGTGTATCAGCAACCTCTT
>JAEZKY010000190.1 GCA_023435985.1 Bacillota bacterium | reverse complement strand
GAGTTCCAGGACCATTTATCGCCCCGATTGTAGGGATGTCAATGCAGAATATCATATTTTCAAGTAGTCTTAGTGATTCATGATATTGTTCAAGTTTCTTTTGCTTAGGCCAATCCATAAATTTTGTTTCCCACACATCTGGATTTCCTACTACCCATTTATCCCCTGTTCCAGAAATAATCATCACCTCGTTTTCAGGGTCACGGCCAATATCTGACCATGCATGAGACCATGCAGTATGGGCTTCCCAATTATGTTCATATGGTCCTCCGTTAGTGTGCAATCTTACTTCAATTATTCCGTCACGACGGGTCATTGATAAAAACTCTTTGTACTTCTCTGAGTACTCTTCGAATTTTGTTGGTCCAATCATACGGTTCTCTGACATTTTAATTCCTCCTAATTTTGTTTTAATATTATTAATTATTTTCAAGCCAATCTCTGGCAAAAGCCGCGTAAGCAGCAGCACCTTTCTTAAGCACATCATCCGAGAATATCGCCTTTGGATGGTGCATAGGGTAACTATAACCTTCTTTAGCATTGCCTGCATTAATAAACACCGAGATACTTGGCACCTCTTGCGTTACAAATGAGAAGTCTTCAGATCCCATTAATTTACCACCGGGTGTTAGTTGTGATAGATAGATATAGGAATCTGCACCAAAAGTGTTTGCTATAGTGGTTCTCATTTGACGGCTAAGCTCGCTGTCATTTTTTATTTCGGGACAGCCCCTGGTATAAATCACCTCTGCCTTTGCATTAAATGTTTCCGCAATGCCTGTGGAAATTTCCCGGATACGGGTTTCGATTTTTTCCCGCAATACAGAGTCAAAAGTGCGTACACTGCCTTTCATCCTAGCAGTATCGGAAATCACGTTGTTTGTAGTTCCGCCTTCCATCACTCCAACCGTAAGGACTGCACTATCAGTTGGCGAGATTTCACGGCTTATGATACCCTGGAGTGCCAGATGAAGATGAGCAACTACATTTAATGGATCAACTGCAGCATTAGGCATCGCTCCATGTGCGCCTTTTCCTCGGATGATGACTTCGAACCAATCTGAAGAAGCTGAACTCGCTCCTCCAGCCTCAGGCGTAATAAATAACCCAGTGGGAAACGGAATTCCTGTCATTACATGTAGCATCATTGCCGCATCCACTTTAGGATTTTCGAGTATCCCATTTTCAAGCATCATCTTGGCACCATGCAAGGTTTCTTCGCCCGGCTGAAACATAAGTTTGACCGTTCCTAAAAGCTGCCCTTCACTTGCCTTTAGTATCTCTGCAGCGCCTAGCAGCATTGAAGTATGCATGTCGTGACCGCATGCATGCATATTTCCGTTGGATGACGCAAAAGGAAGCTCCGTTTCTTCTTTAATTGGCAGCGCATCCATATCTGCACGAATAAGGATCACCTTCCCGGGGCGTTGTCCGCCGATGGTTACCATTAAGCCTGATTCTCCCACGGGAGTGGGCTTAAGGCCAATCAACTCCAACGCCTCTTTTACATAAGCAGTTGTCCCAGGTAAACTTAGATCAAGTTCCGGAATCGAATGAAGATGATGTCTGTACATGACCAATTTTTCCTGTAACTGATTAGCCATATTTAAAAATTCTTCAGTTTTTTCAGCCAAAATTAACACCTCCTTAAAAATAGATTGTATTAGTGAATAACAGATTAAAATTTTCTTGTTTTTTATTTTAAGACATTTTAAGAACACTTTTATTGTACTTTAAGAACAAAAAGTTGTCAATAATAAAATAAGACATTTTAAGAACATATTTTTTTCCAACTACTGGCATCATTGAAATATCACATTTTTTATGTTATAATTCATGTCATTAATTGTTTATGAAAGGAATTTGCCATGAAAATCAGACTTGGTATAATCACGACGGAATCTTATATAGACTATTTCCGTGAAATTGAAGAAGAATTGCAGTCGGTATGTAAGTTTCGGATTCTTACGATCAGTAACTTTAGGGAAACAAAAGACTTATATCTAAAAAACTTAGATTCGGTGGACGGATTTGTTATCAGCGGCAGGCTTCTTTACGAGTCAATAGATAAGGAATGTTTAGATACGAAAGTACCTACGCACATTTTGCAGGATAATGAAACCCTTCTTTACAGAGAACTATTTAGGCTGCTGCTTACTGAACCGGGGCTTGACATATCAAGAATTTATGTGGATTTTGCATATATTATCGATTCTTTCAGTGAATTCCAAAAGTATCTGACTCATCAGGGAAAGCCTATTGATAGCGATAATCTGTTCGAAAGAGTTGAAACAATGCTTGAAAACCATATAACACTGTGGGAAGAGAATAAAATAGACTTGTCGATTACGGCATTCAGCCACTTTGTTCCAGAACTAAAAAAACACGGGGTAAGGTATATCTTAATACGACCCACTTTGGAAAACGTTAAAGAAACCATAAGTGGGATCATCAACGAAATTACAATCCTCGAGCTCAAGAGCAGGAGTGCAGTTGTGGCATGCTTATCGATCGAAACGGCGCATCCACAGTCCGAAGAGCAACTTCATGAGCTGAAAGTGCTAGCCGGCAGGTTTCTGCGCAGTGTGAATCTTCCAGATACGGCTCAAGTCTCGGAAGGCTTTGTCAAACTATACACCACCTACGGAAATTTTATTAAAATCACCTCTAATGCGCAGAACTGTGCACTATTGAAATATTTGGAGGAGAATGCAAACGACAAGGTAATAATCGGATGGGGCTCGGGCCATGAATATTATCAGGCTAATGAAAACGCCATCAGAGCTCACCGTCAAGCCAATGCATTTACAGGCAGCTGCAGCTTTTTTATAAACGAGGATCAGAAGGTCATCGGCCCAATGCAGAACATGAATGTTATACAGTTCTCTGAAAAGGGCGATCCAGCAATCATGGCATTGGCCAAACGCATTGGAATAAATAACATTAATCTACAGAAAATCATGTATTATGCAGAAATTATGAGAACAAACAAATTATCCTCTGAGGATGTCGCCCAATGCCTGTCCATCACCGTCAGAGGCGCAAACCGTATTCTTAACAAAATCGAAGAAAAGGAATATGCGAGAACGGTATTTGAAAAAAGAGACAGCGGCAAAGGAAGACCCCAAAAGTACTATGAGCTACTGTTTCTCGACAGTGAGGGAAGCCTCTTAGAAGGATAACCGCGTTTTTCGTGGTTATCCTTTTTTATTTAGCTCATGCTTTTGCTCTTCTGCTAAAAATGTAAGAACCAATAATGAGTAGAATATAAACTTTGTTTATAAAAACAGAGTAGCTTTTACACTACTCTATAGAACTATTTATTTTTTTGATTATTCCTTAGTTATTGTTTATTTTTAAGCACTTACTATGACTTGGCTTTCACTTACACCAGAATTAACTAAAAGTTGTTTCGTTGCTTCACTACCTACATAAAATTTTGATTTATCACAAAATTCAAATGCATCGCTTCCTATACTTGTTACGCTATTAGGAATTTTTACGCTTATTAAATTAATGCAGCCTTGGAATTCAGACTGATTTATGCTTGTTATACCATCCAAAATTGTTACGCTTGTTAACCATTTTTTCTACATGGCGCCGCCAATGTACATGCTCTCACCTTCCAATAAACTTTATCTCTATCCTGTGATGGCAAGTCCAGGGAACCCTTTTCTTTATGCGCATGCATCACTTCTCCATAAATCATGTAATACATCAAACAGGTCTTCCCCCCCATTATGACGCTCATTTGTACATTTTAGTATAATTTCCTTGCTTAATTTGAGTAGTAGTTTCACATTGTAAGTTAGAATAGTATTTATTGAACGCTTTAGCTCTTTGACTATCTTATATGCTGAGAATCCGTCCTTGATACGAAGTTAGATAATCATGCGTTATTCAAAATTTAAATGTTTATTCTTAAGTGATTCTGTGTTATTATTTAGGTAATCCATAGTGATTATCCGCCGTGTATGTTTTGTTTTTGCGATTAAATCATAACACAGAATAGTCACTATAGATTTTCTAACTAGCTTAATTCCACTTTACAATTAGTCCAACAATATTTTTTTAATATAATGCTTTTTATAAAATATATAGAATATTAATTCTAATATAATATATATGATTCCTGTTCCTAATGCATAGTTTATTTCATTAAATTTACCAATTCCAATTGAAAGTATCTTTAAATATATAAAATAAGTTCCCATACACATACCTGCTATGCATGGTATCAAGAAGATTATGCTTAACTCTTTCGATATATTTAATGAGATATCTTTTTCTGAGAAACCAATTTTATTAAGCTTTTCATATTTAATTTTTTCCTGTTGGAATTCTGTTAAAAGCTTAAAGTGTATCATTAAATTACAGGATATAAAGAATAATATAAAAACAAAACATAGTAAAAAAATTAACAATTGATTAGATTCTTTGGATAACATATAATCAGCAATTTTTGAAACAGGTTTAAATTCCATATCATCATAATTTTTATTGCTAAAGAATTGTTCCGTATTTAACCTATTATAGTTTCCTAATTCATTTGTTAAATTATTTATTACATTTTCTGATTTACTCCAATCATCAAAATTAATTAATTTAATATTTCCTATAAGAGTTGAATTTATTGAGTTTTTTATTTCTTTATAATCTTCATCATTAAATATTAAATAATATGAACTATTCAATACCTTTAGATTATTGAATAATATATTCTCTATTTTCTCTTGAGAAGTATATGTTACATTGTTTATTGAATAAGTTTTAAGCTCCTGCTCTTTATGAATATATCCATCATTTCTATTTATTTGAAGGAGACATATATACTTTCCTTTTTCTACACTAAAGTTATTACCTGTTAGATTATTTAATGATTTACTAGAAATTATAACTATCGGTCTTTGATAAATAATTTCTAAATTATTTATTGATTTTACTTTTGTATCACTACTATTAAGAATATTCTTTAAATTTTCTTCAGATATTTTATTCTTATTAAAAAGCTCTCCATAAGCTAGATCATATGGATTTTTTATGATAACATTTTGATTAAATGACTCATTAGCAGTATAACTAAAGCTTATAAAATATACTACCACAGTGATAAGTAAAGTTATTGAAAAAATAATTTTCTTTGAACTTCCTATTGTATGCCTTAAATTATTTATCCAAATTACATTTCTAAAAAAGTTAGCTTTAAAAATCTTTAGACAAAACCAATGTATGTTAGATATTACTAAATATACAGCTAGTATATTAATTATTATTATTGCTGAAAATGATATTGGAAATTTCTTATTAAACATCCAAATGCATTGACTGCTTATAAGTATAATACCCAAAATTCCCAACAATGGCTTTCCAAATAAGTTTTTTTCTTCACGTCTCTCTGCTTTTAATAAATTTATGATTTGATTACTTGGGACAAATATGCAACTTTTAAAAATCATAATTAAATTTACTGATCCTAAAAATATTATTGTATATAAATAACTTTTAATATTTACCGAAAAATCTATCTTTATATTAATTATTTCTGAAATAATAAAATAAAATATCTTTGAAAAACACGTTCCTATAACAATTCCTGTTAAAATTGATGTAATAGAAATCAATATATTTTCTAATATAATAATTTTTCTTATATCATTTTCAGTCATTCCTATTATCATAAAAAGCCCAAAATCTTTTTTTCTAAACTTAATAAAATAATTATGAGCATAAATTATAAAGCATGCTGAAAATATACATAATACTAAAGTTGGAGCAATTAAATTACTTGATATGAAAGAATCCACTTTATATGGATCATTAAAATCTTTATTGGTATAAATGGTTAAATATAAAAAAAGTACCATAGTTATAAATCCGCTACATAAAAAATATAATGCATACCTTTTTATATTGGATTTAAACATCCTTAATGAAAGTTTACTAAAGTTCATTTTTATCATCTCCAATATCATTAAGATGTTTCAGTATTGTATTTAAAAATTTTTCTTTATCACCTTCTTTGTTTTCTATTTCAGAGTGAATCATTCCATCTTTAATAAAAATTATTCTATTACAATAACTTGCTGTAAATGGATCATGGGTTACAACCAGTATAGTATTTTTATTTTGTAAATTTAGTTTTTCAAAATGGTTCATAACAATTTTAGAAGAGTCCCAATCTAAATTACCTGTAGGCTCATCTGCAAATATAATATCAGGTTCATTAATTATAGCTCTGCCTATAGCTGTTCTCTGCTGTTGACCTCCAGAAACTGAGGAAGGATATTTATCTTTAGCACTTTCAATATTTAGCATTTTTATAACTTTGTTAATTTTTTTATTCATTTCTTCCTCTTCGTAACTCTCTAAACTTAACGGAAGCATTATATTTTCTTCCAAAGTAAGGCTGTCTAACAGATTGAAATCTTGAAATACAAATCCTAAATGTTTACGCCTAAAGAATGTCATTTCATTCTTAGAGATACGCTTTACATTTTGTCCTAAAATTTCGATTTCACCAGATGTAGGTTTAACTATTCCGCTAAGAATATTTAACAAAGTAGTTTTCCCACTTCCCGATGGTCCCATTATACCAATAAACTCACCTTGGTTGATTTCAAAGTCAATATTGTTAATTGCATCAGTTTTATTATTATAAACTTTCCTTAATTTTTTTACTTTTAATATTAACATACTTCCTCCCTTTTCTGTATATATGTTGCAATAATGAATTTACATTCAAAAAATTACATACTGAGAAAATTATTAGATATAAAATGTAATAAACTAATTGCAACATATATAATAATTAGCAGAAACTAATCTTAATCATTATTTGATAACATTTTGCTAACGATTTGATAAATTACATATTCTGATATATCAAATTCTTTAAAACTTTCTATTATGATATTAGATTCCATTTTATTTATCTCTATGCAATTTCTTGATTCCTTTTCTACACTTTGAGAATATATTTTTATAATAATATCATAATTCAATTTTTTTGTATTTTTTTAGAATATATTTATCTGTAATATTTAACAAGATCAAATCACAATTATATTTAAAATAAACTAATTTATTTAATTAACTTGCAATATTATTTTCACAATAACTGCAAATCAATACTATGGGTATATTAATTTGAAGTATTTTTTTAGGTAATTTTTTTTTAAATTCATACTGTAAAATTCATCAAGCCATACCTTTTCGCTTACAGACATAAATAACTTTCTATATTGAAACCTTGTAATATAAGAATCACATAGACAAACTATATTTTCGTGTTGTAATTTATTTATTATTTTTTCTATATCAATATTATCAATAAACAATTTGTTGCTTTTTTTCATATTTATAAAAGATATATTTCTTTTCTTTGATTCAACAGACTTTTTTTCTAAATCCATTTCATGATAGCTATTAATCCAATTTGGATACATTGAAAATTTAGGATTATATATACATTTCTTGTAATTAATAGATGTCATATATATCCGTCTCTTTATTTCTTCAAATTTAAATATATTTTTTTCTATCATAATATTATACACTTTTGCAGTAATCACTGGCGCTGCAAAGCTATTTGACATATTAGTTTGTTTGTATACTTCAAACTTATCTTTAAAAGTATATACTCCATTAGCCAATATATCTACACCATCTAATGGATATAGATTGAATTTATATTTATCATCAACCGTTTGTTTTTTACTTTTTACGATTTAATATCTTTACCCTACTTATATTTGACTCTGGAGCATATTTTTTTATTATAGATGCACATATACTTCCATATGTTATGGAAATATCACTTGTATTTATTGTATTCTGTTTTATTTCTAGTTTTTTTGTAATTTGAATATCATACTTCAAATAATTAATTACAAACAAATTTTTGTTAATACCATAATATCAGCTAAGTTTAGGATAGTTCTAAAGGTAGATTTTAGCGAGGGCCCTCATAAAGTCGCTTGATAAAAATGCGATAAACACTTTGAAATGTTTATCGCATTTTAATTTATTAATATTTTCTTATAAATAAGATTTTGTTCTTTTCATATCTGTGACCAAAAGATGATAAAAAACTTCCCTTCTCATCTACCATGGATAGAATATTACCAATATCTTAATTATATAATTTACATACCTGAAATTTAAATTAATAAAATTACTCGCCGTAGCTTTTATCATCTCATAATGACATATTCATATACTAAACCTGAGCATTTTGTATTATACTATTGCAAATTTCTTCTTGAATTTCTCCATTATCATTTTCAAAACTTTCTCCATCAAAGTTTATACGAATTATTCTCTCATCAAGATCTAAACACTCTAAAAAGAATCCCTTAATTCCCCTTAGCTTTCTATCTATTTCAACCAACATTTCTAAGCCATGATTATATATATTAAATATTATTTCAATGTCATCCACTTCTCCATGTAAAAAACTTGTAGGTTTAAACTTAAATTCTTGAACTATTGGAAGGGATCTTCTGTCAAAGTCTGTATACTTCTGCTCACATTCAACCAGTTCAAAGCCTAGATTTGCAAATACATCAAAAATATGTTGAACATATGGATGTGGCAATATTTCTATATAATCCCTATCTGATGAATCTATTCCTGATGAAATATCTAAATCTGTTTCTATCCAAACTGCTTGTCTCTCCAAAGTAATTGGAGTAATTTCAGGAATCTTAAATGAAAATTCAAAATCCACTGTTTGCTTGGCTTCTATAGTAAATGATTCTACAAATTCAATTTTATCTATTATAATATCGTGTCTTTCTGTAATAATTTCTTCTTTCTCATTGTTATCATCATCAACATATCGCTTAATTTCTTCCGTCATATAATATGTCATCAACTTAACAGTTATTTTATTAATATACTGATCAACATTTCCTCCCTTAACATAAATCTTCCCACTAAATTCCTCACCTACTCTAAAGCTATTTCCTTCAAGTATAGTATCTATTTTCGCTGACCCAATTCCCATGCTAGCCATGGCACGTTTAAAAAAGACATATTAATATCCTCCTAAAGTAATACTTTCCATAATATACATTTGTATCATAATTGTACCACATTTATTAGTATTCTAAAATTAAATTTAAAACAACTCTGGCAAATCCAACCTGATTATTATGGCTATCAAATACTCCATAGACTTATATCAGATATTATTCAATATTACACTTTTGCTTCATCATAATCCACTTCTTTCTATATAATTCTCGCTAGTAATACTAACTAATTAATTATAGCTATATTATAAATATTATTAAATTTCCAAAGAACGTTGCTATATAATAAATTCAATAGTATACTATTATAATTAAGTACCCAAAAGTACTATAGCACTTAAAAAGTAACTAATAGTTTTTCCGTATTTTAATGCATGAATGCTAAAGTGCAAATCACCAAATATTTATTCTCTATCTTAAAATATAAAAAGAAAGTATGTGCAATTTATGAAAAAAGAATTACCCTCTTGTTCCGTTGAAACAACATTATTACTTATAGGCGGGAAGTGGAAAGTGTTAATATTAAGAGACCTCATTAATGGAACAAAAAGATTTGGAGAGTTGAAGAAATCAATAAATTCTATAAGTCAAAAGGTGCTTACACAGCAGCTAAGAGAAATGGAAGAAGATGGACTTGTAGAAAGAACTGTATATGCTGAAGTACCCCCGAGAGTTGAATATTCGCTTACTGAAGATGGCATGAGCCTAAAACCTGTACTAAATTCTATGTTGGCATGGGGAAAGCAATATAAAGAGAAGATAAATGCTAATCTATAATTCAATATACAATAAAAATAGTACCTTAGCTTTCAAAAGCTTAGTACTATTTTTGCTAGTAATCCTATTTTTCCATGTTAAATGTACCTTTTATATGATTTCCAATAACCATTACTTGGTTACTATCTGGTAAGCTAACAACTTCAGGTACGTTGTGCGTGTCAAAATCAACATAAACAAGATTTTCAGTATCGGAAGCATTACTAATTACATGTGCACCTTCTTTACCTGCTGGGAAAGTTATAATATCGCCCGCCTTAACTGATTTTATACCGTCAGGTGTTCTAACTGAGCCAACCCCACTAATTATATAGAATACCTCTTCATTTTTTTCGTGATAATGGTAACCAAATGCTTGGTTTCCAGGTGGTACTTCAATAAATGATACTGTACATTGGTTAGCATCAGAACCAGCAACTACTGGTTTAATGTAAAATTCATTATCATTTTGTTTTCTTTGAATTGCTTCAATGGCATTTAAATTTTTAATAGTAAGTTCTTTCATAGAGAAAGCCTCCTCAATGTAATTAATTGGATATTATCTATCTATGTTTTTATAATACGGTTATATAAACATTCTGTAAAGTAAGCACTTCAAAGTGGTATAGGCACCTAAAGGTAACTATTGTCTTTATAATCCGAAAAAAATTTTCATACAGAATAAATGATTTAACCAAATGATGTTGACTAAAATATTTGGTGCTTCAGAAACTCTTTTCAGTTTTGATACTTATCAATTCGAAGATTATTCAAAAGTAGTTACAAGCGTTGATCCTGAAAAAAAGCAAAAATACGCAAAGAAGTGTTCCCAAAAAACATTGTTTTATTGAATTTATATTCAACAATATAACGCTTGAAATTAAAATATTATGATTTCATGGATTAATTATACATAATGTTTTTTTAAATCCTGGTATATAGAAAATTTCTTACGAAGTTCAATAAGATTTTTGCCAAAACTTTCTTCTAATAATTCTCTATGCTTCTCCATGATTTCCATAATATACAGATCATGAATCATGACTTCTGTTATAGGCATAACCAATCCTTGATGCATTGTCCATGCTGCCCTGCTATCTTTACCGAGTGATACAATACCAGCTACAACTTCTGAATTATCAGCACTAGCTACAATCCAACGTCCTCCGTATTCATCGGTAATTTCTGTACTCATATCATGTGGGTAAACATTTGCAAAATCAGCTATTATTTCTCCATAAGCAATAATTGTTACTACTACTCCTTTATCAGCTGCCTTTTTTAATTCAGATTCCAATTCTTTGAATTCCTCTTTCCAAAGTTCAAGCAAAATTCTATGTTTTGCTGAAAGAATGCATTCCTTTACTTTATCAAGTATTTCATCATGACCAGTTATATTCCAGATATTCTCACGATTCTTTGCAGATTGATTATATTGTTCTAAAGATTTTTCTGCAAGTTTAAAATTCTCTTCAGCTTTTACCCTGCGATTTTTAATAAGTTCTTTTGCTGGAATTGGAACGTACTGTTGTGTATTTCCATGGCTAATTAAAATATCTCCACGCATAGCAAGACTATCTAAGACCTCATATATTTTTGAACGTGGAACACCTGAATTTTTGGCTACTGCATAGCCTGTTAGTGGTGATTCTTCTAATAATGTAAGGTATGCTTTTGCTTCATATTCTGTAAAATTTAAATTTTTTAATACTTCTAAAATGTTATCTTCCATAAATCCTCCAATAATATTAGTCGCTACTTTAGTAACTAATATTATAACTAAATCTATTGACACAATCAACTAAAACTGATATCGTAATTATAAGTAGTTACGCAAGTAGTCACTAATATAAAAAAGGGGATATATATTTCTATGTTAAAGGCCAAATCATTACTAGATAATCAAAAAACAAATATACATAAGGGAACTTTATCTTACTATTACTTGGCTAGTACTGGGGCTGTTGTATTATGGAGTGCATCTTTTATTGCAACAAAATTAGCTTATGAAACCTTTGCTCCTATTCAACTCGCTGCAGTTAGAACTCTTTTTGCTGTGATTCTCTTTTGGTTCATGAGGAAAATCACAGCAAATAATGAACAAATACAAAAGGAAGATCGTATGCGTATTGCATTAAGTGGATTTTTGGGGATTACACTTTATTTTGCAATAGAAAACATTGGGGTTAGTATGACCTCTTCTTCAAATTCTGCTTTGATAGTAGCTTCTTTTCCTGCTGTTACAACATTATTAGAATTTTTTATTTATCATTCAAAACCAAATATAAAAAAAGTACTTGGAATTATACTCGCTATCATTGGTGTTGCAGTTCTAACTCAAATTAATGTAGATGGTAATTCTAAATCTATGTTAGGAAATATAATCCTAATAGGAGCCGGAATTGTATGGGCATTCTACAACTTTATCACAAGAGATTTGACAAATAAATATTCTGCAATGACGTTAACATATTATCAGATGCTAGCAGGCTTCATCTTCTTTTTGCCATTTGTCATCATCGAGGGTAAAACATGGAGAATGCCTACCATCACTTCAGCAAGCGCATTGATCTATCTAAGTGTAGGTTGCTCTATTGTTGCATTTCTATTATATAATTTAGGACTCAGAAAACTCTCCGCTAGTATTTCAGTATCTCTTATGAATCTAGTTCCTGTTTTAGGTTTAATATTTTCAATATTAATCTTACATGAAAGTGTATCTGCCATCCAAATATCAGGCGGAGTTATTGTCATCATAGGTGTTATATTAAGTTCTATTCAGAAAGGAGAAAATTAAAATGTATAATGAAAATAACGAATTCTTAACAGTACTATCAGAAATCCCTACTCGCTGCACTATTATAATGGACAGTTCCTTATCAGGAGGACTTCTTGCTAATGCAATTGCTATAATAGCACTAACAGCAGGCAGACGTCACCCTGTACTTCTTGGAGAGCCGCTTGTTGATGCATCAGGTGAAACACATCCTGGATTAATCCCTACAGGAATTCCTATGTTGTGCACAAATCAAGAAGATTTAAAAGCACTTCGTAAAGCTGCATTGGAAAAAGGCTGCGACGTTATAGACTTCTCTGTTGAAGGTCAGCAGACAAAGAATTATGAAGAATTTCTATCTATTACACGAGATATACCATCAGAAGATATGAAGTACCTTGGAATAGCTTTAGTTGGTTCAAAAAAGACAATTAGTAAACTTACTGGAAAATGTGGCATGATAAAATAGAACCGCTTATAAACATGTAACAAAGTGACCAAAAGAAAAGCCATCACCTATTAAGGCGATGACTCTTCCTGTGACTTATTTATTTAAGTTGTTTAGTCTGCATAGCTACTGATTTCCTTAAATTTGCACGCTAAACTTCCATCTGTTAATGAAAGCTACATTCTCGCTTTCGGCCTTACACAACTGTAAGCACGATCTTACCTTGGATATGCCCGTGGGCTGCTCGCTCGTGTGCCTTGCGAGCATCAGCAAGCGGGAACGTGCTGTCAATTGCAACGCGCACTGTGCCTGAATCAAGTAAGAGTCCCAATTCTGCGAGCTGTGAACCGTTCGAGCGAACTTGGAGCATTGATACTGTTACACTAAGTTTTGCAACCTCCTCAGCGTCAGCAGAACCAAAGAAAATCGGAAACAAAGCGCCGCCCTGCTTGAGTGTGCGCAAGAAACGACCGGTTGTTGGACCACCAATGGTGTCGATAACGAGATCAGCGTCATGCACGACATTCTCAGGAAGATTCTTGGTGTAGTCGATGAATTCGTCTGCACCAAGTTCGCGAAGGAACGTCTCATGCGCACCTGATGCCACCGCGATGACATGAGCCCCCTTCCATTTGGCCAGCTGTACAGCGAAATGTCCCACTCCGCCTCCAGCACCATTTATAAGAACTGTCTTGCCGTTAAGCGGCACTGGGC
>JAEZKY010000179.1 GCA_023435985.1 Bacillota bacterium | reverse complement strand
TCTATATACTATCTCATATAATAAAATCTGTCAACCTATGAGAGACATTTGTATTTCTACGAATGTCAAAAATTCTTCATAAGCACTTAATTTTTTAATTTAGGCACAATCAAATAAATAACAAGTTCATTTGCCAGCCTACTTTCCATCATAGCAGAAGCTCGACTCGCATACGCTCGCTGAGTAAGCGATTCACACAAAATCATAGATTTTGGTTCTCTGCTCATCGGCAAATTGACCTAATAGATCCACTATGAGGCCAATTTACCTCCTTGCCTGATGAAAAATATTCAAGGCAACCTTGGACCTGTTATTTATTTTCATGTGCCTTACTCACATATAACAAATTAATTTTTCACTGCATTTCTATATTGAATATATAATAAAAAAGAGAGGTACCTTACTGCCATATAGCTCCGTAAAAATATAATTCAAGCATAACTTACAATGATAACACTATAAGTTATGCTTTCATATTTTACTAAAGCATCTATAACAGAGTTTCCTCTCTTTAGACTTCTAATATTTTATTTTAGTTTTTTAGAATCCTGCTGATTCTGACTTAGCACCTGCTTCTTTCATTTCTTGTATTGCTTCTAAATACATACTATTATCTGGAGCAATTTTAGCTGCCTGCTCATAGCAATATAATGCTTTATTTAAATCTTCTAAGTGATAATAGCAGGCTGCTAATTTATTAATTAAATCGCAATTCCTTCTATTAATTTTTAGTGACATTTTATAGTATCTTACTGCAGTTTTATAATTTATGCTATACTTATCTCTTTCAGTGAATTCCACTATATTTTCTCTTTGTAAATAGATATTTCCTATACATTCATATGTTGCACAAATCAAATTCATATGTTCTTCTTTTTCTTTCTCCGAAAGATTCTTTTCACCTTTTCTAAGATGATCTAACGCATTATCAACATCATTTAATTCTGCATAAGAAATCCCCATATATATGTGTGTTAATGGATCATTAGTATTATTACAGTATACTTCAAAAGCCTCAATAGCTTCCTTTGCTTTATTCAATTGTCTATATATTAAACCTTTTATGTAATATGCATAATGATTTTCTTCATTAAATTCTATTGCTTTTTCTGCAAAATATAGAGCTTTCTCAACTTTTCCTTTATTTAAGTCTCCCATTGCTAATTTATTCAAGACTGATGATAATTGCTTTTCACTTTTTATTTCTCCGCCTGTTGTTTTTATATTATTTTCTTCTAAAAATTTATTAATCTTTTCTTGTATATTTTGATTAGATTCCATATCGTATCCTCGCTTTACTTCTTTTTATATGTAAATTATATAATAATTTCACATAATGCAATTTATTATATCATATTTAAAACCAAATTTAATATAAAAGATTATTCTTATTTTACTTTTTCTATCTCTAAAAGTTTTTGTTTTATGTCTAATCCACCTGCATATCCAACTAATTTACCATTAGTTCCAATTACTCTATGGCAGGGAACAATAATAGGTATTGGATTTTTGTTATTTGCCATACCTACTGCACGTGATGCCTTTGCATTTCCTACTTTTAATGCTATATCCTTGTAGCTGCAAGTTGTTCCATATGGGATCTCACTTAATGCTTTCCAAACCATCTTTTGAAATTCTGTTCCTTCCATGGCAAGGGGCAAATCAAATACTTTTCTTCTACCTAAAAAGTATTCCTGAAGCTCTTCATTAGCCTTTTTAAGCAGCGGTGTTTCTATAAACTCTGCATCTTTAGGAATACTGTCACCAAAACAAATACGAGTAATTCCTGAGCCATTTTCGCCAATAACTACATTTCCAATTGAGGTTTTATATAAATACACATTATTCATATTTGTATCTCTCCTCTATGCATATTATTCATCTATTATTATTTTACTATACCACTTCTATATTTTCTCACAAAATAAAAGTTGAAAGCTGTACTCATTAAAATAACGTAATTCCTACTGATAAAAATTCATCTGATATTATTCTATATCAGCTGAGCAATGGACTTCCCGTTATTCTGATTTAGCATATAAATAACTTTACTTTTGCTTAGCCATAGTCCCAAAATAATTTTTAGAAATTATATCTTCAGAAATTTTAAATGTATCTTTTAAGTGTTGAACTTCTTTATCATCTTTTGGTGTCCCCATAATCTGGCCCTCATTTAAAATAGTGGCATCTCTATTTGTATTTACGAGTACTCTTCCAACTGAATTATCATCAAACTCACTTCTATCTGTTCCAAGTAAGTATAGTATTGTAGGTTTAAAATCTGATTGTCCACCTGCCTTAGATATGACCTCTGGTTTTAAATCTTTAGAATAGATTAAAAATGGAATCTGCCTATGATTATCTTTCCACCAATCTCCTTCTAAAGGCGAGTTTTGTATATCATCCTCATAAAATTTATGAACGCCACAGTGATCTCCATAAATCATAACAACAGTATTATCCAATAAATGCTGCTCATCCAGTGATTCCATAAACTTACCAATAGCCTCATCAGTATACCTTACTGCTTGGAAATATGCACCTAACATATTATCATCAAGTTCCTTTGGTAATTTTAAATATTTCTTATCTTCTGGCATATCAAATGGTCCATGACTAGTCAATGTTGTCATAAATGCATAGAAAGGCTGTTTTTCACTTGTAAGCTTTTGTGATATCTGCTTTAAATAAGATTCATCTGATAATCCGAGGCCTATTACTTCATCTTGTTTAAATTGTCCTACATCTAGTATTTGCTCGGCCCCATAAGATTTATGCATTTCTGTCCAGTTCCAATTTCCAGGTAACTCTGCATGAGTAGACATTGTTGTATACCCTTTACCTACTAGTATATTTTGAAGTGAATCATATTTTGTCCAAGGGTATGAAAATACTGTTGCACCTTCTCTTATTGGCAGTACAGACGCATTAACTAACAAGTCACAATCGGAACTTGTCCCGTTATTATTTTGTTCATATATATTATTAAAATACAAGCTGTTTGATAATAATTTATTTAAATTAGGTGTAATTTCCTGTCCATATACTTTTTGGTTAATAACAAAATTTTCTAATGATTCTACTTGCAACGCTATTACATTTTTACCTTTTAGCATTCCTTTATATTCATTATCAGGAATGTCTTCCTTATTATCATTGAACCAATTTTGTATATCTTTTTTATCATCATCAGTTAGTGTTTTATTTTTATCTTTAAAAAAGTTTATATCAAAGCCATGATATCCTAAGGGACTCATATCACTAAAGGTTTGAAACGGAGCCCAAGATTGGCTTAAGAATCTTCTTCCTTGAAGTGTATCTTTAATATCTGCACAATAATGTGCTATTCCAATAATAAAGGCACTTAATAAAAATACAGTTACAGCCTTCAAAGATCTTAAAGATAATCTGCTTCTGCCTTCTTTTACACTTTTAACAGATTTATTAATAACAAAAAGTATAATAAAATCAATAATAAACGATATATCTACTAATCTAATATTAAATAAACTCTTTCCTGTTGGATTAAATATTTCAGGATGTGTAAAATGTCTGATAGACAAAAAGGTACCATTAGCACGATAGTACCATATATCTGCAATAAAAATAATTGTAACTATAACATCGATTACAAGCGCAGCTCTTAGCCTGCCTTTTTCTTTAAAGAACAGTATTGGACTACAAATTAATGTTACAATAGCTATATGTGCCCATAATACAGGAGTTCCAAAATAAATTCCTCCTATAGCTATACTTGATGAATCTGGTGTTCTAAGCATTGATAAAAGTATCATAGATTTAAGTTGAATCACAACTACCATGAATGCAAATAACCAGTTAATATGTATTAATTGTTTTAGTTTTTCTTTCATTTCTTTTTCTCCATTAATTCTCTATTTTTTACTTATATTATTGTAACTCAATCTCATTTTTTTACCAATAGTATTTTTATTAATTTTTTATTACAATAATTAGCCATAATTCCTAAGTTTTCTCGTAAAATCATATTATTAATTCTTCCAACATTTTTATGTACAGATAATAATTGAGTTTTTGTCCTTGATATCACATATTATACGGGTATATACTGTTAAGATAATGAATTTAATTTAAAGGATGGTTAATTTAATGGTTTCAGCTAAGGACAATAACTCTAATTTACTAAAGAATAGCTCACTTCGAAGACTTATGTTAGCACGTGTATCTACTAACTTTTCATATCAGATGTTAACAGTTGCCATAGGATGGCACATGTATTCTCTAACACAATCTGCTTTTTATCTAGGTCTTGTGGGACTAGTTCAATTTTTGCCAATGCTCTTTTTATCACTTTTCGTTGGGCACATATCTGATAAATATGATCGTAGAAAAATAATCTCTTTTAGTCAGATGGCTCAAAGTGCTTTTATATTAATTTTAGCTCTAGGAAACTTCAGTGGATGGATTACTAAGGAAAGATTTCTTATAATCATATTCTTTATTGCCGTTGCCCATTCTTTCGAAGGCCCTCCAATGCAGGCTTTACTCCCTAATATTGTTACGAAGGATATTTTCCCAAGAGCTTCTGCTTTAATGTCCTCTGTTTCAGAGTTTGCAGTTATAGTTGGTCCTGCTTTTGGAGGTATACTTTATTCCTTTGGAGCAACTTTGGTCTATGGCCTTGCTGCTGCTTTATACCTTATATCCAGCATTCTTGTATCTCAAATCTCAATGAGAAGGGAAGAATCAAAGCATGAGGTAGCAAACATAAAATCACTTTTTGCTGGAATAACTTTTATTAAAAGTAAACCAATTATACTTGGGGCTATTTCCTTAGATTTGTTTGCTGTATTATTCGGAGGAGCTACAGCGCTGCTTCCAATTTACGCCAGCAGTATTTTAATGATCGGTTCCTTTGGTCTTGGAATATTAAGGTCAGCACCTGCCATTGGCGCATTATTAATGTCTGCTTACCTTGCAAGAAATCCATTAAAACATAATGTTGGAAGAACTATGTTTACAGCAGTAATCTTTTTCGGTTTATCCACTATTGTTTTTGCAGTATCAAAATCTGTTATTCTATCTTTCTTTGCACTTTTTGTACTAGGTGCTTCTGACGTTGTAAGTGTAGTTATCCGTTCAACTCTTGTGCAGCTTGAAACGCCTGATTACATGAGAGGAAGAGTCAGCTCTGTAAATATGATATTTATAGGTACTTCAAATCAACTTGGAGAATTTGAATCAGGTACTACTGCATCTTTACTTGGAACTGTGCCTGCCGCACTTGTTGGCGGAATAGGAACCATAGTAGTTGTATTACTTTGGATGAAATTATTCCCTTCAATTTTACATGTAGATAAATTTGAAGCTAGCAAAAGCTAGCTTCAAATTCTAATCCTTTTAAATTTCTTCTCCGAAACATATATTCATTTTACATAAGACAACAACTTTTTCTTTATGGTTTATTTATCTACCTTTTGGGCTTTTAATCTGATGCGTACATAGTCTGCATACCAGACTCCATTTTCATACAGAATTGGCTTTAGTTTTTGTATTGCTTCATCAATAATTTCATCTACCAGCGCTTCATCTAAACCTTCAAAAGGCAATTTAACAAACATTTTTATCCATTCTTTCATCCCATCTTCACCATTTAATCTTGTCTTGCGATCAAATAAAACTGCATACAATACTTTTAATCCATGTCTTTCAACAATAGGTGCATATTGACCAATTGTTGGAAAATAGAAAGTACGTTTATAATTTAATCCTCTCTTTTCAAAGGATTTTTGAATAGCCCCATGAATTGTTTCCGTACAACCAGCTCCACCGAATTCGCATACTAAATATCCCTTAATTTTTAATGCATTTGAAATATTTTGGAGTAAATCCTCCTGATTATCAATCCAATGAAAAACCGCATTAGAGAATACAACATCCATTGGTTCTTTTAAACTAAACTTCACAGCATCATCTTGTATAAAAGTTAAATTAGGATAATTGCTTTTAGCTACTTTTAACATCTCTCCTGATGCATCAATACCTATCACATTAGCTCCCATATCAGCTATTTTTTTTGTTAATGCACCATTACCGCACCCGAGATCAAGTATATTCATACCACTCTTAATCTCAAGTAAATTGAGTACATCCTCTCCATATTGGTGTACAAATTGAAAATCTTCTGTGTAACCATGAGCATTCCATTTAATATTCATAAACATTCCTCCATTTGAAAGCATATTAAAGCATTTTAAAAAAACAACCATTAGTCAATTAAACATTTTATTTTTGTATGCCTAAGCCTTAAAAATAATATAACAAAATACTTGTTTTAATAAAAATACATATTATTTATGCTTTATATAATCTGAAGTTATATGAAGTTTTTTATCTATAAAATTTAATCATAACTTTTATAAATAGAAAAAGCTAAATTTTATTATATACTATAGAGATTTTATATAGGAATTTTTTGATAGTTCTTTAAGTTCCTCTCTCTTCAATATATATATCTTCCTACTTTCACATTTTATTATTGCTGCTGCCTCTAATTCTTTAAAAGTTCTACTTAAATGTCTATAAGTTGTACCTAAAAATTGAGAAATTTCTTTATAGGATGAGTCTAAAATTATGCAATTTTCACCTGTCAGGTGCTCAAGTAAATAGCTAGCCAATCTATTAATAAGAGGATATACATAATTATAAGAACTGTTATTTATTATCCCATCAAGCTTTTCACTTAAGGAATCTACTAAATGATGGAGAAAATTAGTGTTATCCATATAATGTTTTCTAATAATAGCTGTTGGTATTGCAATTAAATATGTATTTTCTATAGCCTCAACATTACATTTTATAGGCTCATTTTTTAAAAATTCTAAATCTCCTATATCAACGAAATCTTTATAAAACTTTAAAAACATTGATTTTCCGTTTTCAAAAAGGTATGATATTTTCACTTTTCCATCTACAAGCATATAATAATATTTCAGTTCTGTTTCTGTTTCTAATATAAGCTCTCCCTTTTCATAAAAATTAAGCTGTACATAATTAACTATATTTTTATCAAAAATTCTTTCTATTTCATACTTAATATAATATTTATATAAGAGATCTTTATCTAATATTTTTTTCATAAATCCTCCTTAAAATACGACATTTGTCCTATATAAATTTGCATAACTATGGTAACTTATATATTAAGCAAAGTAAAGCAGATTATACATTAACTAAAGCACATGAAAATAAATAACAGGTCCAAAGCTGACATGAATATTTTTCATTAGGCAAGGAGGCAAAATCCCTTCATAGCGGGCCTATCATGGGATTTTGCCGACGAAGGATTATGGAAAATAGTCTGGCAGATGGGCTTGTTATTTTTTTGATTGTGCCTAAAACTTAGGAGGCCATTTATGAAATACGAAATTATACTATTTGATGCAGATGAAACATTATTTGATTTTAAGAAATCAGAAAGACAAGCTCTGAAAAATACAATTCTTGACTTTAATATACATTATGATGAAAATTACCATCTAAAAATTTATAATGAAGTAAATACAGCTATATGGAAAGAACTTGAAGAAGGTCTTATTACCCAGGAGAAATTGAAGGTTGAAAGATTTAAAAGATTTGCTGACAAATTAAATGTAAAATTTGATGAAGTTGTATTTTCAAAATTCTATGCGAAGCACTTAGCTAAGGCGTCATTTTTATATGAAGACAGTATATCATTAGTGGAAAGTCTCAGCAAAGATTACAAATTAATCATGGTTACTAATGGTCTTAAATATGTACAAGATAATCGAATAGGTAAATCTCCCATATCAAAGTTTTTTGAAAATATAATCATATCTGAAGAAGTAGGTGTATCAAAACCCGATCCCAAAATATTTGAACTAGCAGTAAAAAATATAAATTACACAGACAAAAGTAAAATCCTTATGATCGGAGACAGCTTAACTTCGGATATACAAGGAGGAATTAATTTTCATATTGATACCTGCTGGTATAATCCTAAAAGACTTATAAATAAAACTAACTTCATACCAACCTATGAAATCTCTAATCTGCTGGATCTTAAAAATATACTTAATTAAACTTATTTATCATTAACTATAATATTCATTTTTCTAAATACTAAAAATAGCAGCATTTTCTGCTGTTCTTTTTAGTATTTTCTTATATTAGTAATCTAAACTTTAGCTAATCATATGAATTGCGTATTTTATATAGATATTCTATAGCACTAACTATTTTACTCTCCTTTATTTATATGCTTAGGAATTGAGTCTTTAGGAAGTTTTCCTTCAAAGGATAAATAATAATGACTAATTGGCTTTAATTCTTCATCTAATTCATAAACCATTGGAGTTCCTGTTGGAATGTTTAGACTTGCTATACCATCACTTGAAATGTTATCTAAATATCTAATTAGAGCTCTTAAAGTATTTCCATGAGCAGATATTATAATTTTTTTACCTGCTTTTAAATCGGGAGCTATATTTTCATTCCATTCTTCTAATACTCTATTTTCAGTATCAGTTAAATTTTCTGTTAAAGGTATTTGTTCTTCCTTTAAATCTCTATATTTAATTTCATTTCCTGGATATCTCGGATCATCTTTTGTTAATTCTGGAGGTTTTTCATCTATAAATCTTCTCCATTTATGAACCTGCTCTTCTCCATATTTTTTAGCTGTTTCCTCTTTATTCAATCCTTGCAATGCTCCATAATGCCTCTCATTTAGCCGCCATGACTTATATACTGGTATCCACATTAAATCCATTTCGTAAAGCGCTATCCACAATGTTCTTATTGCCCTCTTAAGAACGGATGTGTATGCTTCATCAAAAGTAAATCCATTTTCTTTAAGTATTTTTCCTGCCCTTCTGGCTTCAAAAAGTCCATTTTCTGATAGATCTACATCAGTCCATCCAGTAAATTTATTCTCTAAATTCCAAAGGCTTTCACCATGTCTTATTAATACTAATTTAATCATAATTTCATCATCCTTATTTAATTTATAATTTACGAACAAAATTTATATTCTGATATCTATACTATTATGATTCTTCAATCAAATATGTATACATTTATGCTAATTCTTTTCAATCAAATCATATTAATAAGGAACAATCACACAAATAAAAATTCCATTTGTCATATATATTTACTTTATAATAAAAGCAAAGAAATATATTTTTCTTTGCTTTTAATTACCTAAAACTATTTTCTATATTACCACTACTGCTTTGATTAAATTTTTTGGTTTTTCTTTCATTAACATGAGAGCTTCTTCTATGTGCTCAAAACCATAAAATACATGTGTAACCAGCTTGCTTAGATCTATACGGTTATACATTACCATATCCTTTAACATTTCTGCTCTAAGACGTCCGCCTGGGCAAAGTCCTCCTTTTATGGTTTTATGAGCCATCCCACATCCCCACTCTACACGTGGTATTTCTAAAGTACCTTCTCTTCCATAATAATTAATATTAGAAATTACTCCTCCTGGTTTGACAATTTCTACAGCCTGCGACAATGTCTTAGTATCTCCACCAGCTATAATTACACGATCAACCCCTTTACCATTTGTTATTCTCATTATCTGCTGTACAATATGATTGTGCTTATAATTTATAATATCTGTTGCTCCGTAAAATTTTGCTGCCTCAACGCAGGCTTTTCTGCTTCCTACACCTATGATTCTGCCTGCTCCTCTTAGCTTTGCTCCAGCAATAGCCATTAGACCAACTGCTCCTATACCAATTACTGCAACACTAGATCCCATTTGTATATCTGCAAGTTCTGCACCATGAAAGCCAGTAGTCATCATGTCTGTTATCATAACAGCACTTTCTATAGGTATTTCTTTAGGTAATATAGCAAGGTTCATATCTGCATCGTTTACATGAAAATACTCTGCAAACACTCCATCCTTAAAGTTTGAAAATTTCCATCCTGCAAGCATGCCATTTGAATGTTGCTGAACTCCAGCTTGGACTTCTAAAGATCTCCAATCTGGAGTTGTACAAGGAACTATTACTCTATCTCCAGCTTTAAACTCCTTAACTTCACTCCCAACCTCAACAATTTCGCCTACAGCTTCATGGCCTAAAATCATATTATGTCTTTCTCCAAGCGCACCTTCATAAACAGTGTGAATGTCAGATGTACATGGTGACACTGCCAATGGCCGTACAATTGCATCATATGGACCTGCTATTGGTTTTTCCTTTTCAATCCAACCAACTTCACTAATACCTAACATTGCAAAACCTTTCATAAATAGAAGCCTCCTATTTCTAATTAATTTTTGGACTTTATAATTATATATGCGATTATCATAATAAATATAATTTGAAGCTTCACTTAAGTTTTACATTATTTTAACATTTAATTTATAGAAAATTAATCACTTTAAATTTGAAATGACTTTTGAATTAATTAAGTACTTTTACTTATTTTATCTATTATCTCCTGTTCAACAAGTTCCATATTAGTTTTTCCAATATACCCAAAATTACATTGATTAAACTTTATATAATTCATGGCTTTATGAAAAGTTGAATGATTCATATATTTAGTATAGAAAAATATATAATCAGCATTATTTAAGGCATTTATATCAAAGTTCTCATTAAATCCATTTAATGTTCTTATTTGTGGATATTTAATTCTAAACCTTCGTCTCCACTCCTTATCCCCTCCAATTATAATTATTTTCTTATTTTCAATATAATCTTCTAAATTTTTATTTAAATCTAAATTTTCACTATCATCACTTAAATTAAGCTCGTATTCTCTTAAAGATTCCAGCTCAGCTCTAAGATTTTTTTCTTCATTTAGTTTATTTTCGAGATTTTTAAGTCGTTCTTCCATTACCTTTATTTCTAATTTATGTGCATTGTCTAATTTATTTATTTCATAGGCTAAATTTTTATCATATGATGCTTTTTCTTCATTTAGTTCTTCAAGTTTACTTTTTAAGCTGCTATTTTCAACTTCAACCCTATTTAATCTTTGTTCAAGCTCTTTTAACTTAAAATTTAACTCTTCTCCATTTTTCTCTATATAGAGCTTTCTTACATTCTGATATTCATTTAAAAGGGATTGCACAAATATCCCGTTAATAATATTATGTACTATTATTTCTGGATCTTTGTTTTTAGATATTCTGACATAAGACAAAATTATCTTATCAATATTAATAAATTCAAAATCTTTAAAAAGATGATTTATACTGAGTTTATTGCTTAAAAACAAATCTTCTAAAAACTCTCCACTGTTTCTTATTTCTTCATTATTGTGCCTTATAATATCTTTATAATTAAATGTTCTTCCATATTCTCTCTTTAATAATACTTTTATTTCTTGTATTTGAACTTTATATCTTTCTAGTTCCGCTTCAATATTTTGATTTATTATATTCCCAAATTCAAAATTCTCTATATCCTCCAATATAGATATTATAAATCCTTGGTCTACACTTTCAGGAGAAACATGTATAGAAAAATACAAATATATTGCTGCATCAAATCTTGCCTCTACATTTCTAGTGATTATATCCATTTTCATATATTTATTCTTCAATTTTTCGTTATTCTTCTTTTTTACAGAATTAAATATAACGGGATAATATTTTCTAAGTAATTTAATTACTTTACTTCTCACATTATTATCAAACTCAGATTCTACTAAAATCCCCAATACTCTTCTCGCCTGTATTTCCTGCTCAAGGGTTCCCTGCATAATAATACTGTAGTTTATGCAAGGAGATTTTTTAGCCGCATTATAATACTTAAGTTCATCGCTCATGTATATTTTATCAATTTCTCTTTTCATTTCACTACTTCTAGTTAAACTAAGGCTAATGTTAGCCAAAATATAATTAGTTATAATTTCTTCATCAATATCCCAATTTTCAGATATCATTTTTGAAAAGGCTTCAATATTCATTTTAGGATAATTTTCTTCTTCTTTGTATTCCATAAACATCACCTCCTTATCTTTATGTAATAATTATTTTTTGTTTACTATTATCAGATAATCCCCTTCTCCTACTTCTGAAAACTGAAAATTGAAATTGAGCTTAGTTAAATAACTTTCCATCCAGCCTGGAATATGACTACATGTTAATATTAATTCATTGAAATTTCCTTCATTTAAAAAAGGCATTAAAGCTTGCTTTGTTGTGATACCAATATTATGATCTTGTAGTTCTCTGACGTTTAAAATATAGTATCCATTATTTCCAATCTCCATTGGCTTAACAGTTTGCTTTTTATCATTAGAATTTGCTGAATCTATAATTTTAATCTCTTCAGCTTCTTCCTTTTCCTTTTCCAATATATAATCGAGAATTTCACTTGGCCTTCCCTTCATTTTCCAAGTACTAACCCCCATGCCTTCAAGCATTGTATATGCTAAATCTGAAAATTCTTTTGCCACAAAAATTTTACAGCTTCCAAGCACCTCTGCAATATTAAGTGTATCTAATCTTATATCTTCCTTTTCTTTTGTACTATGAAATTTAAACGGAAGTGCCCTTATAACCTCCCAATCATCAGTATACTTTGAAAATACTTTAATTAGTCCAGTTTCATTTAAATCTGCAATTTCGTCTAAGTTATTTATATATACTGCAATCTCATTAACCATATATACCTCCCTACAACAATTTAGGAAGAAAAGCCACAGGCTTTTCAAAAATGTATTTCATATATAAAAAAGCCTAATTCATATACCTTTTAAGTATATTCATTAGACTTCGTAGCCTTTTATTAAGTTATCCGTTGTGATAAATTGATTCTTTAAAACTTATATGTTATTAATATTATAAATTCTAAAATTGCATTTTTCAATATCATAATTCTTCTAATTCAATATTAATTTAACATACTGCAAATATAATTTTTCTGGAATGATTTCCTGGTAAATGCTCTCTAAACCTTTGTAAATATCTAAATCTTCCACTTTGCTGCTACATAAGCACATAATCGAATAATTTACATTGAATAAGCAAATCGATATTTTAGTCATTTTCATTTCATTTCGTTTATAAAAATCTATTCTTCTTTTTCGAATTATCTTTTCATCTTCATCGGGAGCATCTTCAATCTTTTCTACTTCCACAATTATTCCATCATAATTTTTAAATTGATCTTTCAAAATATTTAAAAATCTGCTTCCTATTCCTTTATCTCTATGCTCAGAGCAGACTGCATAATAATCAATTAACAAATATGACTTTCCAGTAACTAAAAATGCATAGGCTAGCAGCTGTTCCTTCTCATACAATCCGTAACATATATAAATTTTCTTCTTTATAAGTTTCTCTATCATATTAAAAGGCTTTAATTCTTCAGGCGGAAAATCCTTCTCTGCATATTTATAATATACTTCCTCAATGTCTTCAATACTTAATTGTTTTAAATTCATTTTCACTCATCCTATCTAGTACAATGTAACATCTATGTTTATTATATCATAAATACTATTTATAAACTGTGCATAGAGCATTTTATCATTTTGCCACTAAACTAAAAAGGAACTTATATTTAATTACTTGAAATTTTTCACTTGAATTTAGCTTAGGCTCTTTGTGCAAAAGTCAAACTTGAAATTTGCTTTAATCCTGCACTAATTAACATTAATATAATAATCCAGGCTGTTATAGTAAGTACTATTTGAACATAAGGAAGATTTCCTATATATATTGGCATATCCCAAATTGCATGTAATCCTATTACAGTAATAAAATATTTAAGAAATTTAATGTTCAAGATATACTTGATTTTTAATCTATTATCTTCTTTCACCATTACCAAAGCTGCTCCAGAGATAGCCGCCCAGACAATATGGCCTCCAAAGGCCAAAATTCCTCTTGTATAAATTATGCTCATCATCGCACGGATTTCTGAGCCATAAGCAAATATATATCCAGCTGTTTCAAAAACTGCAAATCCAGATCCAATTGCTGCTCCAAGGAGCAATCCATTTAATATATATTTCCTATCACTTCCTCTTAAAAAATATGCAACTACAATAAATTTAGCCAGCTCTTCAGTAATACCTATTATGACTGCGCCATAATAGTTTACATCCCTAATAGAAACAACTGTATCTAATATCATTGTCATGAGCAAGGAAGAAATTCCTCCAAGGAAAAATATTTTAACCACATCAAAAATATTAATATTTCTTGGAGCATTCACCTCCCAGAAAAAAACAAGCAAGGAAAATGGTATCATTAATGCACCTATAAATACAATTCCTGGATATGCTAATATATTTCTAAAAACTCCAAGTAATGCCACAAGGCCAATAAAGGTTAATGCAAATAAAATAAAAACTCTTGAATATAACCAAGGTTTAGGCCATTTAGAACATATTTCGTTTTCCTTAGGTGATGTTAAAGCTGTTCCACAGATAAAAGTGTTTTCTCTCTCTTCTGGGGTATGTTTCTTAAATACATTGACTATTAAATCACTTAATTTCAGCTTAATGGCAGTACCTCTAGGAGTAAGAGTTCTTGGATTATCCATAAAGCTTTCAGAATTATCCTCTGCCTGCTTATTAAGAACAGAATCATTACCATCTTGAGATGGCAAAGTGCCATTGGAACCACATGAGCTGCAAGTTCTTGAACTATCAGAAGCTTTTCCCTTGCAGCTTTTAAAGTCTTTCATGTTTTTCTCCATAGGTTTTCCTCCTTTGTTTTTTATTTTATTTTTTAAATTTTTCCGTTATTTAGAATCCTTTTTATGCAGCGTATTCTCCATGTTCATTTACATAGTAATCTCCAATATATTCATCTTTAGCCATTACTCCATTTTCCTCGAAATAATACCATTTACCATCACTATCTTCAAACCATCCAGCTGTCATGGAGCCATCATTATTCAAATAATACCAATTATTATTCTTATCTAATAGCCACCCTGTTTTCATTGCACCATTTTCTTGAAGATAGTACCACTTTCCATTACTATCTTTAAGCCATCCTGTTTCCATAATTCCATCTTTTCCAAAGTGATACCATTGATTATTAATTTGTCTCCAAGTATTTACTATTTTTGCTCCTTGATCGTTCAAATAGTACCACTTACCACTTATTTCGCTCCAATTATTCTTGGATACATTGTTATTTTGCCCTGTTTGCACATTATTATTTCCACTATTATTAGAATTACTTAAACTATTAGATGTATTATCATCATTACTGTTACTGCTTGAACTATGGTGATGAGAACTACTTCCAGTATTAGTATTTGTATTATTATTAGAATCACCACTTGAACCATTGGATCCTGTATTATTTATTGGAACATTCTCCATATAAAGTTTCCAGTTATCTGAGCAAGTTGGACTTATTATTTGGTCTGCTTTAATATATGACATCATTAAGCTTCTAACCTGTCCGTCATCTCCTAAAGCTTTTGCTGAACTATAAGTAACTATGCTAGGATCTGTATTACTGATTCCAGCAGCCTGCATAAAACCACCGCCACCATTATATCTATAATCATTTATAGCTACTGTAAATATATCTGTATCATTAATTGGTTTTCCATTATATTTTAAATTAACTATTCTGCTTCCAACTGTTTTTGTTAGATCCACATCATAAGTTGCTCCATATAACTGATCTAAATTATAATCTGGAACATTTAATACAGAATCTTTTTCAATTGGATCTGTTTTACTTGCAGCCTGCTTATAATATCTCATGGAATATTCCATCCATTTCTTTAACTGAGCCCCATTCATCTTTATTCCATAAAGATAATTTTCATATACGTAGGTTCCCATAATATCCTTAATAGTTATAGCCCCCTTTGGTATATTGGCAGATGAACTTAGTGGTGCCGCTATTGATAATTGTGTATTTGCTGTTTGAGCTTGAATTTTATTTATTAATTCCATTATGGCCGTTGGGTTAGTAGTTTGCCCATCTCCAGAAAATGCATCCGTTGCCTGTCCTATTACTGTTGCTGTATAGTCTAACGTTCTTTCCTGATATGGTTCTATTAATGAAACGATATTAGGATCTTCTGCAATAGTATTGTCCATTACAACATTTTTAGTTTTTATTCCACTTAAATTATTATTACCATCTATACTTATATCTATTTGTGATACATAATTTCCCCACTTTCCCGGTTCCAATACTGGTACAACCTTTCCATCAGGATTTTTCAAGCTTGTATCATTTATTACTGAATGGGCATGCCCTGCAACTATGGCATCTATACCAGATACTCCGGTTGCTATAGCTTTTATCTGATTTTCAGGAATAACATCGCTAGATCCTTCTTCTCCGCTATGTGCTGTTACAATTACAATATCAGCTCCTTTGCCTTTCACAACTGGCACCCACTTTTTAGCTTCGTCGACTAAATCATTGAAATGAAGGCCTTTATAATGCTCAGGATCCTCCCAGTTTGGAATGCACTTAGTTGTTAATCCTAATATTCCAACTTTTACACTCTTCCCATTTATATTGAATGCTTTAATATAATATGGCTCTACATAATTTGAGCCATCATTTTCATAGGTATTAGCAGATAAAACATGAATTCCTTGACTCTTATAGTCATTGATTACTCTGTTTAAGGTTTCAAGACCATAATTAAATTCATGATTTCCTAAAGTTTCTGTATCATACTTCATTGCTCCCATAGCCTTTGCCATTGGGTAAAAAGAATTTTTATCTATCATGTCATAATAATAAGAAAGTGGAGTTCCTTGAATTGTGTCTCCATCATCAACTAACATGACATTTGGATTAGAAGCTCTTACATTATTCACATATGTTGAAACCTTAGCTAATCCTTGACCTTTAGCAGGTGCTTTATTTGTACCATAATCAAAATTTAACACATTGCCATGAATATCAGAAGTAGCTAATATTGATATTGTAGATGCTAAGCCAACCTGACTACTTCCAGGATCAGCAACTTCACTTGGATCTGTCACTATTAATTCGAAGGTATTATATTTCGATACATTAGCTGTAACATCCTTTACATCATTAGCCTTTAATCCCTCTATGACTGGCATTTTATATATTGCAATGCTGCCTGTAGAATCACTTATCATTGAAGATGCAGTTGTATCTATACTTTTAAAAGCGGCATTTTTAATTTTGATTAATTCTCCCTGCAAGTCATCATTAATATCTCCTATTGTTACTTCTTTAGGTATAATTGTATTTCCATTACTTACAGTCGTAACATCCGATACTTTACTTGGAGTTATTTCCGTTAACCCATTATAAATAGATAACTTTCCTGTAGTTGTAATCTTGTCTCCATTTGAGATCTTTGCTCCACATGTATTATATACTACTATTCCTGCAGTTGGATTTGCAGGATTATCTTGTAAAAATACAGTCTTTCCATTTACTCCACTTACATAGCCTGTTACTTTAACCAAAGTACCTTGAGATGCTAAAGCCTTAGCTCCATTAATCGTTGTTTCTACTGGGGAACCAGCTGAGCCCGTATCATTTTTTATTCTTTCATTTAAGTTCACAACTATTTTTCCATTTTTCTTAACATCTTGAATTAAGGCATCCCTTACAAGAGTATGAGTGTCCACATAGGTATTCTTAATTTCTGGCAATGTAAACTCTGTAAAATTATCTCCTCCTGTAGCAACAAAGTCTGGAGCAGCTACTGTTAACTTATCATCATCCTTTATAGTTGTTCCATCTTTTTCTTTAGCTATACTTTTAACCCTTTGACCTGGAACTTCAGGTGTTATAACTTTTCCATCTGAATCTATAACTGCTTTTACATAGGAAGGCTTAGATGAATCATAAGTAATTTTTATTCCTGAAACTTGAAGCCCTTTTCCAGTATTATCAGCAATTGCCTGTTCAATAAGATTTTTAAGCTGTGCACCGGTCATATTAACTGTAGTAATGGTATTATCAAATGGCATTAAATAAAAAATAGTACTTACAGTAATATTTCCTTTAGGAATTGGACTTAATCTTATGCCTCCGTTATTAACCATACCTACATCAGCATTTACATTGTTTTTCACAACATCTGCCATCCAATCTCCAAGTTGAGATTCTCCAAAAGGGTTATCATTTTGTTCACTTGTATAGTCCACATCATCAGAGCCTATAATTTCTTTAAAAATTGGTGCTAAATCATCATTAGCTTTATCAACAATTTCCTTGCAGTTTTCATCTACTTGAGTGTTACTGTTCACAGTAAGTCCATTCCAATTTGTACCTTTTTTTGAGAAGCCAATTATTTTATTGCTTCCATCTAAAGAAATTTTTAAATCTATATATCCTTTACCTGCATTGCAAGCATTTAATTTTGGTACATCCTTATTATCTGCATCCCTTACAACCTTATCCTCGATTGTATGAGTATGTCCTCCAAAAACTGCATCTACCCCATGCAAATTACTTATAATATTATCTAATGAATCCTCTCCATCATGTACTACTGCAAGAACGACATCTGCTTCATTATTATCTCTAATTTTTTTAGCGCAAGAATTTATTTCTTCTGCTGCATCTGTAACTTTATAATTAGCTATATTAGCTGGCAACACTATAGTAGGGACATCATTTAATATAGCTCCTATTACAGCTATTCTTGTACCATCTTTTTCTATTATCTTATATGGTTTATATGTCCTTGTGTCATCTTTTCTATTGTGCAAGTTGGAGCAGACAATTTCATATCCTGCACCCTGCATAGTTTCATTATTTATTGTATCTAACCCCCAATCGAATTCATGATTTCCAAGTGCTGTCACCTCCATCCCCACTTTTGATAATACCTTCTGTAC